>DATBQE010000197.1:0-15961 GCA_036561005.1 Burkholderiaceae bacterium | reverse complement strand
AACGGCCCGGTCGTTCTTACGACCGGGCCGTCAAGGCCAAACCAAAGCGTTATGCCGTTCGCGTCATCAAGAAATCACCTTAACTGAACGGCATTAGGGGCGAAGTGGGACTTTTCTCCATCCATTGCAGCCGACTCGCTTCTGCCGCGCAGACTCCTAGGTCGCATCACTCATCCGTCCATGTTCTACCTGCTAATCTGCGGCAATGGTGATGTGATTCTGCACGGCAACGACCCCGGATGTATGGCGTGCGATGGAAATCGCCTTGTCCACCTGCTCCTTATTTCTCGCGTGTCCGCTCAATACCACCACGCCATGATCGTCGGTGTCGACATTGATATGGCTTAGCGTGAACATCCAGGCGTCCGATAGCTGCACCCGGATTGCGGCGCTGATTGCCGAATCGATCACAAAATTTAGAGGTTGATCATTGTCCAATTCCTGCGCGTGAACGGTTTGGCCGCACAAGGTCGCGCAGAGAATGAACAGCATTGCTGCAAGTGTCGTTTTCATGGTTTCCCTTTCGGAGATCGAATTTAGCGCGATCTCCATGTGTTCCATCCTCCGGCGTATTGCCGGTCCATTCCGTGCGCGAACGCACGCAAGGTAGCCGCAATGGCAATTCCGCGCAATCGATCGCGCGCATTTGCCCGATAGAGTCGCTTGTCGGTGGGATATCGCACAGATCAGTTTCAGCGTCAAAGCGACACTTGAGCAAGGAAATCCATATTCATGTTCGGCGCGACTGAACTAACCCGTGAAAGCAGGTCTATCTTATGCAAATTCAGGTCAATTCCGACAATACCTTGGCGAGTCATGCACCACTTGTGTCCCACGTCGAGTCCGTGGTGAAAGAGTCGCTCGAACGATTCGTTGAACGTATCTCGCGAGTGGAAGTGCACTTGAGCGTGGTCAATGACCATAAAAACAAGGGTGGAGAACATCGATGCCTGATGGAAGCGCGGATGGAAGGCCATCCGCCAATTGCAGCAAGCGATCATGCCGAAAGCACACATCAGGCCATTCACGGTGCGGCAGACAAATTGAAACGCGCCATTGAGAGCACGCTCGGTCGCATTGACGACGTGGCGAAACATCACGTCGCGACGCTTGATGCAGCAACCGACCCGGCTCTGCTGGGAGACGCGGAAGACTGAGCGTCCCAAGGTTGTCGGCGGGCAGCTATCGCGAGAGCCAAGCGCCTGCGATTTCCGTGTTCGCAACATTGTTTCAATCCGGCATTGCGCAATTCGCGTCACTGTGTGCGTGCCGTGTGCGGTCCCGCACGGATCGGTAGCAGGACAGGGCGCATTCTGATTGTTTCCAGACGGAGCAAAAGCATGCGTTCAAATTCAATGCCGCGGATGGATTAACGCTTTTTTGACGTAGCGCAACGCCGCACTGGTCTGACTTCTCTCACCTCAGGGAAAATCATGGGAATGCAATCGCCGCAACCGCCGAGATTGAGCAAGTCCTCTTTCTCGACAAAGATCCCCAACGCAGTTGTGACAAAGTTGATTCGGCGTGATTTGCGCAACGCCATGGCCGAGACAGGACGTGCAACATGAAAACCGATGTGTTGTCGTCTGAATTGCTGGCCAAGATGGACGCTTACTGGCGCGCTGCGAATTATCTTTCGGTCGGGCAGATTTATCTGTACGACAATCCCTTGCTCAAGGTGCCGTTACAGCTGTCGCACGTGAAACCGCTCGTTGTGGGCCATTGGGGTACAACGCCGGGGCAAAATTTCATCTACGTGCATCTTAACCGCCTCATCAAACAGCACGATCTCAACATGCTTTATGTGGCCGGACCCGGCCACGGCGGGCCGGCAATTGTCGGCAACGTGTACCTCGAAGGCACCTGGAGCGAAGTCTATCCGGATGTGACGCAGGATGAGGCAGGCCTGAAAAAACTCTTCAAGCAATTCTCCTTCCCGGGCGGGATTTCGAGCCACGTTGCGCCAACCACACCTGGTTCGATTCATGAAGGCGGTGAACTCGGTTACTCGCTTAGCCATGCCTTTGGTGCCGCATTCGACAATCCCGACTTGATCGTTGCCTGTGTGGTCGGCGATGGCGAGGCCGAAACCGGCCCTCTGGCGACTGCATGGCAATCGAACCGATTCCTCGATCCTGCGACCGACGGCGCGGTGTTACCCATCCTCCATCTCAACGGCTACAAGATCAGCAATCCGACCGTGATGGCGCGCATCGAGCACCAGCAACTCGAGCAATTTTTTCGCGGTTGCGGTTGGACGCCATATTTTGTCGAAGGCGACGACGCGGAGACCATGCATCAATTGATGGCAGCGGCGCTGGAGCAGGCAGTCGGCGATATCCATCAAATCCAGGCCAAGGCCAGAAACAACATTGATGCCGGCCGCCCGCAATGGCCCATGCTGGTGCTTCGTTCTCCCAAAGGATGGACTGGTCCCAAGGTGGTGGACGGTCTGGCGGTTGAGGGAACATTTCGCTCGCATCAAGTGCCGCTGCTGGTTGACGCGAAGCACCCGCAACACGTGCAAGAACTCGAAAGCTGGATGAAAAGCTATCGGCCCCACGAGCTGTTTGATAATGATGGCCGGCTCAAGCCGGACCTGGCGGAACTGGCGCCGGAAGGCAATCGCCGCATGGGTGCAAACCTGCATGCCAACGGCGGCGGCCTGCTCAGCGATCTGCGCATGCCGGATTACCGTCTGCACGCTTTGAAGTTGCCTTCGCATGGGGCGGTCGACGCACAGGATACGCTGGTGCTTGGCAACTTCTTGCGTGAGGTGATTGCCCTTAACCGGCACAACTTCCGCATCTTTGGTCCCGATGAAACCCTGTCGAATTTTCTTGGCGCCGTGTTTGAAGTAACAAATCGTCAGTGGGACATGAGAAGCGATGCGAACGACGAATTTCTGGCGCCTGCAGGAAGGGTCCTCGATTCGATGCTCAGCGAACATCAATGCCAAGGCTGGCTGGAAGGCTATTTGCTGACCGGCAGACACGGCATGTTCAACAGCTATGAAGCTTTTATCCGCATTGTCGACTCCATGTTCAGCCAGCATGCAAAATGGCTCAAGGTCACGTCCGAGCTGGCGTGGCGCCGGCCGATCGCATCGCTCAACTACCTGCTTGCCTCCCATGTGTGGCAGCAGGACCACAACGGCTTCACGCACCAGGACCCCGGCTTTCTCGACCATGTCGTCAACAAGAAGGCAGACATCGTCCGTATCTATCTACCGCCGGATGCCAACTGCCTGCTATCCGTATTCGATCATTGTCTACGCAGCCGCCATTACGTCAATGTCGTGGTGGCCGGCAAGCATGCCATGCCGCAGTGGCTGAGCATCGAAGCCGCCGAGGTGCACTGTGCGGAAGGGATCGGTATCTGGTCCTGGGCCAGCAATGACCGCGGCGGTGAGCCTGACGTGGTGATGGCCTGCTGCGGCGACACGCCGACATTGGAAGTGCTCGCTGCCGTTTCGATTCTGAAAACGCACCTGCCGGGCCTGAAAATCCGTGTCGTCAACGTGGTCGACCTGATGAAGTTGCAATCGCAAAGCGAACATCCGCACGGCATGAGCGATGCCGACTACGATTCGCTCTTTACGCGCGACAGGCACATCATCTTTGCTTTCCACGGCTATGCATCGCTGGTGCACCGGCTCACCTACCGGCGCGCCAATCACAAGCTGCACGTGCGCGGCTACAAGGAAGAAGGCACGATCACCACCCCCTTCGACATGCGGGTACAAAACGATCTTGATCGATTCCATCTCGTGCTCGACGTGATAGACCGGGTGCGTGACCTCGGTGCCGCCGGCGACTACCTCAAGCAGTCCATGCATGACAAGTTGATCGAGCACAAACTCTTCATCAACGCGCATGGTCAAGACATGCCGGAAATTCATGACTGGAAATGGAGCGACGAAAAATGAAAACGTCTTCACATACCAACGCGCATCGCTTGGTCCGGATTGCCAACGAGCTGGTCGCCGGTGACCGCGGCTTGCTTGCTGCGGACGAGAGCGAAGCAACCTGCAACAAACGCTTTGCGGCGCTCGGCATTCCCGAGACTGAGGCCGCGCGGCGTTCCTACCGGGAGCTTCTGCTGACGACACCCGGCCTTGGCGAGGCAGTCAATGGCGTCATACTTTGCGATGAAACTGTTCGGCAAAGCGCAAAGGACGGCACGTCCTTTCTCAACGTTCTGGCCAATGCCGCAATCCTGTCCGGCATCAAAGTCGATCTCGGCGCCAAGCCGATGGCGGGATTTCCGGGTGAAAAAGTGACTGAGGGGCTCGATGGCTTGCGCGAGCGCTTGAAGGAATACGCGGCGATGGGCCTGCATTTTGCCAAGTGGCGTGCGGTCATCGCGATAGGCGACGCGTTGCCTGGCGACGCCTGCATCGAGGCCAATGCGCATGCCCTGGCGCGCTATGCGGCGCTATGCCAGGAGGCGGGGTTGGTGCCTATCGTCGAGCCGGAAGTGTTGATGGAGGGCGAACATGATTTGGCGCGATGTTTCGAAGTGACGGAACGCGTGCTCCACGCTGTCTTTTATCAACTGCAACGCCACAACGTGTTGCTGGAAGGGACGATCCTGAAACCCAACATGGTCTTGCCGGCGCTGGACTGCAAACATCAGGCGAGCATATCCGACGTCGCCGACGCAACCCTGAATTGCCTTTTGCGCGCCGTTCCGGCGGCTGTTGCAGGAATTGCGTTCCTGTCCGGTGGGCAGGATGCGCAACAGGCCAGCGAGCGCTTGAACGCAATGAACAAAGACAGCCATCCACGCCGACCGTGGCCATTGGCCTTTTCCTTTGCGCGGGCAATCCAGCAACCTGCACTGGAAATTTGGCGCGGCGTTGACGCCAATATCGTGCCGGCGCAGCAGGCGCTCTATCATCGCGCCATCTGCAACAGAAATGCCAGAAGAGGTGAATACGATGCTGTGCTCGACAGGGAGGAGACCTTCCTGCCGGTTACAGTGTCCTGAGTTATTGATTCGTTGAACAATTAAATGTGTCGAAATCTGTCCAAGACCAGGAACAAAGCACAGCAAGGCTGGAGCCTTGCGCGCATTTGTGACGCCGTATTGGGCTGCTTTCGGCAAATTTAATCAACGAATTAATGACTCAGGACACGGGCTAGGCGCACTGGCGCCGGCTTGAATTTTCGCCTTCACGATCTCTTGCGTGTGCCGAACGATCACCAAATCCTCATCAGTCGGTATGACCCAGGCCGATACTTTGCTGGCGGCATGCGTGATACATGTCTTGCCTTCGGCATTGGCGGTCTCGTCGAGGTCGATGCCCAACCACTGTGCTGCCTGGCAGATGCGAGCGCGTATCTGTGCGGCATGTTCGCCGATGCCTGCGGTAAAAACCAGGACGTCGAGTCCGTTGAGGGCTGCGGCAAGAGAACCAAGTTCCCGGTTCACGCGGTAGACGAACATATCGATGGCGGCAAATGCACGCGGGTCGGCGCTCACCAGCAGGACTTTCATGTCGTCGCTGATTCCCGATACGCCAAGGAGGCCGCATTCATTGTAGAGCAGAGTTGCAACCGCTTCGGCGCTCATACCCTTTTCCTGCAGCAGATACAGAATCACACCGGGGTCGAGGCTGCCGCACCGGCGGCTCATGGGTAAGCCGTCCAGGGCAGTGAAACTCATGGTCGTGGCGACGCTCTTGCCATCTTGCAGGGCGCACATGCTGGCGCCGGACCCCAGATGCGCGACCACCACTCTGCCTCCCGCAAGCTGTCTGCCGACCACGTCAGGCAGCACCGATGCGATATATTCGTAAGACAGACCATGGAAGCCATAGCGGCGAATCCCTTCGTCGGTCAACGGCTGCGGCAAGGCAAAGCTCGTTACCAACGGTTGTTGGGTATGATGAAACGAGGTGTCAAAGCATGCCACCTGCGGCAGCCCCGGGTGAAGTGATTGCATGGCCTTGATGGCGGCAATGTGATGCGGCTGATGCAATGGCGCAAGCGGTACCAGGCGGCGCAGTTCGTCCATGACTGCGGTGTCAATCAACACCGGGCTGAGATACTTTGCGCCGCCATGAACGACTCTGTGACCCGCGGCAACCAGTTCAAACGCCGGGTAATGTCGGGGCAGCCATTTCAGAAGGAAGGCGAGGGCTTCCTCGTGACTGCAGCCGGTTGGCACCGCGCAGCCGTCATATATTTCGCCTTGCTCATTCGTTGCAGCAAAGCGCGCTTCGTGGCCGAGCGCCGAGAATTCGCCGCGACACAAAAGGCGCATATCCTTTGTCGCGTCGGCGGTAGAAAAAAGTGAAAATTTGATACTGGAAGAACCGGCATTCAATGCCAGAATGGCGTGCTTCATCAATCGCCTCGCCGTTGAACAGGATTCCAGACTTCGTTCGAGATGGACAACGTTTGCATGGCATGCCTTTCCGGTTTTCTCATAAGCACAAGCCTGCGATGGAAGGCCGGTTTATTCCGTGCGCCAGCGCTCATCATGCACAGCGCGAACTTCAAGAGCTGTTTGCTCAGTCGTAGCGCAAGCTGAACAATACATCGAAGCCATTGATTGCCCCGGCGCGCAGCACCAGGGACCAGCGATGCGAAACCTGCCAGGTCAACTTGGCGATGCTTGACGCGCCGGTCAGGCTCTGCTCATAACCGACAACAAATTTTTCCGAGATTGCCTTGCCGACGTTGACCACCTGTTGATCATTCAAGCCGGATTCGCTTTTGCCGATGGAGAATGTATCGAGTCCGATACCTTTGGCCAGGCTCTTGCCGCCTGCGTTGCCGAGCAAGCCCAACGCGGCGGCGGCAGCCTGTTGCTGTCCGACGCCATTGCTTTCCGAACCGTGGCCAAACATAAGCCAGGACAATTTTTCTTCGTCGACCACATCCGGTTCCGACACGAGCTTGGTGCGCGGGCGGCGAGCCAGGCCGGTGACCTCGACGCCGGCTTCTACGTCCTGGTTACGTCGCATCGCCAGAATATCGATATTGGGATTGTCGAGCGGCCCCTGGAAGTTGAGCACGCCGCGTTCGATAGCGAGCTTGCGCCCGAACGCTTCATAGGTACCCGACTCGACTTGCACCGTGCCGGTGGCGTTCAATGGCCGATAGGGTTCGCTATGTATGGCCAGATTGCCGCTCAGCTTGAGGTCTGCGCCGGTGCCGCGAAAGCGGAAGTCTTCGCCCAGGTCGATGGCGAGGTCGACCACCGGCGCGAAACGGCCGGCCGGCTTGGCGCCCGCTTTTGCCAACCTTTCCTGATCGCTCGCTATCGGTTTCGCTTCGACTTTGCCGCTATTGTGGACGATCACGATGTCGTCACCGAGCTGCGGCGCGCTGCTTTTTGGGAAGTCGAATTGTGCGTGATCGACGACCACTTTGCCGTCGACGTGGAGCTGCTCGCTGACGCTGGCGAGACTCGCTTGCCCGGATAGCGTCAGTTCCCGATCGGGGCTGGCAAACAATTGAAAGTGATCTGCGACGATGCGCGCATGCAGATCTGGGTTGGATTGCCCCACCTGTACCTGGCCCTCCGCTTTCAGCGTCCCGTCGCCACTATGGAATTCCAATGCTTTCAGCGTGACAACGTTTTTTTCCAGAATCAGGCGGGCAATGCCGTCATGCAATCGGATGCCCTGGTCATACAGGGTGACGGCCAGCTTGTCGCCATCGATTGTGCCGGACAAAACCGGTTCCGCAAGCGTCCCGGACCCGGACAAACTCGCATTGATGGCGCCATCGATTGCGTAGCGGGGGCCGAATAACGCTCCCACAGTTTTCAGGTTGGGTACGGCGAGCTTCAGTTGCGCAGTAAATGCCTGCTCTGCATAAAGTTCGGTGCCGCCGTTCCTCGTGTCCAGGGGTATTTGCGCTTGCAGCGTCAAGGTGCCAACTCGGCTGGCGGCTGCTTGTGCATCAAGCTGCACGCGATTGGCCTGCAAGGCGGCATGCAAATGCAAAGCCGATAAGCCCAGCGCTACGTCCCCTCGCCCCGGGTCAACCGTGATGTCGCCCTCGCGTCGTTTGAGCTCGATAAACCCATCGCCCTTGCCTGAAGTGGAGAACTTCCAGCTGGCGTCGAATACCAGGTTGGTTTTCAGCGGCGATGTCACGCCGGACAGTTCCTGTTGCAACTGCAGAATTTTTGCAAGACTGACTGCGCCGGCACTTCCTTCGGAACTCAGTGAGCCATGATCGTAGTTGAATTTTTTAAGATCAAGGGTGCTGTCGAGCACGGCGAACTTCGCTGCCCCGATCGCCAACCGCTGCGATGATACGCTTAAGGCGAAAGGCGCCGCCGAGACGACCTGAGGCAGGCCGCGGTTTTCGAGTTTACTCACCATGCCATCCCAGCCCGTGCCGTCTGCCGATTGTGTAAGCCGGCCTTGTGTTGCCAGACTCAGGTTCAGCGGGTTGCCGTGCGCGCTGCCGCTCACGCTGAGTGCCAGGCTGTGGTTGCCGTAGGTGCCGCCAAGCGTTGCTTCCCCATGGTCAATCCTGAGGCCGGAGCCGATATAGTCGTGCAATTCAAAGTTCGCCGACACACTGGTGTTGCTTAATGCACGGGCGCTATCGGTCAAATCGCCGCGAATATCGGCGTGCCCGGACACGGCGCCCAATTGCTGCGAGCCCATCGACAAGCGTTCGCCGTGAAAAGCGGCATGCATGTCCGGCCGCGCCATCATGCCTTGAATTTCGGCGTCAACATTGAGCGATCCGGACATGCCAATGCCGAGCCGCTCCAGTTGCGGCGCATTCAGGTTGAACTTCAGACGATCGTCGGGCTTGCCGAAGCCGCCTCGCAAAGACAATTCATTCCCAACGGCCGAGAGTTGCATTTCACTCGGTAAAAGGCGCTTGCCGGTCACCGCAATGTGGCCCGCGCCGCTCATCGGCAGTTTGTCATATTCACTGTCATGCAATTCGAATTTCACCGCGGTCTGAAATTCCGGTGCCAAGGTGCCATTTGCCGCGAAGTCCATATTGATGCGACCGTGTATTGCATTGCCTTGCGGACTAGCCGTGCCCGTCTTGACGGCTGTCCCGGTCAATGCGATTGCTGCCGCCGGCATCTGCTTTGCCTTGCCGCGTGGTTCACCCTTTGGGGATAATTTTCCGGACGTATGCAAGCTGGCATTCTTGATCCACAATGCCGGGTCGAACTGGGTCAGCTTTCCTTGCAGCGCGTAGGCATGCCGAACATCGCGTGCCATGGTACCGGACAGGTCCAACCGCGCCGCGCCGGCACGCAATTGCGCCGTGCGTAGCGTCACACGATCAGAGTCGAATTGTGCATCGAGTGCAATACCAAGGCGCGGGTCATCCAGTTTAAGCGCCACTTCCTGCTTGCCGGCCTGCAGTTTGATGTTCAAGGGGCCATGGAAATTGCTGTCTTGCAGTTTTGCATGCAATGCGTGCAAATTCAGCCCTGTGACGTTCAAGCGGAAATCCCCGATTGCATTGTTCTTGCCGTCTTCCTGTTGCTGCAATTCGCCCAACCCTTCCATTGTGGCTTTGCCGAAGAGCTTGATCTGCATTTGCGTCAGTTTCTGAACGCGACCGTCCAGGCGCAACATCGCGTTGACCGATTCCAGCGGCAATTTGCCTGCATCGATCGTGCCCGGTTGTGCGTTGACAATCGAGACCGATCCGCTGACGGCGGGAAAGCCGTTGTGTGCCGGATTTGGTTGATGGTCATTTGCCGTTGCCACAATTGGTGCAGCCGCATCCGGTTCCAGGGAGGCCTGCAATGCCAAGTCGGCATTCGGCGCGTCGGCATTGAATGCCCTGGGGTTGACGTGGTCGGCTTTGATTTCAAGCCGCTCGAAAGGCACTGCGGCAAACGGCGTGGCCCGAATCACCGCCAGCCCGGACAATTTGTCGCCGGTGGCGTTGAGTTCGATGGTCAGTTTTTCCAAGGTGCCGTCGATTTTTGCGTTGAGCGAATAGCGCTCCTGCTCTGCTGTCCCCTCCATCGATCCCGAGCCGACCAGAGCAAACGGCTTGACACCGTTCAATTGGACGACCGCGCTCGTTTCACCATATGGCGTGGTTAAATGTTCCAGGACTACGGAATGCTTGGTACCGTCTGATTGGCCATGCGCACTCAATCCGCGGAAGGTGTTAACTAGCAGGCCCTGACGCAGATTGATTTCCTTGATTGTCAGCGCCTTGATGTTGAGCGCAAACGGCAGGCGCAAATCGGCCGGCAAACTGGCTCGCGCAGTCTGTGAATCGGCCATGCGCACATCGACTGTGCCGAGGCGCAAATGCTCGATCGACAAAGTCGGTGGCGTGCGCACCAGATTCCAGCGGCCTTCGATATCGTCAATATCGACTTCGGTATTTTTTGCTCGATACTTGACGTTGCGAAGGTGCAGACCATTGGTGATCGTGCCGCCGACATAAGTGCCCGATAGCGTACCCGGCAACATTTGGACGCCGACGCGCCAGAGCATCGCGCTGCCGCTTTCAAATCGGAAAAAATAGATCAACGTAGCGGCGATCAGCACCAGCAGCAGTAGCGCGCCCAACATGACTCGCCGCACCAGCCGGCGGCGTGAACCTGGGCGCCCGGCAGCGCGCGGCGCGTTGGAAGGAGAATGCAAATCCGGATTCGTCATCTTCAAAGTTCGCAGGCCAATGTCGTACAGCGCTTCAAAACGCAATGCCCAATGAAATGTGCGGCCTTACCTGCCCGGCCTGCACGCCGTAGGCGAGGTCTGCATTGACCGGGCCGACCGGGCTGCGCCACCTGACACCTGCGCCCACGCCCTGATAAAAGAGCTTGTCTTTCCAGCTATCGGTGGCAGTGCCGATGTCATAAAAGACGGCACCGCCCCAGTTCGGCAAAAACCAGTGTTGATATTCAGCACTGCCGGTCAGCAGGTATTTGGTGGGAAACACGGTCCCGTTCTGCAGATTGCCGATACTTTGATTGCTGTAGCCGCGTACCGAATCGGTGCCCCCTGCGCGAAACAGCAGCGACGCCGGGATATCGGCGTTGCTGCCGGCCGTCTGGTTTGCGCCAATGTCGGTACGGAAGATCATCAGGTCACGCTTGCCGATCGGAACATATTGCTTGATGCGCAGAAAGGCGCGCAGGAAATTCTGGTCGGTCAGAACCCCTTTGACACCGAATCCCGTTTGCAGCGCAATCACATTGCCGGAGCGCGGGAAGATCGGATCGTCGACATCGCGCCGCGCCCATGAAAAGCCGGGAACCAATGCGCGATGCTTGCCGGGCAAGGCAATGGCATCCGGCGGCAATGGAGTATTGTCGATTTGCTTCAGATCGTCGGAGTAATAATCGAGTGTATAGGCGGTGTCGTATTTCTCAAAGCTGCGCGACTGCTTGATGCCTATGCGCGTGTCGCGCAAGTCTATCCCTTTCAAGGTGGTACGATCTTCTGCCGCGCTGACGCCATCGACGTAGCCGCGCTCATCGGGAGGCATATCCACACCGAGCGAAATAAACTGGCGTTGCTGTTCGAGTTTGGCCTGGGCATCGAACACATAGGCGCGGTCGAACAGATTGAGGTAGGTATAACGCCCGAGCACGTTGATCCCGGTATCGGATGAATAGCCCGCGCCCGCGCGCAGGCGCTGCGTCGGCAATTCGGTCACCTTGACATTGACGGGCGCCAGGTCGGGATGTTGTGCGTCGTCATTGATGCCGACCACAACATTGCCGTAATAAGGTGTTTTCTGAATTTGCCGCTGCAACTCCAGAAGGCGCTCAAGGCTGTATTCTTCTCCGGGATGCAGGGGATTGACGTTGCCAATGATGCTGGCCGGATAGCGGCTGGTACCGCTGATAGTGAGTTGTCCCAGGGTAAAAGCCGGGCCGCTATCGAATTGTGCTGAGAGTTCCGCTTCGCCTATATCCGGATTGACGCGCGCTTGCGATTGCACCATGCGCGCCGCCGGATAGCGCTGGCGTTTGAGATCCTCCAGTGCCGTTTCTTTTGCCAGATCCCAGTCCGCCTGGCGGAACGGGTGATTGGCAGGCAAGAGCCAGTTCTCCTTCACCGCAGTCACGCGTGAGGAAGATTCGTTGACGATGGCCCCGACTATATCTAGATCAACATGGGACACCACCGTGCGTTTTCCGGGTGCGACATGCACCGTAACAACTTTCTTTGTGTCCTTGCTGTTGACATCAAACTTGGAGACCGGCGTGAAGTAGCCTTCGGTTGACGTCAATTGCGTAACCTGTTCGGCCACGGTATCGAGCATGAACTTTAATTGCTCGTCATCGATATCTTTGCATTCCTGGTAGCGCGTCAGGTCGAGATTGTCCTGCAACAGCTGGCGCAAAGGATCCGGGGCATCAATGTCGACCGCGTAGGACGCGTGAAGCAAGGAGGTGGCACTCATGAGAAGCCAGAATACTGCGCAGACCTGCAAACTCTTGTAGCTGGGCTTCTTAAAATGCATCGAATCGTTGAAAGTTATTGCCTGGGTGTGTGAATGTAGCCATATCTTGTATCTGATGCGCAGATCGAAAATGGCGGGAAGCAACGTCTGCCGAGACTTATATACCTGATTGCATCAAGGAAACGTGCAGCGTCTTGAAGTTTGTCAGAGCCAAACTTTAAACATGCCCCGCGTCAACGGACGAAGTGCAGTGTATCCGAGGAGGTAATCTTACCATAGCTGATGGAACACTTCGGGCTGGGTATTGGCCCACCGGGGTTGCGACGTGCGGTCTGGAAGTGTCGGCCTTGACCCTGAATGCCTGAAGCAGATATTGCAGCTTGCGACCGAATGGCTCGCCGTGGTGTCGGGCGAGAAAAATAGCGCGTTGCGTCGGCGCGCACTTGACTTGCTAAAGCTGCGCGCAACCTTCCTCGAGGGTCGCTCCATTTTGTGATTAAAATCGCTCCGGTAGGGCGAATCCGCATGTGTACGAAAAATCTTTCCCGACCAATATCACAAAGGTTGGTAGTACGCACGAGCCGGCGCGCTATCGTGGGGCGAATCATTGGGTCGAATCGGCCGACATGTCGTCAACGGTTAACAATTGTTGCGTAGAATGTCGCGCACCATGAAGAATACAAACGTAATCGAAACGAGCGCACTTGCGTTACTGCTGGCCTGGTTTCCCGCATACGCGCAAACCCAGGGTTCTGCCAGCGATGCGCAAAAGCCGGATGCCAATACCACCGTTGAAATCAGCGGCAAACGCCTGACCGATGTCGATGTGCGGCGTGAAAGCACGGTGACAACCCTGGTGGTCAGTCACGATGAGATCATGAAGTATGGCGACATCGATCTTGGCGATGTGCTCAAGCGCTTGCCCGGTATTACGCTGGGCGGGCGCGGCGGGCGTAGCGGCGGCGAAATTCGCATGCGTGGACTGGGCGCAGGTTATACGCAAATTTTGATCAATGGCGAACCGGCGCCGCGCGGCTTTGCCTTGGATTCACTTTCACCGGAACTGATAGAACGCATTGAAATCATCCGGGCACCGCTGGCCGAGCACAGCGCCCAGGCGATTGCCGGCACCATCAATATCGTCCTGCGCCAGGTGCCGCCGAAGAAAAACAAGGAAATCACCTTCACCGAAAGCCTGGAAGACAACGCCCACCCCGAAGCGCGCCTTGCCGTGCAATATAACGACAGGTGGGACAAATTTTCGTGGCTGCTGAGCGGCACGATCAAGCAAATGGGGCAGCTTGAGGGTGCGGACTATGCGCACAACCGCATTGTGGTGCCGGGAGGTTCAGCGACAATACCGGCCACGGTGCTGGAAGACCAGACCACGACCGATCATCAGTATCGCAATGGCTACAACCTCAACATCGCACCGCGCCTGAATTGGCGTGAAAGCGAACAGAACAACGCCAGCGTGCAATTGTTCGCCTTTCGGCGCAGTGCGGTCGATCAGTTCACCGACACCATGAGCGACGCGGTCGGCACGGCACAGTACTCGACCCAGCTCGGCCATTCGCAAAACACATCGGACGTCTACAAGCTGACCGTTGATCGCCTGATGCCGCTGGCCGGCGGCAGTTTCGAGACCCACCTCAGTTTCTCCGACTTTGTTTCCAACGCCGATACGCATTACCTCCAGGCGACACCGAACGGCTCGCTGGGACTTGAATCAAACAACGACAACCACGTCAGCGGCGTCAATACAAAAGGCAAATGGAGTTACGCACTCAATGACACCAGCAAGTTCGTGATGGGTTACGAAGGCGATTGGAGTTCGCAGACAAACGATCTATTGCAAAGCGGCTATATTCCCAATTCGGCTCCTGTGGCCACCGATACATCGGCCACCGTGTTGCGTCTGGCCGGCTTCGCGCAGGACGAATGGAATCTGTCCGCTCACTGGGGCTGGTACGCCGGTCTGCGCTGGGAAAGCCTGACCACGCGCGGCGGCGTCGACAGCGGCGACATCACCAACCGTAGTGCGGTACTCAGTCCATCGTTGCAGGGTGTGTGGCGCTTCGGCGACCAATTGGAAAAGAGCGCGAGCGGCGGCTACCAGGATCAAATCCGCTGGAGTGTGTCGCGCGCCTATCGCGCGCCGGGCACGGGCAGCCTGCTTCCGCGCGTAGTACTCAGCACCATGAACGACGCCTTCCACCCCGATAGCGAAGGCAATCCCAACTTGCGTCCGGAACTCTCCTGGGGCATGGAGACCGCATTCGAACACTACTTCAAAAGCGGCGGCAACTTTAGCGTCAATGTGTTCCAACGCCAGGTGACGGATGTTATCCGTACGCTCACTACGCAACAAGCCGACGGTCGCTGGATCAGTAAGCCGATCAACCTCGACCACGCGACGATTCGGGGTATAGAAATAGACGGCAAGGTCAACCTCAACCAATTTGTCGAACATGGGCCATCGGTGGAGCTGCATGGCAACGTGGCGCGCTATTGGTCGCAAGTCAGCGGCATCCCCGGCCCCTACAATTACCTGAGCGGTCAGACTCCGGCATCGGCCAATGTCGGTGTCGATTATGCGGCGTCTCACTCGCTCAGCATGGGCGCAAACGTCACCTGGGTGCCCGGCGTCACAACACAGCTTAGCGACACCCAGCAAAGCTTCACCGGCGGAAAAACCGGTATCGACAGCTACATTTTATGGAAATTCAAACCCGGCTGGCAGGCCCGCCTGGCCGCCACCAATCTATGGCATCCCGACTACATCACGAGCGGTTTGAACGACTACAACGGCGATGTCAATACCAACGCCACCGTTGCGCATACTTGGGTGAACTGGACCGCTTCTTTGAATACGAAATTCTGAGAAGGGCAATGCCCTTAGCATACCAAGGGTGGGAGACACCACCCATCCCAACTAGTCGTCCCTGAAAAAGCCCCTCTTTCGGGGACGACTAAGTCGGTAGGGATTGGCTTATTGCCTCTAGTGTGAAAAAACGCGGGGCTTTGCGCCGCTATCGAGGAGCGCTAATTGACGCAGACAATTTGGAAGTCGAACCACCGATCTTGTAATTCACTACGAGGAAACCGTTGAAAGAAATCTTCAAAGCGCTTGGGGCGCAGATTCGGAATTTTGGTTTTGGCGGCTCAGGTCAAAACTACCGTCGAATCGAAGACGATTTCGTCTTCGTAATTAATCTTCAGGTTATCCACCGCAATTTTGACTGTTGAAAAATCGTAGAACATATCTTCTCCTTATAATTTCTATTGGCAGGATTTTGTCAGATCCCTGTCAATATTATTTTAGCTTGGAGAATAGAACTGTAAGGCCAAAAGACGACAAAGGTTGTCGAAAAACTGGTCCCGACTGAAAAATTATGATCGATCTCAACAAGATCAATGCAGCCCGCACTGCTGCTCAATATTGCCTTTGACGGCCATGCTTATTGAATCTTCGCTATTTGCTTCTTCGATTTCCTTTGCTTTGGCAAGAAAGCACATCCATTCTTTTTGATGAGTAGAGCAATTTTTTCTTATGGCCTGTTCATTTTGTTTTGTAA
>DATBQE010000196.1:0-25600 GCA_036561005.1 Burkholderiaceae bacterium | reverse complement strand
GTCTGCTCGCAGAGGGCTGCCGCGACGCATTGGTGCTGTGGGGTGACATTTTGATCGACGGGCATAATCGCTACGAAATTTGCCGCAAGCACGGCATCGAATTCAAAACCTCACAAAACCACAGTTTCGAGTCCATCGAGCAAGTCATGCTCTGGATGATCGACAATCAATTGTCACGGCGTAGCGTGACAGACTTCCAGCGTGGCATGCTGGCATTGCGCAAGAAGGAATTGCTTGCAACGGTGAGCCAGGCCATACCTGCAGCCAAGCCGGACGCCGCGCATGCCGCCGCCCCGGCAGCCCCGGCAATCAACACAAAGACGAGCCGCAAGGAAGTCGCACAGATCGCCGGGGTCAGCAGCCACACGATTGGTCAAATTGAGAAAATCCAAAAAACCGCAACGCCGGAATTGATCGATGCGGTTCGTGCCGGCACAATATCGATAGGCGCCGCTGCTGCCGTCGCTTCGTTGACGAGTGGCGAGCAATTGGCGGCGCTGGCCGGTGGCAAAAAGGAACTGCAACAGGCTGCGAAAGAAGTTCGCGAGGCCAAAACGCCGAAGAAATCGACCTCCCCCGAAACCGTCAACGTCGGCACCGATGGCAATGAAAGCGTGGCATTGGTCTCGGACGATAACACGCCGTCCAAAGCGGAAGTGATCGCGCTCAAGGCCAGGATTTCCGAATTGGTCGCCGAAAACCTTGTGCTGAAAGAACAAGTGTCGCACCTGAGTGCAGCGCTTGAGGATGCCAGACGCGCCGCTTGAGCGCGTGTATCGGAAATCGCATCCACTACCGACGTCGATTGCGCCCTGACGAGCAGGGCGCAGGATCACGCTTTCTCGCCACGCCTCACACAGTCGCCAGATTGGCGCTTGCATGCGACATTGCCGACAATTACGGTGGCTGAAAGCGCCGATAGTTGGCTATACTTTGATCTGGATCAGGAAATTGACTGAGGCGCCGTAGAGCGCCCCTTGAATGCCTGCCTGTATCTGATGCCAATCGGGGGGAGTCATGCTGAAAATCATCGTCGGCGCAATTCTTGCAATGGTGCTGTATTTACCTGGGTCTTCCCGGGCGGAAACAGTCACTTTCGCGACGACAGAATTCCCGCCATATATCATCAAGCAGGGCGATCACCTCACCGGATTCGAAGTCGAATTTGTGCGGGCAATCTGCAAGAGACTTGGCGTGGAACCAGAATTCACGATACTTCCATGGTCACGGGCTCTGGAGTACACCAAGAGCGGAAAAGTCGATGGTTTGCTGACGCCAGTCTATAGCGAAGATCGCGCGGAGTTCATTTATTTTACCGAGCAGCCACTGGGACGTGAAAGGATATCGATCATGTCTCTGCCGGGCGCGGCCATCAAGGCAAAGTCGTTGGGTGATCTCAAAGAGGAATTGGTTGGTACAGTACTTGGCTATAGTTACGGCAAGGAATTCGATGACTATAGGGAACTCAGAAAAGTCGAAAGTTATACCAACGAGTCGCTGCTGAAGGCGCTTAACCTCGGCAGGTACAAGGTCATCGTGTCGGATGAATATGTCATCAACTACGTGGCCCGGCAATTGGGGCAAGCGGATTTGGAGATCGTCCTGAATTTAAAGGACAATCCAAAATATCTTGGTTTTTCCAAAGCCATTGGGCCACGCGGTCAGGCGCTGGCCAAACGTTTTTCGCAGGCGATTCATGATTTGCAGCAAGATGGAACAATGGACAAAATCAGGAAGAATTTTCTTTGAGCGTGCGGCACACGCTTTGCCGATGAATCCGCAATTCACCTGTCCGCAATTGCATAAAGGGCTGCATTTGCGCTGAGAGCCGATTGCAACATTATCGCCGCTTTGTGGTTACTCCTGACCGCACAATCGTATTGTCTTCGTTGCGCCGCCCAGCCACACGGATTTCGCAATAGCCTCCTTGCGGCTGCGTTCACTTCAATTTCGCTGCACGGGCTCCCCGGACGCTTCGTCCAACACGTAAATTGCGCTACCGGGCTTTTTCCAATTCAGCATATTGTCGATCGGCCCAGCCAATGCATCGAATGAACCTCGAATGCGCTGTCCATTGAGCCAGTTATCTTCCACGAAGCGCAGAATCGAGGTCTGGTCGATCAGTGTGTGATCAACAAAGTTAACCTTGGCATAAGGCGATATGAGCAGGAACGGCAGACGCGGGCCATAGCCGCAACGGCCTTGCGCGTTGGACTTGCCGTCCATGCCGGGAAGCGCAACCGACTGCGCCGGCCGGCCCTGTTGCAAGCCCTTGTTGCAGGCGCCCTGGGCATTGAGCAAGTCGCCCATGCCGACGACTTTGATGCCGTTGCTGATTACCGCAGTATCGGGCCCCGGTTTCAGCATGGACGGGTTGACGATGGGGCTCATCTGGTGATCGTACCAGCCATCCGAATCGTCATAGGCGATGATGACTAGCGTGTCGTTCCATTCGGAGCGCCGTTGCAGGAAATTGATCGCGCGGGTGACGAATACCTGTTCGTCAAGAGGATTCGAATAGCCCGCATGGCCATCCTGGTAACCCGGCGCCTTGAGGTAGCTCACCGCAGGAAAATTGCCGCCTGCAACAGCATCGAAAAAGTCATGAATGTCATACTGGTGATTTGCGGGGTCGGGGGTCTTGCCGTCGTCTTGCAAGCTGTGCCCGATTGCGGCAATGCTACTCGGGCGCGCGTGCCCGATATTGCGAGTGGATGCAAAATACTGGAATGGCTGATGGTGCGGGATGTAGTCCGGCACCGTATAGCCGTTGAGTGCGGAACGGTTGCTGCGTTTGCAGCCGGTGCTGCCGTCCGGGTTGATGATCGAGAGATCAAATCCTCCCTGGAAAAAGCCCCAGGTGACGCCGGCATCGTTCAACAAGTCACCAATATTTCTGCCCCCGATCTGCACTGCACCACGCGTCGAACAAACGTCATCGAGCGGTTGCGGATCACTGACGACGGTGATGCCGCCATTGCCGTCCGACGTGATTTGGCCATCCAGATTGCTTCCTTTTCCAGTCGCTTTCGCATTGCTGGCGATGACGCCGTTGTTTTGCCCCGAAATGAGGTTTTGCGCGCCGATATAAGACGGCCCGAACGTCGTACCGAAGAAATTGTCGTTCAACGCATAATGTTGTGCGTAGTTCCAGTAAGCCGTGACGGTATTGCCGTCAAAATATCCCATTACAAGACCGACTGTATTGAGAGGCGGCACCAATGCCTGCGGGGCACGTGAATTGGCCGAACCGGTCGATTTGGGGAACAGATCCATCGCGCCATTGTGAAAAGCAGCCTGCTCTGCATCATAGTCGTGATGCTGATCGGCGGTAGCCGCCTGGGAGCGGTCAAGACGGAACGGGTTGATCGCATTGGCGCCATTTTCCGCGTTCTTTTGTGTCGGATTGGCGTGCAGCAGGTCAATGCCGGTCAGCGGCGAAAAGCGATGCATGACGTCTAGCGGTGTCGCCAGTGTATTTGCCTGCGGCGTTCCGGGCGCTGCCAGAAAAACGGGCTCGCCCGGAGGATTTGCAGCAACAGGATAGGTCGCAAAATAGTGGTCGAAAGAGACATTTTCCTGGAAGATCACCACAAGATGCTTGATCGGCGTGGCTGTTCTATTGTCCCGGGTTTCATTCGCATTCTTATCAGGCTTTTGAACACCTTCTGCAAATCCGGACCCAACCAGAATAGCCCCGATTGTCAGCGCGATGAAGCGCTTGAGAAAGGAATCTGCTCTCAGTGAGCGCGCTGCGTTCAGCGACTTTGGCATTGGCATCTCCTATTTGGTTCAGCATATTTGACGGCTGGTCAAATCATGCAGGAAGGTATTTGCTCCCTACGCATCAATCGTCCCTGGCATGTGCAGGCCGAAATTCACCCTCGATTCAATCGTGATACTGCAACAGCAGTGTCTTGGTCATTTGCTCGCGCTTCTCCGCAATGGTTGCCCACATTTTGTCAGCGATGTCCGGATGTGCCGCGTAAAATTTCTGCGAAAAAACCAGGTAATAATTTTTGATTTGCAAAGGGACAGGCACCTTTTCGATTTCGTGATCGAAGTGCAGGCGCTGGATAACCGGATCAGCGATGTGCTCCTGCATCGCATACCCGGCTAAGCGGCCGAGACGCAACTTGCCCAGATTTTGCTCGGTGGTCGGCACTTCATCAAGTTTGGCGCCGAGTTGGCGCAGCAGGTCAGCGATCGAAAAGCCTGTATTGACGCCGATTGGCAAGCCTTCGGGATTGCTTAGATTCGCGCCGTCCCAATCAAGTTTGCCACCTTTGCGCCGGTAGAGAAAATAACTGAGCGTCGCGAGCCTGCGAGATGCGTCGACCTGTTCACCCTTGCGAGGGAATATCATCTCGCGTCCGCGGGCGGCATCGAAGGAAATAAGGATCATTCCGTCCACGTCGCCGGTTCCGACCGAACGCAGCACGCGCAAATTCGCGGCGCGGACAAGATGCACGGTGCATCCGGCCTGTGTGGCAGCAGACGTCACGATCTCAACCGCAATCCCGGGCCTGGCAGGAATATTCGTGCCCTCACCTTCAAGGTAGGGAGCGGAAGGATGTTCCGTGTAGCCGAGCGATAACTCACAGCAGTTGGCCGGAACCCATCCGCAAAAAAAACAGGCGGCAATCAATGCGCGATACAAGAGCATGAGGTACGAATTCGACAGGTTGGAGGCAGGTGCGGATGGCACATGATAGCACCGAAATTTCGCATATCCGAACGACGCCGGCACCTGGTCAAACCAAGCGTTGGATATCCGCCAGCGCGTCCACCGGCAACGCCTCGGAATTTCACGCATGCAGGCTAGCATCTGCCGATCAATTCAATCAAACAGGGAAACGACATGATGACGATGAAACGAATCGGCAAAACTGCGGCTTGGATCGGAAGATCAGTTTGCGGGCAACCGCACATGGGGCCGCCTGACGTCAATACCGAATCGGCTCGGAAAGCCCTACCGCCCGCTCCAGGTCTTCTCCAACTTAATCTGTGACCTGTTGATGCAGCCGCGCCGCGCAGTCGCGCACGGCCTGCACCAACGCCGTCGGGTGGATCACCGAAAAACCGAAGGGCAGCGCTGCAAGCTGTCGCGCGAACCAGTCCAGGTCTTGCGACTGATTGCGGATCAAAATACCCTCCTCCCGCTGCTCAAGCACGCCAATGGCGTCGCGCAGGTGCGCCTTCGCGGTATGTAGATCTGTTTTCAGAAGCACTTCAACCTGGTGAGCGCGCGGCAACGTGGCGATGGCGTGCGCCAGATGTGCCAGAGAATCGAAGCCTTCCGGGCGTCCGAAATACTGCGTCAGCGGCAGGATTTTTTGGATTCGGTCCAGCCGGAACGTTCTGAGCCCATTGCGTAGGTGGCACATGCCCGCCACGTACCAGTGATTGCCGCGACAAACCAAACCATAAGCATCGAATTCGCGTTCGCTCTCGCTTTGCAATGCGCTGCGGTAGTGCAGACGCACGCGTTGCCGTTTCTGCGCCGCTGCACTCAAGGCGATTAATACAGCGTTGTCGGCACCGGCCGCGTCTTTCGATAAATCGAGCTGCACGGTCTCTTCGGTCGCGCGCACACGATGCTTGAGTGGCTCGGGCATGATGCGTTCGAGCTTGGCCCGCGCGCTTGCCGCAGCAGGTGCCGCTTCGGACAAACCCAAACTTCGCGCAGCCAGGAGGCCAATCGACAGGGCCAGTGCCTCATCGTCGGTAAACATCATCGGTGGCAGTTTATAGCCGGGCACCAAGGCATAGCCGCCGTCACGTCCACGCTCTGCCGTGATCGGGATGCCCATTTCTTCGAGGGTGGCGATATAACGGCGCACAGTGCGCCGATCGACGCCCAGTCGCTGCGCAAGGCTGGCGCCAGTCAAGCTACCATGCGCCTGAAGCAGTTCCAATATTGCCAATATGCGACTGGTAGGGTGATACATCGGAGCGCCATTTAATTAGGGCCAAATTCGTCCTAATTATGACTTATCTTTCCATTATGCGCTGCGACTTGCGCAACCCAGGAATTTTAAGCAGGCAAACTAAAACGGAGCAAAAACGATGAACCAGTCCTTGATCAAATCCAGCCCTAAAACAGTCGAGAAATCGACATTGCGCACCGAGGAAAATCCGCCGAGTATCGAGATTTCGCACGATTTTGACTTCCTCATGGGACGATACACGGTACGAAACAGGCGCCTGCTCAAACGCCTGCAAGGCTGCCAGGAATGGGAAGAGTTCGACGCCATCAATACAGCGCGCCCGTTGCTGCGCGGAGCAGGGAACGAGGACGAATTCGTCACTGATCATGCCGGCGGCTATGTCGGAATGTCGTTCCGCTTTTTTAATCCGAAGACGAAGCAGTGGTCAATCTACTGGGCCAGCAGCAAAAGCGGCATGCTGGAACCGCCTGTGACAGGCGAATTCAAGGACAATGTCGGGCTCTTTTCCGGGGCAGACACCCTGGAAGGAAAGGCGATTTTGGTTCGCTTCATATGGTCGCGCGTGCACACGCCAACGCCGCGCTGGGAACAGGCGTTCTCGAATGACGGGGGGTTGACGTGGGAGACCAACTGGGTCATGGAATTCAGACGCGCAACGTAACATGAGCCGCACAGAAATACTCCCTGTCTGGGCGGCCGCCTGTCTGCGTTAGGCAAAAAAAAGCCCGCACTACGAAGGAGCGGGCGCAATCCTATCCCTGAGGATGGAGGAGACAATTCGATTATAGTGCAGCGCAAAAATTATTGCAGCGTGAATATTTACACTTTTTGTAAAGAAACGTAATCTCGCCCATTCTCGATGCGTAACCGCAACGGGGCCATGTTGAGCGCAACTCCTCCCCTTGCGCCGACGTCATGCCTTTGGCGCTCGCCGTTGTCTGATGGCCTGTGGCGAGTTGGCCGCCGATCTGACCTGCAGACAATGCAAAATAATCTTACAGATCAATACTTTGGCCGGAGATGGACGCTTGGCCCGAGCAGCGGCCCCCTTGCTCCCACCGGTCCGGGAGATAGCGCAGGCAGAATCGACTTCGGAGCGATATGCCGCCACGAGGGATTAACCAAGGTGTCGCCTTCGCGGGCGTCGCGCGATGCAATAGCCAAGAAACGATGGCGATTGTGCTGTTGGAATTCTTGCGCAGCGACCTGTGCTGACGGAGCGACCAACGCTCAGAATTCGCGCTTCGTGACGGGGAAACGAAGCGAGCGAAAGCCACTCAAAGCGTGGCACGCTGCCAAAGCGCTCAAGACAGTCGGGTCAAAAAAAACCCGCACACGAGTTCGTTGCGGGTTTCCTGTCTCCTCACCTAAGGCGATGGATTTATTTGTGACGCGATATTGCGGGATTTTCATGTATTTGTCATTTTGCAGTGCACAACGGTTGTTTCATAATTGCGACAGGCAAAAAAAAGCTCGCGGCACATAGTGCGACGAGCTAAATCCAATCCTAAAGAGGATGGAGGAGACAATTTCATTATACCGCACCGCACAAAAAATGCAAAGTTTTCCGCATGAAAATGTTACAGCCTGGGAAATGATGTTGCATTGCCAATAAAGCAAACCGATCGCTTAAGCGTAAATGCGCGCAAAATCTCGTCGCTTTTATCGATAGACGACTCCCACAACAGCGACGATTTAGCCCTTGTTGGCATCAAAACATCTCAAATTCAACGGGAACATTGCAGGAAGAACGATCAATTTTCCAATTGAGCCGAATTCAATTCGACACGCAGGGCACCAGGCATTCGGGAAATCCTCCTGGATTGGTAAGTACTTAATTCTGGCCCGGACTGGTTTGTTTTGTATAGCGCAAAGCTGTCAGGTCGTACCCTTGTGCGGTGGCTGATGCCAATGCGGCTTGGAGCTCATCTGCAGGCAATTGCGGTGTGCGCGACAATATCCATAGGTATTTACGATTAGGATTACCGACCACTGCCCAGCGGTAGGCAGGATCGAGTCCGATAACCCAATAGTCGGCCTTGAACGGCCAGAAGAACCAAACCTTCAGCCTGCTATTTGCAAACCCATCGACGGCGCTGGCTTTGCCAAGGGCATCATCAAAGCCGGAGTCGGTTCGGCATCGATTGCGCACAATAATCGTACCGTCTTTTGCCAGGCTGTATTCTGCGGTCGTGTCGGCGATACAATTGCGCTGAAAAAACATCGGGAAACTCGCGATTTCGAACCACTTGCCGCCATAGCGAGACAAGTCGACCGATGGCACGCTGGTAACCGCTGTCTGGGCAAATGCTAGTCGGGAGAACGCTCCAAGAACGATCAGGATAAAGAACAGGCGTGACGATTTCAAAATGTGCCTTCTAAGATTGGTTCCGTTTCGCCGCCACCAGCGGCAGATCGATCATGAGCGTTGTGCCCCGTTGGAGTTCACTGACGACCGATATGTTCCCGTCCAAAATCGATTTTACGAGGTTGTAGCAAACACTTAAGCCCAAACCACTTTCCCCCTGGCCCAATTTTGTCGTAAAAAAAGGATCAAACAGCTTGGCAAGAATTTCCGGCGGGATACCTGCGCCGTTATCGGAAAACGAGATTCCGACGCGGTCTGCATCGTTTGGCTGCGCCATCAAGGTGACCTGTCCCGGGCCGCCTCCTTCGAAAGCATGAACCAGCGATTTATTGATGAAATTCATGATCACCTGACCCGGCGACCCAGGGTAGCTATCCATCGTGATGCCCTCAACGATATCCTGTTCACATGCAATTGCGGCGTCGCCCAACTGATTGCTCATCGTCGCAACAATGCCGCGGCCCCTTGCACTGTGGCTTTGCAGCGCGAAGGCAATGGCTGCCCCTGTTGGTCGACTTGATGGTTTCGAGCGGGGAATAACGTTGTGCATGGGTCTGCATTGTCCAACGATTTTCACATGAAAAACCGGACATTACGGTGACCAATACCGAGTACGGTCAAGGGTAATACAAGCGCGAGTTTTTGACACGTCTCAAGGCAAATGAAGTGGACCTCGCATTCTGGTTTGCCGGGGAGCGACTGCGCGACGCTTCCGAGAAGCACTTACTCTCTCCTCTGGACGACCCCCAGGTCAAATCATTGCTAAAGCATGGATTTCCCCCTCAATGATCGACGCAACAAATATAGACGGCGGAGTCCATGGTTTCCTGCTCTCATACTATTCGCGGGGATTTTTTTACCCCAAATCGCTGTTCTGCCTGCCCGGCCGCAAAGCGTTGCCAAATTTGTCACTTACAAGACCTCAACGGGCATACCTTGCAAGGATTGCACGAAATAGGCGCGATCACTCGACGGCAGTTCGCCCATCTCGCGTTGCAGATTCGCCAGTGCCGCAGACGCAGCATGCACCTCTCCGACGTGCGTCGCGAACCAGGCGTATTCGAGCAGCAAGCCGCAGCGTTGCAGCAGGGGATAACGTATCCTGCCTTGCCCCATACCCGTGTACAATTCGTCCGCCAATGCATACCATGAAGGTGGAAGCAGATCATTGAGTTCGCGCATCGTGCCCGGCCCGCTCGCTTCGGCCAACGATTGCGGAGCGAGCGGCTGGTAGCGGCGAAAATTTGCCAGCGATGGATGTCTTTCATGTGGGCACTTGGCGCGCGCGATGCGCATCAGGTAAATCGCGTTCCACACTGAATATGTCGGAGCACCGGCGCAACGGCACAACCATTCGGAAAACAACAGCCAGCGCAAGGCGTGGCTCTCATCATGCCATTGGCCCTGCCCTGAACGTTTGTCCAGCAGGTTTTCGCCGGAAAAAAGCCAAATGGCCAAGCCGGTATTGGCCGCCACCTGTTGCGCCGCGTCGAGCGAACCCAGCTCAAACGCAGCCTGCAACGCGTGATCGAAATGCTCCAACGCCGCCTGCGCATAAGCAATTCGTTCGGCGATTTGCGTGCGTGTGCCGGACAAAGCGCGGGCATGGTCGATCAATGCCGACAGGTTGTGCCACTCAAAACGCACGCGCGGATGGTAGCGCACCACCAAATCACGTCCCACGTGCTTGCGCATGGCATGCAGAATCGCCTCGGTCGCGCCTAGATCGCGCTGACTGTAGGCACACCAGGCAGTGAGAATTTGCTCCATCGCATCGAGATAACCATTTTCCCCGGGCCCGATTTCCTTGACGGCCTTGCGCAGTTTGTTGAGCGTTCGCCTGGCCGTCGCAAGATCGTCGAGGCGGCGCCAAACGCCGGCTTCGCCCAGCACAGCCATTGACTTCTGCACGTGGCTTTTGGCAAGGCTTGCTGCGTTCTTGTAACCGGCAAGGGCACCCCGGCCGGCGTCGCTGTCTTTGCCCAAGGTCGAGAGAAAGCGCCCCTCCCGCACGGCTTGCTGGGCGCCACCCAACGCAATCCAGAATTCGACGTGGTTACGCGCAGCGGGTCGGGTGGCGTCATGTTGCGCTGCCGTGTCAATGCCGAGAAAAGTGGCCATGTCTTTCAAGCCGGCGCGTTTCCCGGCGACATGGCATAACACTTCCGATGCGGCGTCGTGCGCCAGCCAGAACGGCCCCTGGCTGCGGCCCTCAGTGTTCAATAAATTTGGCGCGCGTGTGCAATCCTCGCCCCAGCCCGCATTGACACCCCAATCGGCAAAATCGCGATAAGCTCGGCTGACGCACATGCGTAGATTGCGGGTCCCGGGAAATTGCTGACGCAATTCGTCGACACGCAATACTGGCGAGGCCGGCTCGGTCAATTGAAGGTAATGCAGTCTGACCAGAATCCAGAGCGATTGCCATGCGGCGCGTTTGCCGTTGACGGTTTGGGGTGCGGTGAGTTCTATAATTGTTGCCATGATTAACTGCTATTGTGCCATGACCGTCGTGTCAAAGACATAAATGTTACAGGCGTTACAGTTGTGCTTGCGGTTACAGGAGATGAGGTGACCAGGCTTGTCGGCTTCGCTTAACATGCCTGCATCGCAACGACGGAGAAAATCCATGACACGTAACCGCTCTCCCCTATCGCTGGCAAGACGCAGCCTGCTGCGTGGCCTCGTTGCGCTGCCGGTATTACACTTTGCAGGCGCATTGAAGGCCATGGCAAGCGAACCGGAACAGATGGCCCTGCAGAGCACTGCGCATGCTGCATTAGCCGCATTGGAAGCCGGCTCGGATGGACGAATCGGGCTGGCCCTGCTCGACGCCGACGGCAATGCAATGCTTCAATATCGAGCTGAAGAGCGGTTTCCTCTTTGCAGCACCTTCAAGATGATGCTTGCAGCAACGATCCTGCAACGCGGAGCCGACGACGCGCGCTTTCTCACGCAACGCATACGCATCAAACGGCAAGCCATGGTCGATCACTCGCCGGAAACGGAAAAACACCTTGGCAAGCAAATGCGTATCGACGAGTTGTGCGCCGCGGCGATGGAATATGGTGACAACGCTGCAGCCAACCTGTTGCTCGAAGCCATCGGCGGACCGATGGTCGTCACCGCCTATGCACGCAGTATTGGCGACGACGACTTCATGCTGGTGCACAATGAAACCAATCTCGGCGCCGGCATCCCCGGCGATTACCGCGATACCACCAGCCCCGGCGCAATGGCACGTTCGCTGCAACGTCTGGCTTTAGCGAATGTGCTCGATGCGCCGCAGCGCGATAAGCTGGTTGGCTGGATGCGCAATAACAAGACCGGCAACAAGCGAATCCGCGCAGGGGTGCCCGTCGGTTGGCAGGTCGGCGACAGGACCGGCAGCGGAGACTTTGGCACGACCAACGATATTGCTGTGCTGTACAGACCAAACCAGCCGCCGCTGATCCTGGCGATCTACTTCACGCAAAAGCAACAGAACGCTCCGCTGCATGATGAAGTCGTGGCGCAGGCGGCGAGAATTGCCATCGCGCAGGTGGACCGGCCATAGTGAAGCACCCCGCAAGCACGGTTCGAACCGGTAAAGCCGACAACCCAGATGCGCCTTGCTGCACGCGATGGGAGCGTGAATCGCAGGATACTTGCCTGCGGCAACGCTGCATCGTCCATTCGACGCGGCAGGATCGGAAATGATTGCGGCGGCAACCGCATCCGCAGAGCTGTTATCGTGTTTTTTTCTCGTTAGAGGGTACCCAAGTCACATTGTCGTCCACGGCGTATACCTGGCATTGCTGCCCCGCTTCCGCGCATAGTTTCTTGCCGCGCGCCAGGGGATCGAAACCACCTGTGGTCACCTGCACCCAGCCCGTGGGCGAGATGAAGAACACGCGTGGACTGGGTGCGGCAAGAAATTTCCTGTACACATTTCGTCCATCCTCGTTGACAAAAGGTACGGCCGCAATGTCGTCGAGTGCAGCAAAATGTGAGGACGGAGGAAATTCCGAAGGCAAGTAGCCGGGATAGGAAATATCGTTCGGCAAGCCAATCTCGCGGAGAAACCGGTCAACCCTGGGTGCCCAAGTCGCCACCGCCTCAGGAAATGCCAGCATATTGTGCGTGTCTTTCAGGAATTTTCCGAGATTGATCAGTTCCCCTTTGCCGCCCGCAGCGACATATTTGTCGAACATGGATTGCCAGAGCGCTACGCCGAACAGGGCATCATTTTCGCCGTAAAGCCAAAGGGAGGGAATGTGCGAGTTTTTGCCGAAATGCTCAGCCGCAATATTGAGGCCCACCTCTTGCGCGCGGCAATTGGCAATCAGCGCCCCGCCGGCAAAATTGACCAATCCTTTGACGTCGGGCCGATTCAGCATGCCATAAGCCAAGGTATTCCAGCCACCGAAGCTGGTGCCTGCCACAACGATGCGGTGTCCATCGACAAATGGCTGCTTGACCATGTAATCGACCACGGCATCGATATCGAAAGCATTCGCCAAACCAAGCGCTTCATGGTTACACCCGGAAGAGATCTGATGCCCTTCCGAACCGGCAAAACCCCGCATCATCGGCATAGCCACAGCATAACCACGCGAGAGAAAGTAATAGGCGCCAAAGCTGCGATGATAACGTTCCTGTTCGGCCGCCGGCATGGTGCCGTATGACATGTGGTTCAACACCGCCAGTGGGAAAGGTCCGGCGCCGGTCGGCGTCATGATGGTGACCTGGAGCTTCACCGCATCAGGCAAGTGCCCCGGCACAGTGACGACACGCTCGTTGGTGGGGATCGGCGGTGCGATCCCGGCGCCCTCGGCCGCCGCATTGGACGCTGTTGGGAATAGCGCCAATGCCAGAATCAGAACGACGTTCGCGAAACCTTTGAAGAGGGGACTCAGCATGCGACGATTATAGCGCGCCATGCTGTGCCCCATGAGTGACATCAAGATTTGTTACGATTGGCCCCTGGCGCCCTGCAGCGCAGCAACGGAAGTAGAACTTTCTTGCCTGCATTCTGTACGGCGGCGGCACAAGCCCTGCTAAAATCGCCTCACTCCATTGACTTCGTGCACCCCATGACATTAAGCTCCAAAGCCCGGGCCCTCGGCGCCAAGCTGACCGAACGCAGCGCCACCCGCAAGCGTCTGCGCGGTCCAGCGCATCTACACTATGCGATAGCCGATTCCATCACCATGCTCGACGCAACGGCCTGGAAGCACGTAACGGCCGACGCCGGGTTGTTCCTGTCGCACGACTATCTCGCCGGCATTGAACGGGTGCTGCCAAAAAACCTGGCACCGCGCTACGCGCTGATTTACGACGATCACGAAGGCGAACGCGAATTGCTGGCCGCTGTGTATATGCAGATCGCCGACATTAAATTATCGCAGGCGCGACCGACGCAGGCCGAAGGCAAGGGCAAGTGGGCACTCTCCCTCGACAAGATGGCGCACAAGGCGTCGCAACGCGTACTGACCTGCGGCAACCTGCTGTCCTACGGCTTGCATGGTGTGGCCTTTGCCGCGGGCGCCGACGAAAAGCTGGTTTGGCATGGCGTGGCCGAAGTCTTGTATCGCGTCAGGCAAGCCGAAAAATTGGTCGGCAAGACCCATTTCATCATGATCAAGGACTTGCATGAGCCTTTTGCCAAAGCGGCGCAGAATTTGACAAACCTGAGCTATCGCTACGTGGAAACCGAGCCCAACATGGTGCTCACGCTGCGCGACAATTGGGAAACCCATGACGACTATCTGGCGAGCCTGGCGGCAAAATATCGCTCTTCGATCAAGAATGGGGTCTTCAAGCCAATTGACGAAGCCGGTTGCACCCTGGAACTCGCAGGAGACCTGACTCCTATCCAGGAACGGTTGTACGCGTTATACAAGATGGTGCAGATCAATGCCGCGTTTCGCCCATTTGAGTTGGGCCCCGAATACTTCCCCGCTTTGCAAAAAGCAACCGGCGAGCATTTCCGCTGCACCTTGCTCAAGCGCGATGGTGTGATTCTCGGGTTCCTGGTGTCGGTCGCCGACGGCGAGACAGCCGTGGCTTATCACATCGGTTTCGACCGCGCGGCAGCGGGTGAATTGCCTATCTACCTGCGTCTGCTGCACGCAGGCATTGGCGACGCACTGGCATTTGGCAGCAAGCGTATTTCGCTTGGCCGCACTGCCCTCGAACCGAAGGCGGCGATCGGCGCCAAGCCGCAGACTTTCGGCATTTTGCTGCGTCACCGTCAGCCGGTACTCAACAAGCTGATCAAGAACCTGCTACAAGGTGTGGAACATGAGGATGCGCCGGAGCGCAATCCGTTCAAGAAAGTGGCATAGTTGACTGTATGTGCCGGCGCGGATTGAGGCCTACCATTTTGTCGTCGTACTGCTTGCCGGCGTGGCCGATGTCGGTGTAGTGATCGAACCGGGAGCAGCCGGTGCGCCTGGCATAACCGGCACAACGGGCTGCACTGCCATGAACACCCATTCGGTGTAGGACGTTCTGTCGGTAAAACTCTGAAGCAGCGGCTCGAAATTACCGACCTTGATCGGCTGCGCGGTCGATAGGCTGTGAATCCCGACGATACCCTTGCCGTCCGGCGACATGACTACACCCCATTGCTGCGAACCGGTCAGCGGATCGAAGTAGAGTTTTCGCAGGTGGCGGCGGATGTTGGGGTAACGCGGGTCTTTGAGCAAAGCTTCCAGAGTCGGCGGCGCGTTGGACTGGCCGACCGGCGTAGCACTGGAATAGCTGATCAGTGCATGGCGAAATTCGGCGCCGATGGCGAGCAGCTCTTCTTCGGCCGCACGGCGCTGCATGATGGCGCCAATCTGCACTGATGCCGCCGCGGCGATGCCGATAATGGCAATGGCGATCAACAAGACAAGGTAGGCGATACCAAATTCTGCGCTGCGCACAGACAATCTTTGCGAAGATTTGGCGTGGCGCATCATTACAAATCGCCGAAGGCCACGCCGTTGCGGTTATTGCCCGGCGCGCCGCTCTTGATGTTGTACACCCCACCCTTGAACTGTTCGTCCGGCGCCACGATGATCCAGGTAGACGAGCTCTCCGTCACCGGGTCGACCGGCAGTGTGCGCAGGTAATGCCGGTCCACCAACTCCTGAAGTGTGTCAGGATAGCGCCCCGTGTCGCCATAAAATTTATCGATCGCATCGCGTGTTGCGTGGAGGTTCTCGGCCAGGATGCTTTCCTTCGAGCCGTCCAGCGTATGAAAGTAACGCGGCACGGCCAGTGTCAGCAGCAAGGCGATAATGGCCAACACCACCAGCAATTCGATCAAGGTGAAACCCCGCACGCGCCCAAGAAATTTGCGTGATCCTCGTTTCAGAAGCAAAGTATTCATCCGGCCCATCATGCAGTCACCATTTGTTGTACGGCACGCCATTCAAGCCTATTGTGGTCGACGTGGAATAGACATCATAGATATCGTCACCCTCTTGCGGATTGTCGGCGTCGCTGGCGTAACTGCGTTTGCCCCAGGTTGCTGCATCGGGAATATCGGGGTCCAGGTTCATCGGGTCGCGCGGTACGCGGCGCAGGAAAAATATCTTGTTGCGCATCGGGTCGCGCTGGTCTTGCACACCTTGCACGAGAATATCGAGGTCTTTCGGGTATCCCGTGCCGCCCAATGATCTGGGAATCCGCCCTTCGCTGGCCGCACGCTGGTAGGCGTCGAGGCCACGGCGAATTTCACGCAGTGCGAGCCGCAATTCCTGCTCATGTTCACGCTGTCGGGCGACTTGAGCCACCGGCACGACCAGGGTAGCCAGGACGGCCAGGATCGCAAGCGTGACCAAGAGCTCAAGCAGTGTGAAACCATTGCGGCGACGCAGATTCATGGCATTCATAGCCGCAAAATGCCCCAATGCAAGCACTTCATTACGGCACCACCTGCAACTCGAACGGCGCCGAAGGCGGCACAGTCGGTACCAGCGTGCCGCCGACACCAAGCGGCGCGGCATTCAACAAGGTGATCTGCGTTGACGCCACTGGCGCCACCGCCTGAAAGGTGATGGTCACGACGGGCGCTTGCGCCGTAGCGCCGCTGGAGGCATTAGCAGTACTGTCTTTGATGACAATCTGCCCTGCCGAGGCAGTGTTTTGGCTGGTGAATGTGGTGGCCGTGCCGGATTGTTTGAGGAATGCCCCTTCAGCGATACCCTTGACGGTCAATTTGCTGCTGTCATAGCCGATGGTCAGCGGCACACTGGAGATCGGCTGCGAAGCCTGCATCGTCAATGACACAGTCACCGTGCTACCGACGGAAACCTGGTTGGCACCCTGCCAGGCAAGTGTTGCAGTCCCGCTGCCGGTTATGCCGCCGCCGATGCCGGCCACATCGCCGTTGCCGGTTATTGGCATGCCATTCGATCCGTTATTCATCCCGGAATTGATCGCATTGGGATCGCTGAGCCCGGTCGCATTGGGATTGGCTGCGTTGCCATTGCGCGGTGGCGTCGTCGCGGCCGGGGCGGGTGCGCTGTTCGCCGACGGTGATGTGCCGGGAGCCACGCCTGCACCGCCACCGGAGTCCGGCCGGTTACGCAGGCTGCTTTCGGTACCTGCCGGGAAATTCGCATCGCTGGCAGAGGGGCGTTGGATATTGCGGATAAGGTGCGGCGTGATCGACAATACGATTTCAGTTTTCTGGTCGTCGTCCGTGGTGGCGCCAAACAGGCGCCCAACTACCGGCAATTCTCCCAGACCAGGCAGCTTGTTGCCCGAAGTGCGTTCCTGGTTGTCAATCAATCCCGCCAGAACATCGGTCTCGCCATTCTTCAGGCGCAATACCGTGGTGGCCGTGCGCGTGCCGATTTCGAAAGCGCTGGTGCCCGACGTCGTGTTGACCTGGCTGATGATGCTGCTCACTTCCAGCGATACTTTGATGCCGACGTCGTCGTCGAGATAAATGGTCGGTTCCACGTTCAGCGTCAGGCCGATATCGATGTAGTTGATCGATTGCGAAACGAAGCCTGTCGATGTGGCAGTGGACGTGATGTTCGGTACGCGTTCGCCGATCAGGATTTTGGCTTTTTCATGGTTGCGCACGCGAATGCGCGGATTGGTAAGCAGCTTGGCGTCGGAATCCTGCAAGTTGGCATTGGCAGTGGCAGAGCCGACCGTCACGCCGAGGCTTCGGCGACTCTGATGCAGCAAATCGTTCAAGGACAAAGTGCTCGATGAAGTGGATGGCGTGGTGGTCGTCGTGGTGCCGCCATTGTTGCCGGTGGTAGAGCCGCCGCTGGTCAACTGCGTGCCCAACGGCAGCGGTGTGACCGTCAGCGAAGCCGGCCACTGAATGCCGAGGTCCTGTAGCCGCGTGCGCTGCACTTCGAGCACCTCTACTTCGAGCATGACTTCCGGCTCGGCAATATCCTGCAGGGCGACCAGCTTCTCGGCCAGTTTGATCGCATCGGGGCTGTCGCGAATGATCAGCATATTGAGTTTCTCATCGACCACGATGTCGCGCGACTTGACGATGGTCTTGAGCGTATTGGCCACCGTTTTGGCCTCGGCATTGGTCAGGAAAAAAGTGCGCACTGCCATTTCCTGATAGTCCTTTTGCTTGGCCGGCGTATTCGGATAGATCAGCACGGTATTGCCGTCCAGCACCTGCTCTTCCAGTTGATTGGTCAGGAGCACAAAATGCACGGCCGATTCAATCGAGCTGTTCTTGAGAAAAATGGAGGTCTTTTGATCGGTCTTGACGTCCTTGTCGAACAGGAAGTTGAGGCCCGAAGTGCGCGAGATCACTTCAAATATCTGCTTGAGTGCCACATCACGGAATTCAATCGTAATCGGCTTCTTGTAAGCCTTGGCAAGTTGGGATTCGACCGGCGCACTGCTGGTTTGTTCATCAATCTGACGTTTCAGGCTCAATGCGCGGGCGTTGGCCGGGTTCTCGGTGAGCACACTGCCCAACTTCTGGCGCGCGAGATCAAAGTCTTTCTTGTTCAATGCTGCCTCGGCGTCTCCCAGCAGTGTGGCCTGGCGCAGGTCGCTGTCGAGCGAGCGCATGCCGGCATTCGCCTTGGCATTGGACGGGTCGATACCCAGGGCGCGCTGGTAGGATTGGCGGGCGGCATCGTTTGATCCGTTAGCGGCAAGGCGGTCCCCCTTCTCGACAAAACTCGACAGCGCGCGTTCGCGCGTTTGCAGATAAGCCGAACGGTAGTCGACGTCATGCGGGTCGTGCGCCAAAGCCTCCTGAAACTTCGCCAACCCTTCCTCGACCTTGCCCTGGGCAACCAGGTTCTTGCCATCACGGTAGGCCATTTGCGCCGCACAACCTGCGAGCGTCAAACCCAGTGCAAGCAAGCCGAGCGCGCGCATGCAGGTTTTCCGAATGGATGTTCGCCGTCTGGTAAAACAAGCCGCCGGCGCGGTCGACATATTGATGGGGGTAGCGAACATCAGTCGGCTCCTCCGATAGGCATGGTCTGCATCTGATTCAAAGGTAGGTAAGTCAGTGTGAGAGTCGGTGGTTTAATCGACTCGACCCGGTAAATTCCATCTATTTCACTCTTCTCGTGCACGATCAATGTGTTGTCGCCACGTCCAAGATAAACTTCCCAGCTCGCATCTTCGAGCTTCTTGCCGAGGAAGGCGAACGGCAGTGCCGGTGCCGTGGGCGGTGGTGGGGCAATTGGCTTGGCCGGCGGTGGTGGCGGCGGGTTCCAGTTCTGGCTGCCGAAAAAACCATTGCCCTTGTTGGCCGCCGAGGCGCCGCCGATCAGTTCGGCGCGCTTGCGTAAAGCCATGATGACCGGTTCGGGCCTGGCTTTGCTCTTGTCGGCATTGCTCTTGTTTGCATCGCCGGCCACGCCGCTGCCCGGCACGACCGCCGGTGTGGTCGCCGGCGCATTTTTGGCGGAAAGCGGCGATTTTTTCGAAACGGCGCCGCGCTCTGCCGGTTCGGCGATGCCGCTGCCCGGCGTCTTGTCCGCGAAAAACGCAAACCATGCCGTGACAAGCAAAGCGATGGCCAGAAGATAATGGCGCGGCTTCATGATTGGCCGCCTTTCATATCCGCACCGCCGGTATGCTCCGCAGGTTTTTCTGTCGGCGCTTCGGCATTGCCAAGCGTGCCGCCGGATTTGTCGAGATACAGCGTGATACGCAGCTTCGCTTCCAGATTCGGGTTATTCACCGAGTCGCGTTTGAAATCGATTTGGTCGAGCGAAGCAAACGGAATCGCCAACAATACCTGTTCGCAAAATGGACGGACGGCGGTATAGGGCCCGCGCACCGGCAGCGAAATAACGTAGGTGTGGAATATACCGTTCTTGTCAAATGCGAATTTGTAGTCGGCCTGGTTCAGCGTCAAGCTGTTCTTCGCGGCGATGGCGAACAAGGTTTTTACCTGCTGCTCGGCATAGCGCGTCTCGCCGAGCACATCATAAAAATCCTGCAGGTGCTGCTGGGTCGGCGGCAAGGCTGGCGCGAGCGCAGCAAGCGGTGCGGCGTCATGCGCCTTCTGCGCCTTGGCCAAAGCGATTTGGCCCGCAGCGCGCTGCGATTTCAGTTGCGGCAACAACCACAAACCGGTAACGCCTGCGCAAACGAGCAGCACGAGCGCAATACCGTTGCCCCAGCCGAATCGCAGCAACGCAAGGCGCACATGCAAGCCGGCTTTTGCCAGGAAGAATGCGTTCATGGCGCCTCCCCGTGCCACTGGGCTTCGAATTGGAAACGCAACGGCTTGTTCGGATCGAGGTCATTGACTTCATGTTTGGTCAGAATCACGATGTCGAAGAAGCCTTGCTTTTTCAACGCTTCAATGTAGGCAATCATGTCGCCGCTGGACTTGGCCTCGGCCATGCCGCGCACGACATTGCGCTTGGCATCCGGCTCCAACGCCAGCAGACCTATGGTGGCAGGCGTGGCGCCCTCCACAGCGTCGAGTATGTCGCGCCAAGGCACGTTCAACTGGGCGATCGCATTGTTCACTGCATTGGCTTGGGCTTCCGTGAGCTTGGATGGCGCCATCACTGGCTTGACTGCAGAACTCTCGGCCACCCGCCCCTTGAGGAGCGACAATTTATTTTCGGCGGCGTCGATCTGTTTTGACACATCATAGGCCGCCATGCCTGCCCAGGCACACAACGCAGCAGCGACGCATGCCACTAAAACGACGAACGGGCCGGTTTGAAACAGGGCATGACGCAAGGTACGCGGTGCGAAGTCAATGGCAATGCGTTTCATGCACGCACCGCCTTCCCGGCCAACAACATGCCGGCAGGGATTTGTGCTTGCCCTGCAACCGTCCCCACCGCTTCAATATTGCTAACAACGAGCGCCGGCTCGGCCGCGCTTGCTCGATGTTTGTCGCTCCAGAAGCGCTTGCAATTTCCGGCCAGGACAATCTGTTCCGGCGCCGGTCCGTCAAGCTGCAAAGCGGCGCGCTTCAATTGCTCTTCCAGCCATGTCGATTCATGCCCATCGGCGGGAATCGTCAGGCTGCGCACCGCACCAAGGTGACGCGAACCGGCTGCCATTGCGCCGAGCGTGAGCGCATCTTCGTGCACAACACCAAACCACGCGCCCTTGGCGATGCCTTTGCGTGCGGCATTCCACGCTGCCGCAAAATTCGGCTCAATGGCCTGGACGTATAACCCATGCTCGCCTGCCATACTGCACAGCGCGTCAACCAAAATGCGCGGAATGGCACAAGCAACAAACGGACGGCCCGCCTGCCAATCAGCCTCCAGACGCCATACGCTATCTGAATCCACGCCCACATCGCCATACAAAGCTTGAAATCGCATCGCTGCTGCGGCCTTGATATCGTGCAGGCGCGCACTGTTTTGCGGCGGTGTGACAATGAACAAGCGCGTCAGCTCGTCGGACAGGGTGATATACACCGGAAGGCCGGCGTATGTCGTACCGGCGAGCGCAGCGCGGCAATGTGCCTGGACTTGCGGAACCAGCCGCATGCAGATTTCAGTCACTTGTCCGCTTGGGGCCATTTCAAGGTTCAAGCCATGGTTTAACAGGATCGTGTTTTTCCCGCCCCACGGCGCCTGGTGCACGATAGCGATAGCCCGGCTGGACAAGCCGATGCGAATGCCTGCACCGAATAACATGTCAAGAATATTACGCATGCAGCGTCACCCGCTTGATTTCTGCCAAGGTGGTATCGCCGCTTTTGACCAACTCAAGCGCCGCTTCGCGCAGGCTGCGCGTGCCATTCTTGCGCGCGGCATCCTTGATATGGCGTATGGGGCGCTTTTCCACCACCATCTCGCGGATTTCGTCGGTCAGGGACAATATCTCGGCGATCGCGCGCCGCCCTTTGTAACCGGTGCCGCGACAATCGCCGCAGCCGTTGCCTTGTTTGAATCGATAATCGGTCACGACCGACCTGTGCAAGTGCACGCGCGCCAGTTCGGCATCATCGGGTGTATAGGATGCGGCACAGTGCGGGCAATTCAGGCGTATCAACCTTTGCGCCCAAATACCGTTCAGGGCAGAGACGAAGGCGTAAGGGTCGATCCCCATGTGGGTAAAGCGACCGAATACATCGAATACATTATTCGCGTGCACGGTGGTCAGCACCAGGTGGCCTGTCAGCGCCGATTGCACGGCAATCTCGGCCGTCTCGCGGTCGCGGATTTCACCAACCATGATCTTGTCCGGGTCGTGGCGCAATATCGAGCGCAAGCCCTTGGCAAATGTCAGGCCCTTCTTTTCATTGACGGGGATTTGCAAAATGCCCGGCAATTGATATTCCACCGGGTCTTCAATAGTAATGATCTTGTCGCGCCCGTTATGGATCTCGGTCAATGCCGCATACAACGTCGTGGTCTTGCCGGAACCTGTCGGCCCGGTGACGAGCAGCATGCCGTAGGCTTCTTCGGCCAAACCACGCAGCGTGACCAGCGAAGGGGCATCGAAACCAAGCGCTTCCAGCGTCAGCGAGCCGTAGGCTTCGATCATGGCGCGCTTGTCCAGGATACGGATCACCGCGTCTTCGCCGTGGATGCTCGGCATGATGGAAACACGCAAGTCAATCTCGCGCCCGCCGGCTTCCACGCGGAAACTGCCGTCTTGCGGAATACGGCGCTCTGCAATGTCGAGTTCGGCCAGCACTTTCAGGCGCGAAATCACCTGCTCCGCCGTCTCGAAACCGTTCACCGAGGCGGCATGATCGAGCACGCCGTCGACACGGTATTTGATCGCCAGGCCATTGGCGGTGCTCTCCAGATGGATGTCGGAGGCGCCGGCGCGCAGCGCGTCATAGAGCGTGGAGTTGACCAGTTTGACCGCCGGGCTGGCCGCTTCACTGACAGTGGCAAACGACAGCACAGCTGCCGTCTTGCCGTCGCGCCGCCCTTCGGAATCGCCCTGCACCAGGCTGTCGACCGCGCGTGCCGATTCCTCCATCTTGGAGAGATAAGCTTGAATATCCGAACGCAGCGCCACGCGCAAATCGATGGTCGCCCTGGCTTGCGCCTGCAACCAAGTCTGCAGATCGGCGTCGAATGGGTCGGCAACGACGCCTGTCAGCGCGCCTTCCGAATTGCGCAATAACACGCAATGGCGCTGCATGGCCTTGGGCAACGGCAAAAGATCGAAGGCGCCGGTTTGCGCCAGCATGTCTGCCGTTTCGGCAATCTGCAAGCCGAACGGTGCGGCAATGGCATGCAGCAGGTTGCGCGGCTCGGCTTTGGTCAATTCTTCCAGTTCGACAATGACGGAACGGTGCGATACACGCGCCAGCGCGCGCGCTTTTTGCAAAATGGCACTATCGATCAGCATGGGCGGTTGCAAATTTGCATTCATATGGTTGCGTTTACGACAGGCTGTCGGCCAGATCGAAGATCGGCATATACAGGAGAACCACGATGCCGCCGACGATCACACCGATGATGGCGATCAATACCGGCTCAAAGGTGCGCGTGAAGCGGTCGATCCAGCGGCTGATTTCGCCGTCGTAGAAAGTTGCCGACTGCGTCAACATCGGACCCAACTCTCCGGAGCGCTCGCCCACGCGCAGCATGCGCAGCGAAATCGGCGTGCTCAAACCGTTTGACTCGAACGCCGCCGACAATTGCACGCCGGACTGCACAATGGCCGTGGCGCGCTGCAAATTGGTTTTCATCTGCAGGGACACCATCCCCTGCACCGTTTCCAGCGCCGGCACGATCGGTATGCCGCCTTCGAGCAACATGCCCAGCGTGAGATACAGGCGCGACAATTCATAAATGCGCACGCGCTCGCCCAGGCCGGGAATGCGCGTTATGAGCCGCATCCACCCGCCGCGCAGCAACACCTTGCGCACCAGCCACACGATTGCTGCAATTACCAATGCGGCGCCAAGGGCGAACGTGTTTGTGCGCGTGGACATGAAATGCCCCCAATCGAGCAGCAACTGCGACATCCACGGCAGGCTGCGGCCTGTGCCTTGATACACTTCGGCAAAACGCGGGACGACGAAGCCGATCAGGAACAACGTGACCCCGCCACCGACGATCAACAGGATCAAGGGATAGATCGCGGCGCTGACCACTTTGCCGCGCACCGCGTCGATACGCTGCTGGTAATCGATGAACCGCGCCAAGGAACGCGGCAAATCGCTCGTTCCCTCTGCGGCGCGCACGATACCGATGTACAACGGCGGAAACAGATGCGGCTGCTCAGCCAGCACCCCGGAAAAGCGCTTGCCCTCCCGCAGGCCGGCCAGCAGGCGCGCCAGAATGCTGCGCGTACCGTCGTTGGCTTCTTTTTCCAGCAAAGCTTCCAGCCCCTCGACAATGGACAGGCCGGCCGTCAGCAAGGCCAGCAGCTCCTGGCTGAATAAAACCAGCGAAAACCGCCCGCGCCCGCCCTTTTGTTGGCCCAACCCGAGATTGAGGCCGCGCACCGGCGCCACTTCGGTCGCGAAAAGGCCCTTCGCCTCGACCTGACGGCGAGCATCGGCCTCATCCTGGGCATCGATGATGATCCGGCTGACGACATGGTCCGGCGAAAGTGCGCGCACTTCAAACTGCATGATTTTGGTTTTCCTGCCTATGGAGCGTCCGTGGATTCGCGGCCGCAATACGTTCCCCGACTTGTCCTCGTTCCTATGTGCAACTTATCGACCGGACGTTATTGTATCAGTACGATTTACGGGGACATCAGCTTGCCTTGCCTTTAATTGGCAAATCAACAAAAATGTCGATTTTTTGCAAAATTCTTGGCATCGCACTCGCTATACGAGCGTGTCGGCCACGATCAGGAAACGCGGATCCAAGCACATCGCGAATTGGTGCAGGCGGCTTCGGATGACGCAGAAACTTTGGGAGGATTCAGAGCGCAACCGAGCCAGAGCACCCCGGAGACAGCCGGTTTGGTGACGGAATTTGCATGGCTGACTGGGTAAGGTTTGCGAGCGAAGGAGGCAATCGCACGAAGGATACAAAAGTTGGTACGGGATTGCTCGGATTGATCACATATATTAACGTGCATATAGACTGCGAGAATTGGCGCAAAAAACCCTGCGCTGATCTTCGCGAACCCAACCCATCGGCCCGGTTCGATTACGCCCTTGGCTCACCTTGCGCGATTTCCCAGCAACCTGATCACGTCCCTCGGCAGCGCATTGGCCTGGGTCAGCATGGCCATGCCGGCCGATTGTACGATATTGTCGCGCGCCAGCTCGGCGGTTGCTACGGCAAAGTCTGTGTCCTGTATGCGTCCACGCGCAGTGGATAGATTGAGCGGGTTGGTGGACAAGCGTGACTGCATGGACATCAATACGTTTTGCATCGCGCCGAAATAGGTTCGAACGTCGCTGCATTTGGCAATTTGCCTGTCGATATAATCAATCGTGTTGGTCGCGTTGTTCACCGATGTGACGTCGGCCGTTGCGCCCGCAAGGGCGACTGGCACCGGCGCGGTGCCGCCTGAATCGACGGAGTGCGCGGTGGTCGCCACGAGCCCCGCATTGCCGGAAAAAAGGGGTCAGTTCTAACATTCCAACATTCCTACTGCATTTGTGTTAATCTTCCAGAATGGCCAGACCACTAAGATTGGAATTTGCAGGCGCTGTGTATCATGTTACCTCGCGAGGGGATAGGCGTGAGGGCATCTATCTGGATGATGACGATCGGCAAGCGTGGATGGCGGTGTTGAGTTTGGTGTGCAAGCGTTTCAATTGGGTGGTGCACAGCTTCTGCCAGATGACGAATCACTACCACTTGTTGGTGGAAACGGCAGACGGTAATTTATCGGACGGAATGCGTCAACTTAATGGTCTGTATACTCAAAGATTCAA
>DATBQE010000195.1:0-42097 GCA_036561005.1 Burkholderiaceae bacterium | reverse complement strand
CGCCAACGCCAACGCCAACGCCAACGCCAACGCCGACGCCGACTCCAACGCCGACGCCAACTCCAACGCCGACGCCAACTCCTACACCGACTCCAACCCCGACCCCGACGAACCTCATCGTCAACGGCGGCTTTGAATCCGGTGCTTCGAGCTGGACCGACGCAAGCGGCGATATCGGTATCTGGAGCCAGGAGCCTGCTGCCACCGGTTCCTACGACGCATGGATGGCCGGCTACAACAGCGCCAACGAGAAGCTGTTCCAGACCGTCAAGATTCCTTCGACGATCACGACAGCGACCTTGAGTTTCTCCCTGCATATCGATACGCAAGAAAGCGGCTCGACTGCCTACGACAAGCTCAGCGTCCAGGTTCGCAACAGCAGCGGCACCTTGCTCGGCACCTTGGCAACGTTCAGCAACGCCAACAGTGCGAGCGGCTACCAGACGCACAGCTACGATATGAGCGCCTACAAGGGCCAGACCGTGGAAGTGTATTTTGCCGCGACCACCGACGGTTCGTTGCCGACAAACTTCGTCATTGACAACGTCAGCCTGAACACGCACTAATATGGTGTGATGGGATGCGGAGGGCGTCTTCAGATGCTCTTCGAGGTACATGTTGGCCCGGGTTTATCCCGGGCCAATTTTTTTGCGGTCGGCTACGCGCTGAAGGTTGCGCAGGAGGTTCTTATCATGCGAGCCCCGCCACCAGCAATGTAATTGGCAATTAATTTGGCAATTAATTTGGCAATTAATTAACGCCGAGATGACATTTTCCCGCTTTCTGCGGTAGCATTGCCAAGGCCGCAAGCGCATTGTCCCGACATACGGGATTCTGTCGTTCATCGTCAGGCAATCAGGCGGAGCACGGCGCAACAACACGCCGGCGCCACGGCAGACGATTTTGTGTGAAATTTTCAGTGTATGGCGCATAATCGGTGGAAACCGGCCAACTAGGGATCAACATCAGGGGGATGTTTTGGCATTCGGCTTTCTCAAATCAAATCATTTGCCTGCGCACTTGCAGCGCCTGAAAACCATCCCGCTGTTTTCCAGCCTGACGCCACGCGAACTCAAGATCGTTGACGGCTTGCTGCATCTGCGCCAATTTCTCGCGGGTGAAGTGGTGTTCGACGAAGGCGAAGAAGGGCAGGCGCTCTACATTCTGCTTTCCGGCACGGTAACGGTCAACCGGACCCTTAACGGCGTCAAGGAAGTGATGGCCGAATTGTCATCAGGCAGTTTTTTCGGCGATCTGGCCCTGCTCGACAATACGCCACGCAGCGCCCAGATCTGCGCCAAGGAAGCCTGCGAAATGGCAGTGTTCTTCCGGGCCGACTTCGTCGCCCTGATGGAAATCGACGCCACCATCGGCTACAAGATATCGCTGCAACTGGCGCGCAACCTCGCGCAGCGCCTGCGCGGCGCCATTCTTGGGCGCCCGCGGGTGGAAGTATTGTGAACGACCGGCAATCCGGGCCGGTAGTCTGGCTCTGCATTATCGGCGGCACCTGTCTGTCGCTATTCCTGCTGCGTCAGGTGTTATGGCTCGTCGTCCCTTTCATGCTCGGCGTGATCCTGTATTACATGTTGATGCCGCTCACCATACGCCTGCTGCTGCTCGGTGTGAGCCGCAACGTCGCCGCCATGACGGTCGCAGGCTCCTTCCTTCTGCTGTTGGTCTTGACCGCGCTTTTTTCCGCGCCCTGGATCTTCGCCCATGTCGGCTCCTGGCAAGACATGATCAGCCGCTACCTCGATGGCGGGACCGCGTTCGTGCGCAATTCGGCCATGATGCTTGAACATCGATTCGCCGCCCTGCAAAAGCTGCATTTGAGTGACCTGGTCGACATGCGCTTAAACGGGTATTCCGACAACTTCGCGCAGCAACACGTGGCCGATTTCCTGGTCTCCGTCGTATCCTGGCTCCCGTCGCTGATACTGGCGCCGTTTCTGGCATTTTTCTTTCTGCGTGATGGCCGGCGTTTCAAGAAATTTCTCAGCCATGCCGTGCCCAATGCATTCTTTGAGCGCACGCTCTACCTGCTGCACGAAGTGGACCAGACAGCGCGGCGCTATTTTCAGGGTTTGTTGAAATTGACAGTGATCGACACCCTGCTGCTGGCCGGCGGGTTATGGGTGATCGGCATATCGGCGCCGCTTGCCCTGGGGCTGATCGCAGCGGTGTTGGCATGGATACCGTTCATCGGTTCGATACTGGGCTGCGTGATGGTGGTGCTGGTGGCCGCCACCGATGCGCCCAACGACCCTCTGGTTGCCTACGGCGCGATCGGCGTATTCGTGCTGGTGCGCCTGCTCGACGATTTCGTCTTCATGCCGCTGACCCTGGGACGCAGCCTGCGCATGCATCCCTTGATCACCGTACTGATGATTTTCATCGGCGGCGCCGTGGCCGGTGTGGCTGGTCTGATGCTGGTGCTGCCCTTGCTCGGCATTGCAATGGCAATTGGTGAAACGCTGGGGCAGGTCATTACCGACCCGCGCTTGCGCGCCCGGCACCGGCAAGCCAGGGTGTTGCGCACAAGGCAGGCCAGCATTGACTTGATTTGAATTGCCGGCCACGCCACACGCAGACAATGTGCGATGCACAATATTGTGTAAAATTCGTACAGGGCTATAAATCATGCCATTATGAACTTGCGGCAGTATTATGTGGTCAAATCTAGGCAGGCCCTCTTGTAACGACGCAACAGACCATCATTGTTCATGCAAAACTCAGACAACGTCATACAGCTGGCCAAGGAACGTGCGCTTTTCGGATTCGCCGCCTTGCTGCAGCAATCGTTGTTTGATGCCGAGGCACGCATCGATCAATTGTTTGGCGAAACCCGCAGCGGCACGGAACAGTATGCGCTGGTTGCGGGGCGCCAATTCCTCCAGACTGCCGGCGCGGCTTTCGTCAAACGCGTCGAGGCGGAATATCGCGGCCTGCTCGATCGTGCCATGGAAACCATGTACAAGGAATGGCGCGTTTCGATTTCGCAGATTTCTACCGCCAACCTGACGCTGGTCGACGACGACACAGTCAAGACACAAATCGAAGTGGACCGCCTGGTATTGCGCCTGCGCGATGCCGACGATGCCAACTTGCGCAAGCTGAACCTGATTGTCGCCCAGATGCACGGGAAATACGACGTCAACGAGCGGGAGAATCCCTTTCGCCCGTATCTCATGGCGCGCAGTGTGCACAACATCCTGCGCCAGATGTTGCCGGAAGAGGAAGTCAACCAAAAAGTATTTGCCTTGCTTTCCGACGCGCTGTCGGCCCGCCTGACCGATTTCTATGCCGCCTTGCGCGAGGTGTTCGAATCCAACGGCATGCATGCGCAATTGATGGCGCAAAGAAACCGCCATGCCCGCAGCCGGCGCGACTTTGACGGCGAAAGCGCGGAGCACGCGTATGCAGCCGAAGTCAATGCGCGCGTCATGCCTGGTCTGCAGCGCATGCGCGAATCGATGGGTGGACCATCGCATGCGCCACAGGGTGGTGCAGCGAACCCGGCGGCGGCGGGACAGGGCAGTTGGCAAGGCGGCGGACAAGGCGCCGGCCAACCCCGTGTTGCACCGGGGTCGCAGCAAGGCTGGGAGCAGGTACCCGATATCGGCGCGATTGATGGCGGCATTCAGGGCGCACACCATCATGGTACACAGCAAGGCGCAGGCAGTGGTGCCCAGCACGGCACGGGCCAGGGAGCCATGCCGGGTAGCAGGCAGGATGGGCCCGGCAGCGCGCCGGCTGGCCACGGTTTTCAGGATTTTGTTGAAGGCTTCTTCAAGCCGCCCACGGAAGTAAAGGGCTGGCCCGTCATCCATCAGGATATGCAGGCACTTGGCTTGCAGCCCATGGATGGGCAGGAAGCAGAGCGGCCGGGCTCACCGGAATTGCTGACGCGGCTCGATCAATACCAGCATCGCGCGGCGCGCGGCCAGGGCATCGACGAGCAGAGCGCGAGCCAGCAAAATCAACTGTTCGCGCTCGGCGAGCAATTGCGCGCCGAGCAGGTGTCGCAATTGGAGCGGGCCGCCATTGACGTGGTCGGCATGTTGTTCGAGCTGATCCTGAGCGACAAGCACATGCCGATTGAATTGCGCAACCAGATCGGCCGCCTGCAGATTCCTTTCCTGAAAGCGGCACTGATGACGCCGGACATGCTGCGCCAGACGGAGCATCCGGCGCGGCAACTGGTCAACCGCATGGGTACGGCAGCGGCGGGCCTGGACCCCGGCACGGCGGCGGGCAAGGGTGTCGAGCAAGAGATCACGCGCATCGTGGACCGCGTGCTCAACGAGTTTCGCGACGACATTTCGATCTTTTCCGATTGCCTGGTCGATCTTGAACGCTATCTCGTCGAAGAGTTGCCGCAGGTCGACGCCAAGGTGTCGTCGAGCGCGCGCGTTCTCGAAGAAGTCGATCAAAGCGATGCACCGGTGCTGCCGCCGCTGGTGATGCCGGACTGGCTGATTAATTTTCGCATCGACAAGCGCGTTGTCGAGTTTATCGTCCGGACCTGGCTGCGCGTGGTGGAAATCGAGACCATGCAGCGCGAAGAGGACGACGACCACATGGGCGTGTACCGTGAGCTGTTGCCCGATCTGGTCTGGAGCGCCCAGGAAAAGCGCAGCAACGAGGAACGCACGGCATTGATGGAAATGCTGCCGCGCCTGGTGCGCAGCCTTAAATCGGGCATGAGCTTGCTGCAACTGCCGGAGAACGAGGCGCGCGAGGCGCTGGACCAACTCGTCCCGGTGCACACCCAACTGCTGCGTCCGAATCTCGCCGTCGGCAAATTTGATCAATTCAGCTTGTCGGAAATGCGCAAGCATTTTTCCCTGCTCACCATCGGCCTGGAGACCGAGCCGCCGCGTACTGCCGACACCGAGAAGTTCGAAGCAGAACTGGCCAAGCAGCACGTGGAAGTGGAGCTCGATCTGGAACGCGAAGAGAGTCCGTCCTACGAATCCGATGCCGACTGGTTGACCCACATGAAGATCGGTACCTGCGTCGAACGCTGGTCAGACAGCGGCTACCAGTTGGCGCGCCTGAGCTGGATCAGCAAGCGCAAGACGCTCTACATGTTCATGCTGGAGGAAAAGACCCTGCCGGTGGTGTACTCGGCAGTGTCGCTGATCAAGGCCCTGCGCGAGGGCTCGGTTTGCATGCTCGAAAGCGCCCCGATATTCGAGCGCGCCGTCGAGACCCTACTGTCGGGCGCGCGTTCGCTCGAAGAGGGCAGCTGATCCGGTTCTTGGACAGCCAGGTTTGGGAATGGCTGAAAAATCGTAGCGAGCGGTTCAAGATCGGGCGGAGAAGCGCAACCGTACTCATGTACGGCTCGAAAGGGAATTCAAGCAATGCAATTGCTTGCCTATCGTGCGGTGCCGGCCTGCCAGCAGGCACTCCCGGCTTCCGCAGGCCCGAGCTTGGGCCGCGCAGTAGATTTGACAGCTATTCCTATTGACCGGTTACCGCATCGGGCAATACCACATTGACATCGAGCACTTCCAGGTTGCCCTGACGATCAAGAGAGATTTTGATGTCGTCGGCATTGACCTTCGTATACTTCGAGATTACCGCAATCAATTCCTTGTGCAGAGCCGGCAGGAAGTCCGGCCCGGACAGGCCATTGCGCTCGCGCGCGATGATGATTTGCAAACGCTCCTTGGCCGCGTTGGCGGATTTGGGTTTGGTATTGAATAGAAAAGAGAGCAGGGCCATATTACTTGCCTTTAAAAATGCGCTGGAACAAACCGGGTTTCTCATAGTTCGTAAAGCGCATGGCGACTTCCTCGCCGAGGAAACGTGCAACCAGATCCTTGTAGGCTTCCGAAACTTCGGTGCCTTCAATATGGATGGCAGGGTTGCCCTGGTTCGACGCGTGCAGCACCGATTCCGACTCCGGGATGATGCCGATGAGCGGAATGCGCAGGATTTCCTGCACGTCCGAGTAAGACAGCATTTCGCCGGCTTCGACGCGCTTCGGTACATAGCGCGTAATCAGCAAGTGTTCCTTGACCGGTTCGGCGCCATTGAGCGCGCGGCGCGACTTGGCCTGGATGATGCCGAGGATGCGGTCCGAATCGCGCACCGACGACACTTCCGGGTTGGTCACGATGATCGCTTCGTCGGCAAACGTCAGGGCCATGATGGCACCATGCTCGATGCCGGCCGGCGAATCGCAGATGATGTATTCGAAATCCATCTTGGCCAGGTCGCCCAGCACGCGCTCGACGCCTTCTTCCGACAGCGCATCCTTGTCGCGCGTCTGCGAAGCCGGCAGCACGTAGAGGTTTTCGCAGTGCTTGTCCTTGATCAAGGCCTGGTTCAGCGTCGCTTCTTTATTGATCACATTGATCAAGTCATACACCACGCGCCGCTCGCAACCCATGATCAGGTCGAGATTGCGCAGGCCCACGTCGAAATCGACGACGGCAGTCTTGTGGCCGCGCAAAGCCAGGCCGGAAGCGAAGCTGGCGGAAGACGTCGTTTTACCGACGCCGCCCTTGCCTGAAGTTACCACGATGATTTTTGCCACGAACTGTTCCTTTCGTTAAATACAAATAATTAGTGCTTACCCATGCTCATGGGGTGCAAATCGATGCGGTCGCCATCAAGGCTGATCTGCACCGGCTGCTGTGCGAGATTCTTCGGCAGACCGTCGTCGAAGGTGCGATAAGTGCCCGCTATCGAAACCAGGTCGGCTTCCATGCTCATGGCGAAAATGCGCGCCGTGGCATCGCCGCTGGCGCCGGCCAATGCTCTGCCGCGCAAAGGCGCATAGATGTGAATGCTGCCGTCGGCGATCACCTCGGCGCCGTGGTTGACCATGGCTGTGACGATCAGGTCGCAACCGCGCGCATAAATGCGCTGGCCGCCGCGCACCGGGGTATCGACAATCATGGATGGCCGTTTGGCTGCTGCCTGTGCGGGTTCCTGCGTCGGTGCTGCTGGCTGCACATGCGCGGCAGCGGGTTCGGCAATCGGTTCGGCAAAAGCAGTCGGTGCGGCTTCGACTTCTGCGGCTTGATCGGGCTCTGATTCCGCCGGTGCAGCTTCCGCTACCGCTACCGCCGCGCGCGGCTTGACGCTCGCGTCCAGGCTGAGACCCTGTGCCAAAATGCCGGCTTCCATGTCGGGCCGCGCATTGCGCACCGCAACCAGGTTCAGGCTGTAGCTCTTGAACAGCGCTCGCAATTGCGCCCAGTCAATGGCCTGGTCAACCAGGTCGAACGCGGCAACGTCTGCGACGGCCAGTTCGTTGTCGAAATAATCGGATTCACCGCCGGTGGTGTCACGTATGGCCGCTTCGATGGCGGTCAGGTCAGTCTCGCGCAAGATGACGACTACGGCGACGACTGTTGCAATCTTGATTTCTACCGCTTTGCGGGATTGGATTTTTGACATAAAGCTAAGGTTAACACAGGGTTTACATGCGCAAGCAGATGACTTGGAAAATTTATTTGCTCACATTTGCTTCATTGCAATAATGAAACGGGCCGCCTGTCAGGCGGCCCGCGCACTATCGGGTCATTCGGTCTTCAGTCGTCGCAGAGTCAGCAGCAGCGCCATTTATCACCCACGCATATTCATTGTGGTGGATTATACCCTCTGCAAAGGTCGCCGATCCAGTGCCGAGGGACGAATTTGCCCGTCATTATTGACCTGCTTTGATCCAGGCTTCGACTTGGCCGACAATCCATGGCCCATCATCAAGCGGCAGATCGTGGCCGGCGCCCGGGTGGAACGCCGAATCGGCCTGCCAACGCCGCGCAAGGTCTTGCGAGCATTGATTGTCGACAAGTTGATCTCGCAGGCTGCCCAGCACCAGCATGCGGGCACAGGGTTTCTGCTGCGGGGCGCGAAAGCGCATCGCAGCCCATAGCTGGCGCAGCGCATTGCGCGGCGATACCGGATATTGGCTCTGCCAGGCCACCCATTGCTCCAGCAGCGCGGCTTGGGCGTCGCCACGGCAACTGGTCATTTGCATGATCAAGCGTTCACGCTGTCGGGGTGCAGCGAACAGGCAACGCAGCAGGCTGCCATAGTTGTGCGGGCGCAGACGCCGATGGAAGGGGTCGAAAGGACGCAGGCTGGTGTTGATCAGCACACAGGCGTCAATCTCTTCCGGCGCGGCCTTGCTCCAGGCTACTGCCACCATGGCACCCAGAGATAGTGCCAGCAGGTGATAGGGCGGCTTGAATCCGCGCGTTTGCAATTCGGCACGGCAGAATTGCGCCATGTCTTCGATGTGTGTGGGACTTGCTTCGCGGTACAGCGTGCCGTTGCCGGGCAGGTCGAGCGTTACGGTCTGTGCGTCCGGAATGCCATCCTGAAATAGTTTTGGAAAGTCGCCCCAGTGCCGTTGTTCGCGCACCAGGCCGCGCAACAACACCCACGTCGTCGATGGCGCCGAAACCGCACTCATTACCGTTTCAAACCAGGATACCAGCGCGAAAAGGCGCGCTCGTGGTGCTGGATGCGCTCGGCGCCGACCGGTAGCCAGCGCTGGTTGCCGCAAGCCGCGCGTGCAAGAAAGTCGAGCCAGACCGAGTGTTTTCGCAACACGCGCTGAAGCCGGTGGCCGGGCAGGGGGTTAAACAATCCCTGGCGCGAAAACGCCTGGCGGGGATTTTTCTTGACCCACAGCCACGAACCCATCTCCAGCGTCAGCGGCAGGAAGATGCGCTTGCCCATCGATTCAGAACGCAGATAGAGGTAGTCCCAAAGGTCGCCGTGCGTCAGGTATTGCCGGCTTTGCGGCTCGAACAGGTAGTTGTGGTTGGGATAAGTCTGGGTAAACAAATCTTCCAGCGCCGAAATGTCGGGCAGGTGTGGGATCGGCACCGAGGTATGGGCATGGGGAAACCAGATTCGGTCGCGCAGGCCGAAGCCTGAGTGGCAATCGAGCGTCATGCTGAACGAACGCGTCAACAATTCCTCTTCGACGATGCGACACACCGCCTGGCTCTCGCATTCCATCGCTTCGCCGGAGCCGCGATACCACGGCAGGCGCGCGCTGTAGCGCTGGCCGCCCAGCATGAAGGGCACCTTGTGAATGGCGTCAAGCGGCGCATTGCGCATCAGATCCACGCCGTTCGGGTTGCAGCGCGTGTTGTCCCACATACCGCCGGGATTGACCAGCGGCATGAAAACCAGCCGCACCAGTTCCAGTTGCCGGTGCAGCATCTGGTCCCAAGACAGGCGCGCCAGCAGGCTGCGCAGGAACACCAGCAGGATTTGCGTGCCGATCCGTTCCAGCCCGTGCATGCCGCCGAAGAAACCGACTGCAGGCACATCGAGGCTGGGATTGCCGATGGTGAGCGCATAGACCGGCAGCTTGCGCTTCTCCGCATCTACTTCGCACATCAGGCGTGTTTCCATGCCGTGCCTTGTGCCTTCGGCAATGATGCGTTCCAGTTCGAACAATTCGGGGAGCTTGCTGACGTTCATTGCAGGGTGCGGCCGTTCAGTAAGGTGTCGGGTGGACGTGCTTGCCGTTGATGGATCGGCAAGTCCGCCAATTCAGGATGACCGTGGAATGCTTACTATATTAACGAAATTCGTTGATAACACCTATTTTCTGCATTGAATTTATTGTGGATCGGGATGCTTATGACACGCGCCTGCCTAACCGAGAGCCAACTCGTGGTTCCATTTCCCGCTGGCGGGAGAGGGCGGCCCGCGTAAGGCGCGGGGGAGAGGGTGATCGCCAAGGCCTATTGCAACAGAACCCCTATGGCTGCCTTGTGCGGCTCGCCCGTCCTCGTTCCAGCAGACGGTGAAGGCAGGGTTTCAGTAGGCTTTCCGAACTCTGCCGTAACAGCGTCCGCATGCTAGCGGGCGCTCCCGCCCTGAAGGAACGAAGGGGCAGAGAGGCGCCAGGCATTTGCGTGCACTTGTCGGTAAAATTTAAAGAACGCGAACGAGAAAAAATAGCGTATTCGCGGCAGGGTTCTTGATGCGCTCAACATGGGGCATCAGAGTAATTGCGACTCGTACCAAAATTCTGCAACTAACCCTCGCTCGTTAGTGCGACTGGTCTACATGCGATTCCGGAGGGAATCGCTTGTGGCAACGCGGCCCTGACGCCTCGCGGCGAGTATCAATGAATTAGTAGCGGATGTTGGCCGGCTCACGCGGTAAGCGCGGCGTCGTCGCATTCCGTATCCGCGACGTCCAGTGACCGCTATTCGGGGCGCCCTACCGCGAAGCGGTTTAGTCCATCGACCCAATGACGCCAAACAGCTTTCCGAAACCGGACACTCAGCAAGCTAGCCCTTGGCTAATTTGAGAAGCGTATCGTCCTCGTAGGGACTCTCCCCATTAAAGAGGAAATAGGCGAGATCATGGATTAGTTCGCACGACTTTTTATAGTACCTATCGTCGGGGCGCAGAAAATTTGGATGAGATGTCCATTCAGGTATCCATTTGTCGCAAAACCAGAAACCATTCGCGATCCATTTTGGGATCTCATTCGACTTATTCACATTTGCGGCAACATCGTACATCACAGCGGTAAGCCATTTAAAGGCATTCTTATCCCAAGACAATTGGCACCGAGCGATCAGCAAGAACGTACCATCCTCTGCATCGAATTCGCTCTTTAGTATTTGTTCGGCTGTCATGGCGTTGTGATCTCGCATTTTGAAGCAAAGTGCCCAGCTTTTGACTCATCGAAAAATTGATACGTTCCCCGGACGACCGCATTGCGGAAATCGTCGCGCAACAACCACTTCCCGCATCTTACCCGACCATCGTCAAAAAAAACCATCAAGACGCTTGTCGACCTGTTGCCGACATACGACTCGCTCCATAGCGGACCGTCAAATTGGGGTAGTAGGCTGGGAAGAAATCCCAGCTTTCAACGGTCAAAAAATGCTGGGATTTCTTCCCAGCCTACGGGCTAGATTGCACCCTTCGCTTGCGATGTGGGCCAACCAACACAGTATCGAAGCTGAACCAATTTGCCTCACCGTCCCCCTCCGCAAAGCCGTCGAGACAAGCACCACTCCATGTCACGCTTTGCTCAATGGTGGGTGATTGCGTCCAGACCTTGCAACCGCGCGTGTCCATTACCCACAGGTCACCCTTTTGCGACAAAGAAGCACTCGTGGATGCTTTGCTAACGACTGCATTGTTATTTGCAGACTGCGCGGTAACCGGAGGTGACGTCGCCTGAGTTGAAATAGTCACAAACAAACCGACCAACAGGCCGTAGCGACCGTTCAAACTGCCCAAGATTCGTGTTCCTTAGAACTATTCATTATGAATGGCCGCAATTGATGACGCTTTTGATTGCTTGGTAATGGTCGGTCTGGGGCTTCCAGCGCCCTTTCCCAATCGACCGTTTCGCGGGAAAACGTTGGGCAACGACCGCTTTGTTCATCTTACCCGACCATCGGCAAGAAAACCATCAAGACGCGTGTCGAACCTGTGCAGTAGCGATTTCAGGAAGCGGACATCCCGTTATTCTCCCTTGCGCTCCTGATATTCTTTGACAAGACGTGGGGATACAATAATTTGCAACTTACTGAGTAATTCGCCGCCCCTGATATTGTCTCCTTGCTGATATGCATCCAAAGCGTCCGACAACATCTCTTTAAGCTCTGCCAATTGATCTGGTGACTTAATTTTTTTTTCAACCAGTGGAAATGCATCTGCAAGAAGTTGGAATGCAACGGACAAATTTTCTTTATGATTTCCAACGAAAGCCCCGACCTTTGGAAAACCATTGGGCGCCGACACATAAATGATAGAAATCATATCGTTGAAATCTGTCAATCTTTTCAATTTGAATTTTGCGACCACAGAAAATCCTCTATATCGAATGCAAGGGTTCTTACGGAAATAAAGTGCCATATGGCACAATAGTCACAGACGGAGATGTCGAGGTGCGACAGCCCGAATGTCGGCTTTACGGAGTTTCGACTAATGTCAACTATTGGGCGACTACTCCCCGTCGGTACGTTGTCCCAAACCGGACAGAATGCTATGGTGTTAACGATACATCATTTTGCATCGACCATGAACCGCCTGTCGAAACTTTCACCAATTGCGGTCATTCACGTGGCCAACCCCGCGAGGAAACTATCATGATCAAGGTCAGTATCTTGTATCCAAACACACCTGGCAGCAAGTTCGACATGGAATACTACTGCAACAGCCATATGCCGATGGTCCAGGAAAAAATGGCAGGCGCTTGTACCCACTTTACCGTTGACCAAGGGCTGGCAGGCGGCATGCCTGGAGCGCCGGCAACCTATGTCGCCGTTGGTCAGCTTTTCTTTGAATCAATCGACAGTTATCAGGGAGCCATGGCATCGCACCGCAAGGCAATTGTCGACGACATCCCCAACTACACCGATGTGACACCAGTGATTCAGATCAGCCAAGTGCTGGTCGGCTGAACTCGTATGCCGGGAACCTTCCATCACTGCTGCTCAAGGCTACGACCAACGCTACGACCGACGCAAAAAAAGGGCAAAGCCACAAGACCATTGGGATGGCATTGTCGTCGTGTAGGTAGCTGAGTGTCCGCTTCCCGAAATCGCCCTATGCAGTTCAGGGTCGGTCAGTCACCGTGTTCGGAAGCTGTCAGTCTGGACCGTAGGCTGGGATGCAATCCCAGCGCATGCATTGACAGGTGATTGCCGGGATTGCATCCCCGCCTACACTTACTGAAGATGCCATTCCCCACCACGGCACTATGCTGAATGTCGCACCTTACGTTCAAAGCTCCGTCCGCAAAGCAAACAACTCCGGAAACAGCACCACATCGAGCATCTTGCGTAAATAGCTGACCCCGGCCGTGCCGCCCGTGCCCGTCTTGAAGCCGATGATGCGCTCCACCGTGGTCACGTGGCGGAAGCGCCAGAAGCGGAAGGCGGTTTCCAGGTCGACCAGTTTTTCCGCCAGTTCATACAAGGCCCAGTGCTGGTTCGGCTCGCGGTACACGGCAAGCCAGGCTGCCTTGACCGATTCATCCGGGGTGGTCGGCAGGGTCCAGTCGGCGGCGCTGCGTTTGGCGTCGATGGCGAAGCCGCTGCGGGCCAGCAACAGGATCGCCTCATCGTAGATCGAGGGTGCGTGCAGTGCGGCGTCGAGCCGGGCGTGCACTTCCGGCACCACTTCGTGCACCTTCAGCATCGAGGCATTCTTGTTGCCGAGTATGAATTCAACCTCGCGGTATTGCGCCGACTGGAAGCCCGACGAGTTACCGAGGTAGGGGCGAATCGCCGTGTATTCCGGCGGCGTCATCGTGGCCAGTACATCCCACGCATGCACCAGTTGATCCATGATGCGCGCCACACGCGCCAGCATCTTGAAGGCCGGCGGCAGGTCGCCGTTGTGCAGTTGCACGCGCACGGCGTGCAGTTCGTGCAGCATCAGCTTCATCCACAATTCGCTGGTCTGGTGCTGCACGATGAACAGCATTTCATTGTGGTTGGGAGAGCGCGGGTGCTGGGCCGTCAGAATCTGATCCAGCGCCAGGTAGTCGCCGTAGCTCATGGACTGGCTGAAATCCATCTTGGCGCCATGCCAGGAAGAGCCGTCTGCATTCTTGTTTTTTTCGTCGCTCATTTCTTTTGCTCTCTCAGGTCACGGCCGTGCGTTGTTCGTTGACGTCGTATTTCTTGTTGTCGAGTATATCCTTGAGCACTGTCACCGCATCCCAGGCATCGACAAAGCGCGTGTACAGCGGCGTAAAGCCGAAGCGCATGATTTCCGGTTCGCGGTAGTCGCCGATCACGCCGCGCGCGATCAACGACTGCATGACCGCATAACCGTGCGGATGGGCGAAGCTGGCCTGGCTGCCGCGCAGGTTGTGTTCGCGCGGCGTCACCAGCGTCAGCGGATGGTCTGCGCATTCCTGTTCAACCAATGCGATGAACAGGTCGGTCAAAGCCAGCGATTTGGCGCGGATTGATTCCATGTCGGTTTTGCCGAAAATCTCCAGTCCGCATTCCACCAGGGCCAGCGACACGATAGGCTGCGTGCCGCACAGGGCTTGGCGGATTCCAGCAGTCGGGGTGAAATGCGGGTCCATTGCAAACGGTGCGGCATGACCCCACCAGCCCGATAGCGGCTGGCGGAATTGCGCCTGGTGGCGTTCGGGCACCCAGGCAAAGGCCGGTGCGCCAGGGCCGCCGTTCAGGTATTTATAGGTGCAGCCGACGGCAAAATCGGCGCCGTCGCGATGCAGGTCCAGCGGCACGGCGCCGGCGGAATGGGCCAGGTCCCACACTATGAGTGCGCCCTTGGCATGCGCCAGGGCGCTGGTGGCGCGCATGTTGTGCTGGTAACCGGTGCGGTAATTCACATGCGTCAACATGACCACGGCGGTTTGGTCGTCCACCGCATGCAGCAATTCTTCCGGGCTGTCGACCAGGCGAATGCGATAGCCGCGGTCGAGCCATTCCGTCAGGCCTTGCGCCATGTAGATGTCGGTCGGGAAATTGCTGCGCTCGGTGACGATGGTGCGGCGCTGCGCCGTGCGCGTGTTCAGTGATTGCATACGCAATGCCGCAGCCAGCACCTTGAACAGGTTGATCGACGTGGTATCCGTCACCACTAGTTCCTCGGCCTTGGCGCCGACCAGCGGCGCCAGCATGTTGCCCAGGCGCGAAGGCAGGTCGAACCAGCCGGCCTTGTTCCAGCTGCGGATCAGGTCCCGGCCCCATTCGTCTGCAATCACCTGTTGCGCACGCGCTGCTGCAGCCTTGGGCCGCGCGCCGAGCGAATTGCCGTCGAGGTAGATCACGCCTTGCGGCAGGTCGAATTCATTGCGCAGGTGGGCGAGCGGATCGGCGCCATCGAGCGCCACGCATGTTTCCCGATTCATCGTCATGGATTGTTCCTTCAAAGCGAACGCAGGATGGCGCGCACCGGGCTGGCGTCCATGCCTTGTAGTTTCAGTGGCAGGGCGATCAATTCATAGTCGCCTTCTTCAATGTCGTCGAGCACGATGCCTTCCAGGATGGCCATCTTGTTGACGCGCACGGCGTGGTGCGCATCCATGGTTTTCGATTGCTGCGGATCGAGCGAGGGCGTATCGATGCCGATCAGCCGCACGCCATGCTCGGCCAGCAGCGCAATGGCGGAAGCGGCGATGGAACTGAAATCGCTGTCCCAATTTGTTTGCGGCGCATTGCGGTAGGTGCGCAGGAGCACACGCGCTGGCACATCCTGCAGTTTGCCGGTCAGGTGGGTCACTTCGACGACACCCGCACCGAGGCAATGAATTACCCTGCAAGGTCCGATGTAGCTGTCTAGCGCCACTTCATCGATGGCGCGGCCTGCAGCGTCGTAATGCGAAGGCGCGTCGCAATGCGCTCCCGTATGCGTCGACATCGTCAGCTTGCTGACCTTGACCGGGCAGCCTGGCTCTATCTGCCAGGTGGTTGCGGTTTGAAACGGCGTATCGCCGGGCCAGACCGGCAGGGCCGGCGACAGCGTGGGGCTGATGTCCCACAGGGTGCGTGTTGATGACATGGCGGCTGATTGACCAGGCGTTGAGAATAATAAATTTTAGATGAAATCGGCTGGATTATTATTGCTAATTTGGTGCAAAATATCTCTGTATATGCAATAAATGAGTCAAAATTGTTTCAATAATGGTGAAATATTCGATATGAAGCTCGACGCAACCGATATCAAGATACTAAGCATGCTGCAGGAAGACGGGCGCATCAGCAATCTGGACCTGGCCGAAAAGGTCTTCCTCTCGCCCTCGTCCTGCCTGCGCCGCGTGCGCGCGCTGGAAGAGGCGAATGTGATCAAGCGCTACGGCGCCATCCTCGATGCCAACGCGCTTGGCCTCGAAGTCGACGCGTTCGTGCAGGTGACGATGCGGCGCGACGTCGAGCGCTGGCATGAAAGTTTTACCGAAGCCTTGCGCGATTGGCCTGAAGTGGTGGGCTCGTACATCATTACGGGCGAGGCAAACTACCTGCTGCGCGTAAGGGCGCGCAACTTGAAGCATTACTCGACCTTCGTGCTTGATCGTTTGTACAAGACGGCGGGTGTGCTCGATATCCGCTCGAATATTGTGCTGGAGACGATCAAGGATACGCATGCGATATCGGTGGAACTGATTGGCGAAAATTGACTCCATTGGTTCACAACCATTTTTCTCGTTGCATCAATGCAGCTTCGGAGGTTCAATGAAATATCGCCATGCCTGTCTCCCAATCATTCTTTTTCTCGCAATAGCTGCGCCAGTTCTGGCAGCAGATGCCCCGCCGCAAAGGAGCGTCACCGTCACAGGCGAGGCGGAAGTCAAGGTGGTGCCTGACGAAGTTGTCTTGAGCTTTGGCGTGGAAAGTCACGACAAGAGTCTGGTCGAGGTCAAGCGCATGAACGATACGCGGGTGAAAAATATCGTGAATGGCTTGTTGGCGCAAAACGTGATGAACAAGGATATCAAGACCGATTACATCAACCTGCAACCGGAATATCAATATTCCTCCTCATCATTCGGTCGAGGCGTGGGCACATTCATCGACTATTCGGAACGCACGGCCTTCGTGGTGACCTTGAGGGACATAACAAAATATGAAGCGGTAATCACGGCCCTGCTGCAAGCCGGCACCGAAAGTATTAGCAGCGTGAATTTTCGCACCAGCGAAACGCGCAAGTTCAAGGACGAAGCAAGGACCCTGGCCATGAAAGCGGCGCGCGAAAAAGCCGAAGCACTCGCCGCGGTACTCGGAGAGCAAATCGGCAGGGTCAGGGAGATCCACGAAGGACAGGAAAATACTTATGGTGGCTTTTTTCAGCGAAATGCAAATGCACAGGTCAATGCGTTTCAGAACTCGGCAGGGGCCGGCGATGCGTCGGATAGTTCACTTGCGCCCGGCACCTTGAGTATCCGTGCAAATGTCACGGTTACTTTTGACCTCAAGTGATTTCGCCGGCGCACGACGAACACTCGGGTTCTTTGACAAATGCATTCTGCATCCAACCTACATTTGCTTGAACAAATGCACAAAACTCCGGCTGACTTCGAGCTTGTCCGGCTGACCCTTGATCAGCACCAGATGCCGCCCACGCAAATCGCGCGTCACACCCTCGATGGCATTGACGTTGACCAGGGTAGAGCGGTGGATCTGCCAGAATAATTCCGGGTCGAGTTCTTCGGCCAGGTCGCGTACCGGCTTGCGAATGAGGGCTTCGAAACGCGCAGTTTGCACGCGGGTGTATTTTTCGTCGGACTGGAAGAACAGGATTTCCTCGACCGCGATCAGGCGCAACTCTTGCCCAATGGAGGCCTGAATCCACTGCAGGTAGTTTGGCTTGGCGGCCAGGCCCATCTGCTTGGCCAGTTGCGTGAGCATGCTGCTCATGTCGCCGGGCGGGTTGGCCAGGCGGGTTTTCAATCTCTCGACGGTCAGTTGCAGGCGCTCTGCTTCGGCGGGTTTCAACACATAGTCGACTGCGCCGCGCTCGAAGGCTTCGACGGCATACTGGTCGTAGGCGGTGATGAACACGATGTGGCATTGCGCGCCGATTGCCTGGGCCGCTTCGAGCCCGGTCTTGCCCGGCATGCGGATGTCGAGGAAGACCAGATCAGGCTTGTGCTGTTCCACCATGGCGATGGCTTCATCACCGTTTTTTGCTTCGTCAACGATTTCAAGTTCGGGCCAGACCTGATTGAGGCGCAACTTCAACTGGTCGCGCATCAATCTTTCGTCGTCGGCAATAATGGCTGTTGGCATTGTTTATACGCTTCTTATTTGGCTAGCTGATAGGGCACTTCGATTGTGGAGCAGACGCCGGAGGGCGTGTTCGGCACGATGATCAATTGCGCCTGCTCGCCATGCAGCAGTTTGAGGCGTTCGCGTATGCTTTGCAAGCCCAATCCGGTGCTGGTCGAGGGCACCACGCCGAAGCCCATGCCGTCGTCGGTCACACTGACGCACAATTTGTTGTGGGCCACTTCGGCTCGCACGGTGAGGGTGCCGCCTTCGGCTTTCGGCTCCAGGCCATGCTTGATGGCATTCTCCACCAGCGATTGCAGCATCATCGGCGGGAAGGCGGCGGTGCGCAATCCGTCCGGCACCACAAAGTCGACGTGCAGGCGCTCTTCCATGCGCATCTTCAGCAGGTTGAGGTAGGCCCGCACCATGTCGGCCTCACGTCCGAGGTTGGTGATGGGTGCGGTTTCACGCATTTGCGGCAGCACGGCGCGCAGGTATTGAATCAGGCTGCGCTGCATGGCCGAGGCGCGCGGCGGGTCGGTCTCGATCAGGTATTCCACCGAGGCGAGCGTATTGAACAGAAAGTGCGGCTCGACCTGGGCCTGCATCATCTGCATTTTGGCTTCCGTGACCTGGCGTTGCAATGCTTCGCGCTCGGCGGCGGCGTTGGCGATTTCGGCCTGGGCTTCGGCGCGTTTCTTGCCGCCCATCAAGGACTTCATGCCGAGCAGACAGACAACCAGCAGCACGACGAAATTCATGAACCAGGCGGAAGCTTTCTTGCGCGAACCGGCTTCCTGCTGTTTGAGCGCATCGTCGACTTCTTCGTCGATGGCGTCGCCCACTTCCTTGGTCACTTCCGGCGGCAGATTGATATGGAAGTCGTTCTTGCCGCCGGTGATCAACGGCGGGGCCGGCTTGGCAGGCGGCGCGGGCATGGCCGTGGGCGCGCCTGGTACCGGCGGCACGGGTTCTACCGGTTGCACGCCTTGTTTTGCCTTGTCCTCGTCTGCCTTGGTCTGGTCGGCATTTTCCTTCGCCTTGTCTTCCTCTTCGGCGAGCTTGTCTTGTTCTTCCCGGGCCTTGTCTTCGGCGTCCTTGCTCTTGTCGGCGTCTTTGGCGGCCTTGTCCTTGTCGGTGAAAATGTGGATGCCGCTCGGGTCAATGGTGACGTGGGTGTCGCCGTCCGTGAAGCTGTGCGCCTTGCTATTGGCGTGCAGGCGCTCGGCGCGTTTTGGCGCACTGGTGGGCGCATCTTCCGGTGTGGAAAACAGGCTTTCCTGCAGGATCGCACCGGCGATCATCGTCAAGATGGCAAACAGGAAAAATTTCCACCATGAGAGCTGGGTAACCCAGGTCGCGGTGAGGTCGAACATCCGTTTGAGCCAAACCATGACCTGCGCTGCAATCTGCTGGGCCTGCTTGACGGTTTCTAAAGTCTCGGGTTTCATTTCAATAACCTAAATGCAATGCTTTCAAACGAACCGTAATTGCCATGCTGTCAACGGCTCTAAGTGTAATCGATAGCGACAAACAATCGCCAACTCCGTGATTTCGTTCAATCGGCTTTCCAACTCCCTAATTTATGGGATCACTTTAAGCAAAAGGGTCACCGCAGGCTATCGGATTGCGACAGATTGCACGAATCGGCGACCAGCCGTCGAAATTGCCGGGCTGAAACGTGCGGAATTGCAGGTGTTATGAAATGTGGTTGCTGATTATTGCAGTGCAGCGTGTGCGAATGGGGCACGCCGCCAGCACGGCGATTATTTCTCGGGGTGTTTGATGCGGTGAACCAGCACCGGGATTTCGCAGCTGGACAAGACCTTGGCCGTCACGCTGCCGAGCAATAACTGTCCCCAACCGCTGCGGCCATGCGAGCCCATGAAAATCAGGTCGCAGCCCGATTCCTGCGCGACGTGGACGATGCTCCTGGCCGTCAGGTCGGAGAACTCGACCAGGCCCGAGAAAACCAGGCCGGCGTCATTGGCCGCATCCGCGATGACCTTGAGGTAATTGTCGCCCGCCTTTTGCATCGATTGCCGGTATTCCTGGTCGTTCGGATAAGCGGGCGGGAGCACTTCCACGTAGATGGGCAACTGGAACTCCGGCGCAACGAACAGGCCAATCACTTCCGCCTTGATCTGGCGCGCAAATTCCACCCCGGCAACGACTACCGAGCGCGAAAAAGCCGAACCGTCGGTGGGGATGAGCATTTTCTTGTACATGATGAGACCTCCTGTCGCAGATCAATGCCGTTGCCGCCTGGCGCTGCCAATTGTGGACCACTGCCGCCAGCGCTTTAATAGTATGCCATTGAGCATAGGTTTGACTTCATTTCCGGCAATAAGTGTCGGGCATTTTGATCTCGCTCAAGCATCATTGAATTTGTGAAATCGGTTGCGATCATTTCTAACAATTTGTGATGGGAAAGACACAATTTCGACGTCAATTACTGATAGAGTTGTTTCATGGAATGAGTCCATGTTTACTGACGGTGCGTCTATTCCGCCATGCTCAACCACAGCGAGGTTCCGGTATGAAAGGGTTGCCAATATGAAACACATGAAGACGGTGCTCATTCTTGAACATGAGGAACAGGTATTCGACAAGCTGACCTGCGACGTCTGCGGCGGCGCTTCGAACGCCGACGAGAATTGGGCCAGCAAGGATTTTGAACACGCCACAAGCAGCGTTCACCTGGAAGAACGTGAATCCTATCCTGATGGCGGGCACTCGAAAGATATCACCTACCATATTTGTCCCACGTGCTTCAAAACCAAACTGATGCCTTGGCTTGACCAGCAGGGGGCGCAACCGTCGGTAAGCGAAGCGGACTGGTGATTCGATGGTGCCGCCGGCCATGGCGCTGGCAGGCCTATTCATCGTCAAGTTGATTTGTTTTATCGGCTTTTTTGTTCCGGAGCCGGCTGCCGAAACGGTAATATCTACGCCACAGGAAGCTACAGTCTCATATATACTCCGAGCATAAGCAGAAAATTGAAACACGCGTCTGCGGATAGACAAGCGCCCGCTCAGCCGTGACGACGGCGCGGCAGGCAGCGCGAAGAGAAAGCAAGTGTCATAGCGTCATGCACGAACATGGCGGCGATAGCAGGTCTGAGAAACAAGCATGCAAATTACCGATTTAAAATTCCTGGTCGCAGAAGACGACGACTTTCAGCGTCGCTGGCTGACGATCATGTTGACCAACCTCGGTGTGAAAAACATCATTGAGGCGGCCGATGGCTTGGCTGCGCTCAAGGTCTTGCAAGACAAGAACACGCCCATCGATATCAGCGTGATCGATCTGAACATGCCTGGCATGGACGGCATCGAGCTGATCCGCCATATCGCCAAGGAAAACCACCCCGGCTCGATCATCCTGGCCAGCGCGTTGGACCGTTCCCTGCTGTTTTCGGTCGAAACCATGTCCAAGGCCTATGGTGTCGATTTGCTCGGCACAATCGAAAAACCGGCCACGCCCGAGGGCTTGCTGGCCCTGCTCAACGCCTACCAGCCGCGTGTCGACAAGCACGATGCCAGCATCAAGTCGCCGTCGTTTACTTTCGCCGACATCCATCGCGGTTTGTTGAACAAGGAGTTCGAGCCGCGTTTCCAGCCCAAGGTTGACCTGTCGAATGGGCAGGTCAAGGGCGCGGAGGCCTTCACGCACTGGAGCCACCCGGAATTCGGCAATGTCTCGCCTTCGATCTTCATTCCGCTGCTCGAAGAATTCGGCGAGATGGAAGCGTTTGCCTGGATCGTGGTGGAAAAGTCCATCGCCGCCTGCATCGACTGGCACCAGCAAGGCCACCCCATTTCTGTATCGATCAACCTGTCGCCGATTTGCCTGTCCAATCCCGAGTTTGCCGACCGCGTAATCGACTACGTGGCAACCCAGGACATCGAACCGCAATACATCATCATCGAAGTCACCGAATCGTCGGCCATCACCAATGTGCCATATTTCCTGGAAAGCCTGGCACGTCTGCGCATGAAGGGCTTCGGTATCTCGGTCGACGATTACGGCACCGGCCATTCGAGCATGCAGCAGTTGCTGCGCATCCCGTTTTCCGAACTCAAGATCGACCGCTCGTTTGTGGCCGGTGCGTCGGCCAATCCGGCGCTTGAAACGGTGCTGAGCGCCAGCCTGGAAGTGTGCCGCAAGCTCAACAAGACCTCGGTGGCAGTTGGGGTGGAAACCCAGCAGGACTGGGAATTTCTGCGCAAGCTTGGGTGCACCTACGCCCAGGGTTATTACATCGCCAAGCCGATGGATGGCAAGACGCTGCCCGTGTGGATGGACGAATGGGCGCAGTTCTTCTGACCGCCGGACAGACTGGCCGTTGAAGCCGGGTTTTGTTGCCATTTTGCCGCTTTTTAGCATTCCCCCAGGTAATTCAGGCATTTCCCACAAGCGCGAAATTTGTGGTTATACTGTGTATTCATACAGTATTTATGCAAATACACTGGGAGCCTCTCCATGAAGCCTGCTACTACCGCTGCCCCGATTGTGACCGCCGGCCCGCGCTTTGCCCTGTCGGCGCCATTGCGTGTTGGTTCACAGCTCGCCACTGCTACGCCAAACGGCAAGCAAGCCCTGGTTACGCGCTTCGGTGAAGCGGTAGACGTGCGCAATCGCGGCACGCTGCGGGCCGCCAAGTCGGCTGCCGAACCGGCCGTGGTCAGGTTATGGAATGAAGAGCAATGTCGCGAACTCAGCTCGCACGATGCGCGTGCGTTGGCGGCACAATTGATTGCCGCCGCCAATCTGGCAGACGCACAAAACGGTCATTGAATCGCAACTGCAGGGTTCAGACCAGGGGTTCTGCAGCCGGCGTAAAGAAGCGCTCGCCCATCTCGTCGAGCCCGAGCGTATGCAGCACGTCATGCAGGCGTTCGGTGCCGCGGCGGCGCGGCAGGTCCTTGTAGCTGGCGATGATCAGCTCGTTTTTCATTGAGTGTTCCCAGCCTACCAACTCCGTAACCGTCACCTGGTAGCCGTGCGCTTCAAGCTGCAGGCAGCGCAACACGTTGGTCACCTGGCTGCCGAATTCGCGCGTATGCAGCGGATGGCGCCAGATTTCGCTCAGTGCCGTACCGGCCAGGTTCTTTGCCTTGTTTTTCTTCAGCACCGACGCGACTTCGGCCTGGCAGCAGGGCACCAGCACAATGAATTTGGCCTGCTTTTTCAGCGCGAAATGTATCGCGTCGTCGGTCGCGGTATTGCAGGCGTGCAGCGCGGTGACAACGTCAATCTGGGCCGGCAAGAGCGGGGAGTCGATCGAGTCCGCCACCGACAGGTTGAGGAAGGACATGCGCGGGAAGTCGAGCCGCGCCGCCAGCTCCTGCGATTTTTTCACCAGTTCGTCGCGCGTCTCGATGCCATAGATGTGCGAGGCGCCCGGCAAGGCCTTGAAGAACAGGTCGTACAGGATGAAGCCGAGGTAGGACTTGCCTGCGCCATGGTCGACCACACTGACGTCCGGATGCTGCGCCAGCACTTCCTGCAACAGCGGTTCAATAAACTGATACAGGTGATAGACCTGCTTGAGCTTGCGCCGGCTATCCTGGTTCATCTTGCCGTCGCGCGTCAGGATGTGCAATTCCTTCAATAGCTCAAGCGATTGGCCGGGGCGGATGTCGTGCTTGTTCGCGTCGTCCTGCTCCGGCATTGCTTTGCGCGTGGCCTTTTTGTCCTGCTGCTTCATGATGTTGCCGTCAACGTTGGGTGCGCCATTATAACGGTTAGACGCGCACCAGCAGCTTGCCCAGGTTGCGTCCGTCAAACAGCATGTTCAAGGCCTCCGGCAATTGCTCGAAGCCATCGACAAAGGTTTCCTCGAACACGATCTCGCGCCGCTTGACCCAGGGTTCGACAATGGCGCGCATTTCGTCCATACGCGGCACGAAATCGCGCGCCAGAATGCCTTGAATGGTGGCGCGCTGGAACAACATGTGCTGCAGGAAGCGCGGTGCCAGATCGGGGTGGTCGAGTCCGCCGTCATATTGGCTGATCGTGCCGCAGATGACGATGCGGGCGCGCCGCTTGATCAGCGGAATCACCGCGTCCGTCACCATGCCGCCCACATTGTCGAAATATACGTCTACGCCGCCGCTCTGGCGTTGGATTTCATCGGCCAGCGCCGCAGTGTCTGCATGAGCGCGATAATCGACCGCGCCGTCGAGGCCGAGTTTTTCCACCAGGTAGCGGCACTTGGTGGCCCCGCCGGCAATGCCGATTACACGGCAGCCGGCGCGCTTGCCGAACTGTGCCACTAGCGAACCAACCGCCCCGGCCGCGCCCGACACCACCAGCGTTTCACCGGGCTTCGGTTTGCCGGCTTCCATCAGGCCGAACCAGGCCGTGCGGCCCGGCATGCCGAGCACGCCCAGCGCGGTGCTGACCGGCGCGGCCTCAGAGTCGAGTTTTTGCAAATCATTGGCGTGGCATTTGTCGTAGAGCTGCCAGCCGTTGTAGCCGAGTACCCAGTCGCCTTCCTTGAAGCGCTCGCTGGCGGAAGCCACGACCTGGCCCACCGAACCGGCGCGCTGCACGATGCCCAGCGGGTGCGGCACGTCGTAGGTGTTGCGTTCATGCTGCTGAATGCGCATGTAGGGGTCCACGCTGATATAGCGGGCCCGCACCACGACTTCATTGGCAGCCAATGTGCCGTCCAGTTGCGTATTGCGCAATTCAAAGTGTTCGGCGCCAACGCGGCCATCGGGACGCTTGACGTAAAACCATTGGCGGTTGTCGTAGGTGTTTGCGCTCATGAAAATGTCTCCGTTATTTTCCATCCATGGCGCAAGTATGAATGAAGTCGGAGATTTCCGTCGGCCGGTGGCCGCATGGTCACAGATGCTTGGTTGCTTCGCGCACCGACAGGCCGGAGAGTTTGCTGCGGTTTTTATCGACGAAACGGCGCACCGCGTCGGGTGCGGTGCGCGCGTATTGGCGCAAGGCCCAGCCGATTGCCTTGCGGATGAAAAATTCCTGCTCGGGCGCGCATTGCAGGCAGTACTGAAACAGGCGCCGTTCTTCGGTGTCCTGTTTCCACGCCAATTGATGCAGAATCGCCACCCGACGCAGCCAGAAGCCATCTTCGACTATCCAATGATCCATCTCAGCGGCCAGGCTGCGTTCGCGCAGAACGATATTGCCGACCACCGGCGCCAGCGCATCGACCGTGTCCCACCATGACTTGCTCTGCACCAGTTCCGCCAGCGTAGCCAGGGCGGCGCCGCCCAGGCGATGCATGTGGTGGCGCAGCAAGTCGCAAGCAACGTATTGATATTCACGTTCGCGTTTGCGCCACAGGGCCCGCGCCGGCGTCAGCGGATCGTCATCCCAAGCGCGAATCGCCGCCTTGGTAGCCGCGCGCCGCTGCGGCGTCGTCAGTCCGAGGTAGACGAACTTGCCGCGCATATAGGCGCTCATCGCTAGTGCGTTCTGCGCATCTGCCAGAGGCAGCAGGGCTTGTTCTATGGTCTGGACGAATTGCCGGCTCACGTCGCGCTCGAATTAACTGCGCGCCAACCGTTTGAGGAAGCGCATCAACGCGCCGAGCACCGGCAATTTTTCATACAATTCCTCGGCAGCGTCCCAGTAGTCGCGATGAAAATTGACCAGGCCGGCCCCATCGAACTTCAAGTGGCTGGCGCCGCGTATGCATTGCTCCGCGCGCGAGAAGCGCTTCATGCGGAACAGGAAATTCCAGGTAATGAATGCCTCGTCGCCGTTCGCCATACTGGTGGTAACGACAAAGCGCGGCGCGTCAACCTGTGTGTACATGTGCAGAAATATGGCGCGTATTGCCGCGATGCCGCGCACTTCATTGAAAGGGTCTTTGAAGAACGCCTCGCCGGCGTAGACGGCGTGCATGTCGTGTACAGAATCTGCCGTCAGCGCTTCGAAGAATGCAACGACGCGACGCAAGCGCAGGTCGTCGCTTGCAGGCGCGCTTGACTGTCCACTTACTGCGTCGCTCATAGTCCCGTCACCTTGTGCACCAGCCAGAAGTAAAGACGATAGGGTAACAGGCGCGCGAGGCGCAGGCAATTGGTGAAGCGCCGCGGGAAGTGGATATGGAAAGCGCCGCGCTCCATGCCGCGCACAATCTCGCCGGCCGCCTCCGTGGCTGAAATCAGTGCAGGCATGGGAAATGGATTGCCGGCGGTCAGCGGCGTTTCGACAAAGCCGGGATTGATCAGGTACACGGCGATGCCTTGCGGGCGCAGGTCGAGATAGAGCGATTCGCACAGATTGATCACGGCCGCCTTGGTGGGGCCGTAGATCAGCGCGCGCGGCAAGCCGCTGTAGCCGGCCACCGACGAGACGATCCCGATTCCGCCGCTTCTTTGCTTCAGCAGGCCCGGCAGCACCGCGTCGAGGCAATTGAGCACGCCGCGCAGGTTGAGGTCCACCAACTGGTTGGCCGCCTTCAGGTCAAATTGGTCGGCGCGCATTTCGCTGTAGCCGCCGGCCACAACCAGAACCAGATCGAGCGCGCCCCACTTTTCCAGCAGCACATCGCGTGCATGCAGGACCGAGGCGTGGTCGATAATATCGAGTGCGATCGGCAAGGCATTGGCGCGGCCGTGGCATAAGAGTTCAAGCGCGTCCTGCCGCCGTGCGGACAAGGCGACCGTGGCACCGCGGTCCAGCAACAGACGGGCTGTTTCCGCGCCGATCCCGGTGGAGGCGCCGATCACCCAGACGCGTCGGCCCTGCCAGTTCGTAATTTTCGGGTTCATGGCTTGGTGAAAGAGAGCGTGACTTCGCCGGCTCTGAAGCCGAATTTTTTCATTACGGTACGGTTGAGCATGACGTGGCCGTCGATCAAGTACATCCAGTCGTCGAAATCGAAATTGATGACCTTGCCGTCGACCGGCACCGCCAGCACATACTGCCAATGCAGCGCGTTGCCGCCGCTGATGCCGACGGCCTCACCGACCACGTCCGACGCGGTGCCGATGTAGTGGTCGGCTGCCGTCTTGTGCAGCGTCCAGACCCGTTGCTGTTTGGTGCCGTCCGAGTAGGTGAAATTCTCGTCTAACGTGCCCGTATCGCCGGCCCAGGTGCATTTCATCACTACGGTGAAACGCTTGATGACCTTGCCTGAGCGGTCCTGGAACATGCCCCATGCCGTCAGGTCGCCGTTAAAGTATTTCTGCAAGTCCAGCGTCGGCGCCTCCTTGGCATAGGTGGCAGGCTCGACCGGCCCGGCGCAGGCGGCAAGGAGGGCAAGCAAGGACAGAATGACGAATTTTTGTAGGTGGCGCATGGAGGACTCCGGTGAATATTGCAGGTCGGGATTGCAAATTTACAAATCGTGCAAGGGGGAAAAAAACAGCAGCAAGGCTGCGGTCAGCTTGAATACGCAGGGCAGCAGGGCGTAGGTGCTGGCCAATGCAAGGCCGCCTTGCGCGTTCGCGATGCCCGGCACATAGCCGAGATAGGCAAGCAGGGGCAACGCGGCGCCGGCGGCCAGTGCGAGATTCATCTTGGTGGCCCAACTCCATAATCCGAAGTAGGCACCTTCGCGCTTGCCACTATGGCCGGCCCGGTTGATGACGGCGGCCAACAGCGCCGGAGGAAGGGCCAGGTCGGCCCCGAGCGTGAGGCCGGACAGGATGCAGACGATACAAAATGCCGTGGCGCTGCCTGCGCTCAGGAAATAGGCCCAGCCGAATGCTGCAATGGCCAGCAGCATGGAAATCAGCCAGGCGCGCGCTTCCCCCTGGCGCCGCGCCAACGCCACCCACATCGGCATGGATGCTGCGCCGGCAATGAAATAGATGCCGAGCAGGTAACCGGTCTGGTGCCCAAGTTGTAGCCGGTCTTCGGCAAAAAACTGGAATAGCGTCGCGGGAATAGCCGAGGCGATGCCGTTGAACACAAATACGCAAAACAGGCTGCGAAATTGCCTGCTTTGGAGCGGCAGGAAAATACTGCCGGCCGCTTGCGCCGCCACTGCCGGCGGTTCGGCGGCATGCCTGACAAGACGCCACGCACCGAGCGCAAGCAGGGCGAGAAAGACCACGCTCAAGCCGCGTAGACCGATCAGCGCAGGCAGGACTGCCGCCGCGACAACGCCAAGCAAACCGAATGCCTCGCGCACGCCCGTGATGCGCGAGCGCATGGCGCGTTGCTGCGTCAGTGCCGCACCCCAGCTCTGGTAGGCGATGGTTGCCAAGCTGAAACCGGGGTAGACCAGCGATAGAGACAGCACAAGCCATACCAGGGCGTGCGTGTCGGCCCATGCGGGCGGGTTGAACATGCCGAAGAAACCTGCACCTAGTAAGGGCAGGGCGATGAGGATGAATTTTCCATAGCCTTTGCCTTGGCGCGTTCTGTCCATCCACATGCCGAGGGCCGGGTCAATGAACGCGTCGAGCAGGCGGGTGAACAGCAGGGCCATGCCGATCACGGCGAGCGACAGATGCAGTTGCTGCGCGTAGAAGGCCGGGGCGTAGACATAGATCGGCAGGGCTACCACGGCCAGCGGCATGGCAAACAGGCTATAGTTCAACAGAGCCGTACGCGTGAGCATGGGTGTCACTGGTGTCACTGGTGTCACTGCGTCGGGCCGTGCAGCTTGCCCAGGAGCGCATCGCGCAGCGGTTTCGCGGAAGTGTGCGGGTCGAGCCAGATGGCAAAAAAGGCGGCGGCGAAATCCTTGTCCTTGATTTCGCAAATCCATTTGCCGTCGCGGTAATAGCGCACGCCCGAATCTGGCAGGTAGATGCCGGTCAGGTGGGTGCCTTCCTCGACGTGCGGGAAGCAGGCTTCCATCTGCACCAGCCAGCGGTGATGCTGGTCGTCGTTGCCGAGGCCGAGGTTTTCGATTTCATCGATGCTCTTCTGCGCAATCTTCCTGCCGTCGAATGAACGCGCGTATTGAAGGTCGAGCGCGAAGCTGGGCGTGCTGGGCGTAGTTGGCGCAATTGGCGCAGTCGGCGAAAGCGACGGCAAGCCCTGGCTGCCGACCCACAGCTGCGCTTCGTAGATCTTCAATCCGAACCAGCGGTAGGTGCCTTCGCCGGCCAGGCGCGCAGCCGGCACTTCGGCGGCGATGTGCGGCGGTGTGACCGTCGCAGAGCAATGGCCGGCTATGCCCAGCAGCCCGATGCACAGGGCCGCGAGCGGCGCCTTCATGCGCAGCAAGGTCACGGCTTTTCCAGTGTGAACTGGACCACGTCCAGACTTTGCGCGCGGAAGCCGGCCTCGCAGTAGGCAAGATAAAACTCCCAGGTGCGCAGGAAGCGGTCGTCGAAACCTTGTTCGCGCACGGCGTGCAATTGCGCCTTGAACGTCTCGTACCACTGTTGCAGGGTACGCGCATAGTCGAGTCCGAAGGCCAACTGGTTGACCACCCGCAGACCCTGGTCCTCGGCCTGTTTGCGGAATGCGGCCGGGCAGGGCAGCATGCCGCCGGGGAAGATGTATTGCTGGATGAAATCGGTGCCGGTGCGATAGCGCTCGAACAATTCGTCGGCAATGACGATGGTTTGCACACAGGCGCGCCCGCCCGATTTCAGGTTGCGCGCGATACAGGCGAAATAGTCGGGCCAATACGCCTCGCCGACCGCTTCGAACATCTCGATCGAAGCGATGGCGTCGAACGTGCCGCTCGTGTCGCGGTAGTCTTGCAGACGCAAATCCGCTTGTTGCGACAAACCGGCAGCAAGCAGGCGGCGTTGGGCAAACTCCAGTTGCTCGGTCGAGAGCGTGAGGCCCGTGACATGCTGGCCCCCTTCGCGCGCTGCGATCTCGGCAAAGCCGCCCCAGCCGCAGCCGATTTCCAGCACCTGCTGGCCCGGTTCAAGATTCAATTCGCCGAGCAGGCGGCGATATTTTGCGGTTTGCGCCTGCTGCAGCGTTTCGCCGGGTTCGCCGGAGAACAATGCGCTCGAATAGGTCATCGAGTCATCGAGCCAGAGCTGGTAGAAGTCGTTGCCGATGTCGTAATGCGCATGGATGTTTTTCCGGCTCCCTGTTCTGGAATTGCGGTTGAACAAATGCTTGATGCGGTAAAAAAGATTGCCCCACCATTTGCCGTAGATCATGGCTTCAATGGCGTCACGATTGCGGATGAACAGCGCAATCAGACCGGCCAGATTGTCGGTACTCCAGCTGCCGGCAATGAAGGTTTCGGCAAAGCCGATGTCACCCGACTTCAAGGCCGCGGCACAGATGTCCCAATTTTTCAATTCCAGCGTCACCGGCTGCGAGAGATCGCCGAAGTGCATGGTCTGGCCATTGGGCAGGCGCAGATGCAGCGCGCCGTGCTTGAGTTTTGCCAACATGGCCAGCGCCAGTTTGGCCTGCGGCGGCAGCGCGCCATCCTTGTCGTGCGTTGCGACTGGTTCGCGCGCAAAGTCGAAAGTTTGCGGCGGCATGATATCTCTGGTCATCTGCTTACCTTGTGTACGGGGGGAACGGGTTTGCCAAAAAACGGAACTTTCTTGAGCCAAAGGCGTAATGCCTGCCAGTGGATTTTGACGACGACGCCAAAGGTCATCAGCGGATAGGCGCAAAATGCGTGCAACACCCTGGCGTTGCTCAAGTCACGCGATTGGCCGGAGACGCTGGTCTGCAATAGCGGGCCGTCGGGGCCGCTATAGTCGATGCGCGCCACCGTCGATTCGACGTCAACTTCGCCTTGATGGCGTGTCGCGCGCATGAAGCGAAAACGGTAGTCGCCCTCGATGGCAAAAAACGGTGAAACGTGAAAGCGTTTCCTGGCCTGCAGTTCCACGCCATAGGGCATGCTGCCGCCGGTGTCGAGCAGATAGCTGTGCTTTTCGCCGAAGGTGTTGGTCACGGCGCACAGAATCGCCCGCAGGCTGCCGTCGCGTCGGTGGAAGAACCAGAACGAGACCGGATTGAACACGTAGCCGAGCACGCGCGGAAAAGTCTGCAGCCAGATTTCGCCGTCGGCGTCGTCAATGCCTTCGTGCTTGAGCAATTGGTCTGCCCATGCCGTCAGGGATTGGGTGCCGTCGCCATGGTCGGCGTCGTGGAAGGACAGCAGATTGAAACGATTGCGCGAGAACCAGCGCGACTTCGGCGCATCGGTTTCCATCGAACGCAGCGGCAGACGCAGGAAGTAGACGCCATACGCGAACGCATGATCAACCGGCAGCAGGCGCCGGTGTCTGACTTCGCCAAAGCATAGTTGCGCACGATTCATGGTCATCGCCCGGTTCACGCGGTATCAGGCCGCATCGCGCATGCTCGATTCAAGATCGAGATCGAGCAGCGATTGCGCCACCTTCAAACCCGACTTCAAACCATCTTCATGGAAACCATAACCGGTCCAGGCGCCGGCAAACCACACATTGTCGCGCCCCTGGATGTTGTCGAGCCTGGCTTGCGCAACGATGGCGCCGCTGTCGAACACCGGGTGCGAATAGTCGAATTCTGCAAGCACATGCTCGCGCGCCGGGGCGTCAATCGGGTTGAGCGACACAATCACCGGCGTGGCAAAGGGCAGCGGCTGCAACTGGTTGATCAGGTAGTGTACGCATACCCTGGGTTCTGCGCCGGAAATACTTTCATAGTTCCAGGCCGACCACGCCTTGCGGTTTTGCGGCAGCAGGCTGGCGTCGGTGTGCAGCACAGCGCGATTTGGCTGATAGGGTATGGCGGCCAGCACGGCCTGCTCGGCAGCGCTGGCGTCGGCCAGCATGCGCAGGCTCTGGTCGCTGTGGCATGCCAGTACCACCTGATCGAATTCCATCTTGCCGGTGTTGGTTTCCAGCAGCACCCGGCGCACCCCGCCATGGTTGAAACGGGTCAGGCGGTCGACTGCCACGTTGCAGCGCTTGTCGGGAATTGCGCGCAGCATCTTTTCCACATAGTTGCGCGAGCCGCCCTTGACGGTGTGCCATTGCGGCCGGTCTTCCACCTGCAGCAAGCCGTGATTGTGGCAAAAACGGGCGAAGGTCGAAATGGGGAAGGCCAGCATTTGCGCAGTCGGGCATGACCAGATGCAGCCGGCCATCGGCAGCAGATACCATTCCCGGAAGGACGCGCCGTAGCCGTGCGATTCAAGAAATTCGCCGAGCGACAGCTCGCCCACCGTGGGCACCGTGCTGAGTGCAATGGCGGTAGCTTCACGGTTGAAGCGCAAAATATCGCGCAGCATGCCGAGGAAGCGCGGCGAGGCGATGTTGCGCCGCTGCGCAAAAACTGTATCGAGATCGCGTCCGGCCCATTCGAGCAAGCGTTGGCCGAACAGGCCGGCAATCGGTGTCTTGACCGAAAACGACATGTCGCTCGCTGCCGTCTCCACGCCCAAGTCGGCAAACAGGCGCACCAGATTGGGGTAGGTCTTGTGGTTGAACACCAGGAAGCCGGTATCGACGCCGCAAGTCTTGCCTTCCAGCGTCACGTCCACCGTGTGGCTGTGGCCGCCGAAATAGTCGCCTGCTTCGAGCAGGGTCACGTCCTGCCCGGCGCGAACGAGCTGGTAGGCGCAGGACAAGCCTGCAATGCCTGCGCCAACCACGGCGATCTTCATCTGTTGTGCCATTTCCTTATCCTTGTCCCGTTTTTGCTGCCATTGGCTCTCGAATGCTTACCACTTCAATACGCAGCCAGCGGGGAAACGGATTCAAAAAAACCTGTCCGATCCCTGTTTTGCGCAAAGCCCGATGCAAATGAGTATAGGCGTTTACAAACATTTTGTCCTGGACAAAATATATAAAAGTGGAGAAATGTCAGAGTTTGAGCTATATTGTCATGGACAATTATGCAATTTCCATTTAACAACGTTGTAAAATTGCAATGTGTATCGGGTAACTGACAATGACTAAAGTGCGGACGGAATTACCGGGGAAACGACAAGTGGACGCGCAGACGGAACCGCCATCGAAGCGCAGCGACGGGGGTAGTGGGGGCAATGGGGACGATAGGGTTGCTACCCAGTCGATCAGTGACGTTGAACGTGACACCGGTGTGGCCAAGGAAACGTTGCGAGTCTGGGAGCGTCGCTATCAATTTCCCAAGCCGGCGCGCGACGCCCTGGGGCAACGCACCTACCGCGCCGAAGACATCGACAAGCTGCGCCTGGTCAAACGCCTGATCGACCTCGGACATCGTCCCGGCAAGATTCTCGGCTTGCCGATCGAAGCGCTGCAGGCGCTGGAGTTGCCGAAGCCGGCGCTAACCCACGCCGTGGCCGACGACGAACGAGCGGCGCAATTGCAGAACTGCCTCGCCTTGTGCAGTTCTCACCGTAGCGACGACTTGCGTTACCGCCTGTCGGAAATCATGCTGCAATCGGGTCTGCAGGAATTTGTCATCGACTTTCTCGCGCCGCTTAACATCATGGTCGGTGAAGCCTGGGCCGCCGGCAAAATCGCGGTCCATGAAGAACATCTCTATACCGAATCGGTGCAAGTCGTCATGCGCAATGCCATCGCGACGATCCCCTCGCGGCGCGAGGAGCAGGATACAGCCCCGCGCGTGTTATTGACCACACTGCCGCAGGAACGGCACGGCCTGGGGCTGTTGATGGTCGAGGCGCTGGCCTCGCTCGGTGGTGCAGTGTGCATTTCGCTGGGTGTGCAAACGCCTGTGGGCGACATCGTGCAGGCAGCGGCGCTGCATCGGGCCGACATCCTCGCGCTGTCGTTTTCGCTTTCCATGCGCCCGAAACAGGTGACCGATGGCCTGACCGAACTGCGCGCGCGCCTCCCCGCATCGGTGGAAATCTGGGCCGGAGGCAGCGCCTCGGTGTTGAACAAGTTTCCTTCGCAAGAGGTGCGTGTGCTGGGACTGCATGATATCGGGAGTGCGCTGGGCGCGTGGCGCGAGCGTCGAGACCGGCATGCCTGAGCGTGCTTGTCAGGGCGGCGCGAATAGCGGCATCCTGCGATCGCGCAGGAATAATTCCTCTCCGCAGAATTGACAATATTCTTGATACGGATCGAGATGCCAATCATGTGGCACGATTAACAGCGTAACTCGAGCCTGACGCCGCTTATCTTCCTCCAGATCAGTCAGGTCAGGAAATCGCCGCCTCAGCTGTGGCGTGCGGCTGCGACAAAGAGCCCGGGTTTTGCTTTACTATCGGGGCTCACGTAATCAGCACGCATACAGGCAAAGGACGATCAATGATTGACGGCGGCGATTTCAATATCAGGCATATCCGCAAGGAAGACCTGGCGGAGCTGATTCCTCTGCTCAATAGCCCGGAAATACGCGGCGAATATTTGGCCCCTTCGATGGTTTCCCCCGTCGAAATCGAAAGGAAGTTCGCACAGGACGGCATCTCGAACGAAACGTTTGAACGTTTCCTGATCGTCGACAAGACCGATCAGATGCTGGGGACGATTTTTCATTTCAAATCGGTACCGTATTACAACGCGCGAGAAATCGGCTACACCATCTTTTCGGCCAAGAACAGGAATACGGGTATTGCATCAAAAGCCGTCAAGCTCTTGACGCGCCATTTATTCGATACGCTTCTCATCAATCGCCTGGAAATTCGCACGCATTGCCGCAATCTCGCTTCCGAAAAAGTGGCGATCAAATGCGGCTTCAAGAAAGGAGGTGTTGCACGCGGTGCCAATTTCGTGCGCGGCAAGAGCGTCGACATGAACGTGTATGCCTTGCTTCGTGATGAAGTTCAGATGTAGCTGCCCGCATGGCGGCGGCAGTTTTTTCTGATAACTGCGGTGGCGCGAGTTGCCCAATCGCCGGCAAAATGTTATCGTTTCATTCAACCAGCATTTTGATAAGTGTTTTTATCGGGCGTCCGGTGCGACTGGCATTGCGGCGAGCAAGCTGAGTGCCTTATCCATCGCCCGTTACGATTACCCGCATCGCGCTTGCGCATGCACTTAAGGAGTGTTCATGTTTGACCACGTCAAATTCGGAGTCAGTGATTTTGCAGCGAGTAAAGCATTCTTCAGCAAGGTACTTGAGCCGCTCGGCGTAGCGATTACCGCCGAGGGGGAGCCGGCTTACGGTGTCGAGCTTTGCATGCCCAACAATATCGCTTCATTGGTCCTGTTCCAAACCGAGGAGAAGCCTGCCCATCTTCACCTCGCGTTCGTGGCCGAGAGCCGGCAGCAGGTCGATGCGTTCTATCGCGCGGCGCTTGAGGCAGGCGGCAAGGACAATGGTGCGCCTGGTTTGCGCCCGCAATATAGCGGGAAATACTACGCGGCGTTCGTCATTGGTCCGGACGGGCACAATATCGAAGCCGTCTACCACGAGCCCGACGCCTGATTCCAGCATTTGCTGCCATTGGCTGGTGCACACAAGCCGGCATGACCGGCTCGCCGCGCGGGCGAGGCCATGAACTGAATTGTTCTCGTTGTTCTTGAGAGAATTCGTCACTACGTCTGCGTTCAATCGCACGACGTGCGACAAGCGCGGCGCCTCCTAATCATCGTGCCGTCCTGGTATCGCCGTAGCGTCTCGCCCTGCTCAGATTGAAGGGCGCTCTCAGGTTCACAGCGCCGACATTTCGGATTTCACTCACCCGTCACAATGTTGCCCCTGGGCACTTCGCGGTATTTTTTCTCATACATTAAATGTCATTATTAACAAGAGTTCATCCTGCCTGCATGTATAGTTCGTCATTAATTGACCGGGTCATCGTTTGCGCAATATGAGTGGCTGCGCGCACCGATACTTGATCAGTCATCAAAAAACTCAAGAATAACCACAAAAAAACAGTTCCGCTGCATGCGGTTCCAGGGAAGGTGGCAGATGATGAAACATGACCCGGTAAGTGCTGGCGCACAGGCCGCAATTTGGTCCAAAAAATGGTCCACAAAATGGCCCACGAATGGGCCCACGAATTGGCCAAAATTCACTCGTAAAGCTTTGCCGGTACTGATCGCAGGTTGCTTTTCCTGTGGCCCGGTATTCGCCAATCCCGGCGGCGCGCAAGTGGTCAGTGGCCAGGTTGCAATCAGCAATAACGGCAATGCACTGATCATCTCCAACTCCCCCGGCGCCATCATCAACTGGCAAAGCTTTTCGATCAACCCCGGCGAACTTACCCAGTTTCTGCAGCAGAATGCCAGCAGTACCGTCTTGAACCGCATCGTGGGGCAAAACCCCAGCCAGATTTTCGGCACCTTGCAATCGAACGGCAAGGTGTTTCTGATCAACCCGAACGGCATACTCTTTGGCAAGGACTCGCAAATCAATGTCGGCGGTCTGACGGCTTCCAGCCTGAATATCGCCAATGCCGATTTCAGCGCGGGTAAACTCAACTTTACCGACGGGCCTGCGGTGAAAACTCAGGCTGGATCGGTGGTCAATCAGGGCATCGTCACGACGCCTTCGGGCGGACAGGTTTACCTGATTGCACCGCAGGTAGAAAACACCGGCATCATCAACTCGCCCAAGGGTGAAGTACTGCTCGCGGCAGGCCATAGCGTGCAATTGATCGATGGCGGCGACCCGAATGTTCAGGTGCTGATCAGCACGGCGGGCGATCAGGCGCTCAATCTGGGCAGCGTCGTTGCGCAGGCCGGCAAGGTTGGCATTTACGGCGCGCTCGTCAACCAGGGCGGCATCGTCAATGCCAACAGCGCGGTGGTCGGGGAAAATGGCATTGTGGTGTTCAAGTCCAGCCAGGCCACGACCCTGGCCGACAACAGCCAGACCACAGCAACCGGTGCCGGCAATGGCGGCACCGTGTACGTGCTCGGGCCCCGGGTTGCCATGAACGGCAGCGCGCAGATCGATGTCAGCGGCCGCACCGGTGGCGGTACAGCGCAGGTCGGCGGCGGCTTCCACGGCACCAATGCGGCGTTGATGAATGCAGGCGAGACCTTCGTCGGCGCCGATGCGCTGATCAAGGCCGATGCAATCGATAGCGGCAATGGCGGCAAGGTTGCGGTGTGGTCGGACGATCAGACCCAGATGGTTGGCCATATTTCGGCCCAGGGTGGCGCGCAAGGCGGCAATGGCGGCTTTGTCGAAACGTCGAGCCATGGTTATCTGGACTTCCAGGGCGTGGTCGATCTGCGTGCGTCCAGGGGGGCAATGGGTACCCTGCTGCTCGATCCGAGCGACATTCAGATCGTGGCCGGTTCAACAGGCGCTTCGACCGGATTCACCTATGCGCTGCCGACAACGCCGCCTATTACGCTCAATCCCAACGGGTCGCTGGCCACCTCCACGTTGACAGTAGGCGACTTGCAAGCCGAATTGGCATTGGGGAACGTGACATTGGCCACCTCGCCCGGTGCGGCATCCGCGCCCCTGAGCGGCACGATCACGGTTTCCAGCCCCGTGACATGGTCGACCAATTCGCTGACGCTGACGGCCGACAAGAGCGTCGTCATCAATAGCGCCCTGACCGCATCGGGTGGCGCGAACCTCACCATCAACTACGGCGCGGGCGGCACGGCTTCGTTGAACAACGCAATCATATTGGGCGGCGGCACGCTGTCGGTCCTGCAGGCCGGTGGCGGCGGTGCGGGCACGCTGACGAACTCCGGCGGCACGCTCGATGGCGTAGTACTCGGCAACAATCTGACTGTTGCCGGCAGCAGCACGCTGTTCGTCAACAATGGCCTGTCGCTGGCCAACGGCGTGGCACTCAACATGGGGGCCAGCAGCCTTTATTTCGAAGGCACGGGCACCCAGCATATTGCGACAGGCGGCGCCTCGACCATCAACTTCACCGGCGGGTTGATCCAGGCCGGCTGGAACCAGACCGGGCAGACGCTGCAAATAGACTCTGGCGTGACCGTGCAGGGCTATGGCGGGATCTATAATAATTATGCGGCGGCCGTTACCAACAATGGCACCATCATCGGCAACACTGCCGGACAAACCTTCACCATCAATCCGGCCAACTTCACCAATGCCGGTAACCTCAATGTTTCTGCCGGTACTCTGACGCTCAACGCAACGGCCTGGTCCAACGCCGGCGGCACGATCAATGCATCGGGCGGTACCCTGAACCTGGCCAGCAACTTCAGCACGGCCAACGTCGGCACCATCGTCAATACCGGCGGCAACGTCAACCTTACCGGCAACTACACCAATAGCGGCACCTTGGACATCGGCGCAGCCGGCATATTCGGCGCCGGCGGTATTGCCAGCTTCACCGGCAAGATACTCGGCGGCACGGTCGTCGACGTGGACGGCACGCATCCGCTCAACAACAGCGGCGGCACCTTCGATACTGTCACGGTAGGTAGCAACCTGACCGTTGCCGCCAGCAGCACGCTGTTCGTCAACAATGGCCTGTCTCTGGCCAATGGCGTGGCACTCAACATGGGCGCCAGCAGCTTGTATTTCGAAGGCACGGGCACCCAGCACATTGCGACAGGCGGCGCGTCGACCATCAACTTCACCGGCGGGTTGATCCAGGCCGGTTGGGACCAGACCGGGCAGACGCTGCAAATCGATTCGGGCGTCACCGTGCAGGGCTATGGCGGCATTTACAACAACTATGCAGCGACTGTCGCCAACAACGGCACCATCATCGGCAACACCGCCGGGCAAACCTTCACCATCAATCCGGCCAACTTCACCAATGGCGGCAATCTGAACGTTTCTGCCGGTACCATGGCGCTCAACGCAACGGCCTGGTCGAACGCTTCCGGCGCGATCAACGTATCGGGCGGCACCCTGAATCTGGCCAGCAACTTCAGCACGGCCAACGTCGGCACCATCGTCAATACCGGCGGCAACGTCAACCTTACCGGCAACTACACCAATAGCGGTACATTGGACATCGGTGCGGCCGGCATATTCGGCGCCGGCGGAATTGCCAGCTTCTCGGGCAAGATACTCGGCGGCACGGTGGTCGACGTGGACGGCACGCATCCGCTCAACAATAGTGGCGGCACCTTCGACACCGTCACCGTCGGTAGCAACCTGACTGTAGCCGCCAGCAGCAACCTGTTCATCAACAACGGCCTGTCGTTGGCCAATGGCGTGGCGCTCAACATGGGCGCCAGCAGCCTTTATTTCGAAGGCACGGGAACCCAGCATATTGCCACCGGTGGCGCGTCAACCATCAACTACACCGGCGGGCTGATCCAGGCCGGGTGGAACCAGACCGGGCAGACGCTGCAAATCGATTCGGGCGTCACCGTGCAGGGCTATGGTGGCATCTACAACAATTACGCGGCGACCGTTACCAACAACGGCACCATTGTCGGCAACACCAACGGGCAAACCTTCACCGTCGATCCGGCCCACTTTACCAACGCCGGCAATCTGAACGTTTCTGCCGGTACCTTGACGCTCAACGCAACGGCGTGGTCCAACGCCGGCGGCACGATCAATGCATCGGGCGGTACCCTGAACCTGGCCAGCAACTTCAGCACGGCCAACGTCGGCACCATTGTCAATACCGGCGGCAACGTCAGCGTCACGGGCAACTACACCAATAGCGGGACATTGGATATCGGCGCGGCCGGCATATTCGGCGCCGGCGGTATCGCCAGTTTCACCGGAAAGATCATCGGCGGCACGGTCGTCGATGTGGACGGCACGCATTCACTCAACAACAGCTACGGCACCTTCGATGGCGTCACCATCGGCGGCAATCTGACCGTTGCCGGCGGCACCAACCTCTTCATCAACAACGGCCTCACGCTCGCCAATGGCGCCGTCATGAACATGGGTTCGAGCGGGCTCTACGTGGACGGAACCGGAACCCAGCACCTTGCGACCGGGGGCGCATCCACGATCAATTTCGCCGGCGGCATCCTCTATGCCGGCGCGAATCTGGCGGGACAAACCCTGCAAATCGATTCCGGCATGACCGTACAGGGCTATGGCGGTATTTATAACAATTATGCCGCCACAGTCGCCAACAACGGCAGCATTGTCGGCAACACCGCCGGGCAAACGTTTACCGTCGGTCCGACCACCTTCGCCAACAACGGCAGCCTGGGGGTTTCCGCGGGCACCCTGACGCTCAATGCAGCGACCTGGTCCAACGCCGGCGGCACGATCAACGTGTCCGGCGGGACGTTAAACCTGGGCAGCAATTTTGCCACCGCCGACGTCGGGTCGATCGTCAACACCGGCGGCAACGTCAACCTCACTGGCAACTTCACCAATGCGGGAACGCTCGACATCGGCGCGACCGGGTTGTTCGGCGCCGGCGGCATCGCCAGCTTTACCGGCAAGATCATCGGCGGCACACTCGTCGACGTGGACGGCACACATTCGCTCAACAACAACTACGGCACATTGGATACCGTCGCCATCGGCAGCAATCTCAGCGTCGCGGGCGCCAGCAACCTGTATATCAATAACGGATTGTCGCTTGCCAATAGCGCGGCGTTGACAATGGGCACGACCGGCCTTTATATGAATGGCACGGGAACCCTGCACGTGGCCACCGCCGGCGCATCGACCATCAATTTTGCCGGCGGGATATTTTATGCAGGGGCGAACCTGGCAGGGCAAACCCTGCTGATCGATTCCGGCATCACCATTCAGGGCTACGGCGGCATTTACAACAACTATGCAACCGCCGTCGTCAACAACGGCAGCATCATCGGTAATGCAGCCGGACACACGTTCACAATTTCTCCTACCACCTTTGCCAATAACGGCAGCATCGCCGCCACTGCGGGCACCGTCACGGTATCGGTCGGCGCCGGCTGGACCAATCCCGGCGCGATCACCGTGGCAAGCGGTGCGACCTTTAGCGATGCCAGCGGCTTTACCAACACCGGCACACTGACAGGCAGCGGCGCCATTGTCGTCGGCACCGGTGCCTCTGCCTTGACCAACCAGGGCACGATCAGACCCGGCACCAACGGCACCGCAGGCACGCTGAGCGTTACCGGCGACCTGATTCTCGGCGCCGGTTCAGTGTTGAACATGGACGTGGGCGGCATCACTGCAGGGCAAACAGACAAGCTAAGCGCAAGCGGCGCCGTGACCATGAACGGCACCTTGAACGGCGCGCTGATCAATTCCTACGTACCGCAAAGCGCAGACGCCGTTGTGCTGGTAACAGGCGCTACGTCAAGTGGTAGCTTTACCACCGTCAACCTGCCGGCCAGCTTTGCAGCAGGCTACGGCGTCGTCGCCGGCGAAGCCGCACGCATCACCAACGCCGGGACGACCGTCACCTTCACCAATGCGGCCGGCGGCAACAGTTGGGCAACGCCCGGCAACTGGAACGACCTTTTGGTGCCGACTTCCATCAATTCAGTCATTATCGGCGGCAGCTTTGCCGTTACCCACACGACCGGCACGGATACGGTGGCTGCGCTCACCGTCAATAGCGGCAACTCGCTTGCCGTCTCGGCCGGATCGCTGACGGTTACCGGCGCCACCACGCTCGGCGGCAGCTTGAACGTATCGGGAGCCGGCACGGCAACATTGAGCGGCGCGCTCGCAGGCGGTACTTCCGGGCAAATCGGCCTCACGGCCGGCACCTTGAATCTGGCCGGCATAGCGTCGATCAACGCGCTCAACGTCTCGGGTGGCACCTTCAACGCAAGCAATGCACTCTCTACCACGGGCGTAACCACCATCAGTGCCCCGATCACCTATACGGGCACACCGGGCTGGACCAACACTGGGACACTGGGTATCACAAGCCCCGGCCAGATAACCCTCAGCGGCGCAACCCTGACCAATACCTCGACAGGCGTTGTCAACGCGGCAGGCACCACGCCTTTTGCGGGAGGCACGATTTATAACCAGGGGACGTTGAACAAAGGCACGGTGGGGACCACGACCATTTCCAGCAACGTCAATAACACCGGCACGATCAACGTCACGGCCGGCACCCTGAGCGAAACGGGAAGCTTGACCCAGGCCGGCGTCATCAGTTTGGCTGGCGGCACGACCTTTAGCGACATGAACGGGTTCACCAATACCGGCACACTGACAGGCACCGGTACCATCGTGGTGGGAACCGCTTCAGCGGATCTGGTCAATCAGGGCAACATCAATCCCGGCGGAGCAGGGGTTGCCGGCACACTCAATGTAACCGGCGACGTCACGCTCGGCGTCGGCTCGGTTTTGAATGCCGATCTTGGCGGCACCGCAGGCGGCCAATCGGACCTGCTCGCTGTGAGCGGCAACTTAGTGCTGGGCGGTACACTGAACGGCACCATTATCGGCGGCTATACACCGGCCAATGCGGATTTCATTCCCTTAGTCAGCATGGGTGGTACTGCAAGCGGCACGTTTGCGACCCTCAACCTTCCCGCAAACTTTAGCGCAAGCTATAACGCTGCTTCAAACGAAGCGGCGCGGGTTACTTATACAACGCCAACGCCAACGCCAACGCCGACACCAACGCCAACGCCGACACCGACACCGACACCGACACCGACACCGACACCGACACCGACACCGACACCGACACCGACACCGACACCGACACCGACACCGACACCGA
>DATBQE010000194.1:0-40585 GCA_036561005.1 Burkholderiaceae bacterium | reverse complement strand
CGCGGGATCTTGAAGCTTTCGCGGAAATCGAGTTCGAGATCGACCGGCTTCAACTTCATGCCGTCGCCGGGCGTCTTGGCCATCAGGCTCAGTTGCAGGCCTTCATCCGGTTGCAGGCGAATGATCAGGCAGTTCGGCTGCGTAGTGCCTGCAGCTTGCGGGAAGATTGAGTGCGGCACGGGCTTGAAGCGCACCACGATTTCGGCCAATTGATCGGCCATGCGCTTGCCTGTACGCAGGAAGAATGGCACGCCGGCCCAGCGCCATGTGTCGATCTCGGCTTTCACGGCAACGAACGTTTCGGTACGCGAATGCGGATCGGCGTCGGGCTCATTGCGGTAGCTAGGCACCGGCAAGCCTTCGAGATGGCCGCCGCGGTATTGGCCGCGAATGACGTTTTGCGCCAGCGTGGTGCTGGTGAAACGCTTGAGCGAGCGCAACACCTTGAGTTTTTCGTCGCGCACGGCGTCGGGCGTGGCCGATGTCGGCGGTTCCATTGCGACGATACAGAGCAATTGCAGCAAGTGGTTTTGCAACATGTCGCGCAAGGCACCCGAGGTTTCGTAGTAACCCATGCGGTTACCCACCCCGAGTTCTTCGGCAATGGTGATTTGCACGTCGGAAATCCAGTCGCGGCGCCACAGCGGTTCGAACAACACGTTGCCGAAGCGAAGGGCCAGCAGGTTTTGCACCGCTTCTTTGCCGAGGTAGTGGTCGATACGATAGATCTGCGATTCCTTGAAGAAGCGGCCGACTTCGGCATTGATTGCCTTGGCGCTTGCCAGATCGCGGCCGAGCGGTTTTTCCAAGACTACGCGCGAATTCGGCGTGGCCAAACCGGCGTGCGCGAGGTTCTGGCAAATGGTTGCGAACAGACTGGGTGGTGTAGCGAGGTAGTAGACGCGTGTGATGGCCGGGTCGTCGCGCATGACGGCGACCAGGGCGCCGTAAGTGTTGGCGTCGCTGGCGTTGAGTGTGACGTAGGTGATGCGCGCGCAGAATTGCTGCCACATTCCGGTGTCAAAAACCTGCTGCGAAATGTGCGGTTTGGAATTTTCGTTGACGGCCGCGATGAATTCTTCCTGGCTCCATGCGTGACGGCCGACACAGATGATTTTGGCACCCGGCGGCAGATCCTTGGCGCGATGGCGCGCATACATTGCCGGCAAGAGTTTGCGCATCGATAAGTCGCCGCTGCCGCCGAATAAAACCAGGTCGAAGTCTGCTAATGCCATGATGAGTAATGTCCCTACGTTTGTTTGGTATGTTGCGTATCAGTTTGCTGACAGCGCCTGCTTTGCCAGCGCGATCAAGCCGTTGGTGGAGCTGTCGTGTTTCTTCTTATCGGCCTCTCCGGTCAATTCGTTCTGGATGGTTTTGGCCAAAACCTTGCCGAGCTCAACGCCCCATTGATCGAAGCTGTTGACATCCCACACGATGCCTTGTACGAACACCTTGTGTTCATACAGCGCGATCAGGGCACCGACCGCAGCGGGCGTCAGCTGGTCCATCAAAATCGTGTTGCTCGGGCGATTGCCGGGGAAAGTCTTGTGCGGCAGCAGCGCCTTGATGTCCTGCTCCGCCAGATTTTGTGCCTGCAAGTCGTCATGCACTTCCTGCGCATTCTTGCCGCGCATGAAGGCCTCGGATTGTGCAAAGCAGTTGGCAAGCAACGCCGCCTGATGGTCCGGCAGCACATGGCCCGCCTGCAATGCCGCGATGAAATCGACCGGGATGATGTCGGTGCCCTGGTGCAGCAATTGGAAGTAGGCATGCTGACCGTTGGTACCGACGTTGCCCCACACCGCCGGGCAGGTTTCGTAGTCGACCGCCACGCCTTCGCGCGTGACGCGCTTGCCGTTGCTTTCCATTTCCAGTTGCTGCAGATAATCAGCGAATTGGCCCAGGTCCTGATGATAGGGCGCTATCGAGATTGACGTGAATTCGAAAAAATTGCGGTACCACACGCCGATCAGGCCCAGCAGCGCCGGCATGTTCTGCTCCAGCGGCGCAGTGCGAAAATGTTCATCCATGGCGTGCGCGCCGGCCAGGAACTCGGCGAATCGGGCGCCGCCTACGGCGAGCGCGACCGGCAATCCGATAGCCGACCAGATCGAGTAACGGCCGCCGACCCAATCCCAGAATGGGAACATATTGGCCGGGTCAATGCCGAACGCGGTGACCGCCTTGGTGTTGGTCGAAACTGCGACGAAGTGCTTCGGCAGGGCTGCTTCGGTCGCGCCTTGCAGGAACCAGTTGCGCGCCGAACCGGCATTGAGCATGGTCTCTGCGGTCGTAAAGGTCTTGGAAGCGATGATGAACAAGGTGGTTTCGCGATTGACTTTCGACAGTGCGGCATCGAGATCGTGGCCGTCAACGTTTGCCACGAAGTGCAGGCTGAGGCGCTCGTGGGCAAAGCCGCGTAAGGCACGCGTCACCATTTCGGGGCCCAGATCGGAGCCGCCGATGCCGATGTTGACCACATCGGTAATCGGTTTGCCGCTGTAGCCGAGCCATTCGCCAGAACGCACACGCTCGGCAAATTTTCCAACCTGGTCGAGCACTGCATGCACGTCATGGTTGATGTCTTGCCCATCGACTTCGAGTTTGGTGCCGCGCGGTGCGCGCAAGGCCGTGTGCAAGACTGCACGCTGCTCGGTCAGGTTGATCTTGGCGCCGGCAAACATGGCGTCGCGCTGCGTTTCCACGCCGCGCTCGCGCGCCAGAGCGCAGAGCAATTGCACGGTTTCGGGATTCAAGCGGTTCTTTGAATAATCGAGAAGCAAGCCGGCCGCCTTCAGTGTAAATTGGCTGAAGCGGTCCGGATTTTCGTTGAACAGGTCGCGCATTTGCCAATCGCGGGCGCTCTCGTAATGGGCGGCGAGGGCGCGGAAGGCGGGGGAGGTGGTCAGGCTGGATTGAGGCATGATGTAAGGCGTTCGGTCAGCGGGTTATCAAACTGGTTGCATTTCAGGTTTTGCCTTTGATGCTGCCTACTATACATCAGAATGTAGAAATTCCACTACAAATTTCTTGATTTTCTGTTTTTTGACTATTTTTGTAATGTGTCAATGTGTTAGCCCGGAGAAATGTCATATTTGTGACATGCATTGAAGCGGGTCAGGGCGGCTATTTTCGTGGTGCCGCAGATTTTGGGTTAAAAATTACAAGTTATGGCGTGATTTATTAATTATATTGTAGTAAAATTTCAGAATAGCCATCTGTAAGGAAGCAACCATGTCTGTCCATTCCGTCATCTCCAGTGTCACTGCCCGCATTGTTGAGCGCAGCCGCCCCTACCGCGCCGCATATCTGGAACGCCTTGAAGCAACGCGTCGTCAGGGCGTGCGCCGCGGCACCTTGTCCTGTACCAATCTCGCACATGGCTTTGCCGCCTTTCCGGCGCACGACAAATTGTTGCTGAAAGAACAGAAGAAGCCGTCGGTTGCCATCATTTCCGCTTACAACGACATGTTGTCGGCGCATCAGCCGTTCGACCGTTTTCCGCCCATCATCCGCGAAGCGGTGCGTGCCGCCGGCGGTGTGGCGCAATTCGCCGGTGGCGTGCCTGCCATGTGCGACGGCATTACGCAAGGGCAGGCAGGTATGGAGTTGTCGCTGTTTTCACGCGACGCAATTGCCATGGGCACCGCGATTGCCTTGTCGCACAACATGTTCGACTCGGCTGTTTATCTTGGCGTGTGCGACAAGATCGTACCAGGCTTGTTGATCGGCGCATTGCAATTCGGCCACTTGCCTGCGGTGTTCATCCCGGCCGGCCCGATGACTTCGGGCATGTCGAACCCTGAAAAGGCGAAGGTCAGGCAGCTTTACGCGCAGGGAAAAATCGGCCGCGATGCCTTGCTCGAAGCCGAGTCGGCGTCCTATCACGATGCCGGCACCTGCACTTTTTACGGCACTGCCAACAGCAATCAGATGCTGATGGAAGTCATGGGCTTGCACCTGCCTGGCGCCGCATTCATCACACCGAATACGCCACTACGCGATGCGTTGACTGCTGCTGCTGCGAAGCGCGCGGTGGAAATCAGCCAGCATGGCGACGCCTTCCTTCCGGTCGGTCAGGTGGTCGATGAGAAATGCATCGTCAATGCGGTTATTTCGCTGCTGGCAACCGGCGGTTCGACCAACCACACCTTGCACCTTGTCGCAATTGCCAAGGCGGCCGGTGTCGTGATCGACTGGACCGATTTCGACGAATTGTCTGCCGTCATTCCTTTGCTCACGCGTATTTATCCGAACGGCGAAGCGGACGTCAATCATTTCCATGCGGCGGGCGGCACGCCGTTCGTGATTCGCGAATTGCTTGATGCCGGTTTGCTGCATGACGACGTCACAACCATCATGGGCAAGGGCTTGCGTGCGCACTGCGTCGAACCGCAATTGCGCGGCGAAGCCGTCGTGTGGCAAGACGCGCCAAAGGAAAGCGGCGACGAAAAAGTCTTGCGCAAGGCGTCCGCACCGTTCTCGGCCGACGGCGGCCTGCGCCTGCTGTCGGGCAACCTCGGGCGCGCTGTGATCAAGGTATCGGCCGTCAAGCCGGAACATCGCATCGTGCACGCGCCGGCCATCATCTTCAATTCGCAGGATGCTTTCCTGCGCGCCTACAAGGCCGGCGAACTCGACCGCGATTTTGTCGCCGTGGTGCGCTACCAGGGGCCGCGCGCCAATGGCATGCCTGAGTTGCACTCCTTGACTCCGGCACTGGCCAATCTTCAGGACGCCGGCCGCCGTGTGGCGCTGGTGACGGACGGCCGCATGTCGGGCGCGTCGGGCAAGGTGCCGGCCGCGATTCACGTCTCCCCTGAAGTCTTGATCGGCGGACCCTTGGGCCGTGTACGCAACGGCGACATGATCCGTCTCGATGCCGATGCCGGCGTGCTGCAAGCACTCGTGCCAGACGCCGAGTGGGAAGCGCGCGGCACCGAAGTGATCGATCTCGGTGCGCATCAGGTCGGAATGGGACGCGAGTTGTTTGCCATTTTCCGCAATGGCGTGAGCGAAGCAGAACAGGGCGCGACCAGTTTCGGCTTGCCGCCCGCCATTAACATTCATGAGAAAGAAAAAGTATGAAATTGATGCCAAACATGCTGGAAGTGATGCGCACTTCGCCGGTGATTCCGGTGATTGCCATCGATGAAATCGAACATGCAGTTCCCCTGGCACGAGCACTCGTGGCGGGCGGCATCCGGGTGCTGGAAGTGACCTTGCGCACCAAGCATGGTTTGCCGGCAATTCGCGCCATGGTCGAGCAGGTGCCGGGCGCCATCGTCGGCGTTGGCACGCTGACGCAGCCGGAAGAATTTGCCGCCGCACGCGATGCAGGTGCGGTGTTCGGTGTTTCGCCGGGATTGACGCAGGCCTTGATCGACGCTGCAATTTCGAGCGGCCTGCCCTTGCTTCCCGGCGTGATGACGCCGTCGGAAGTGATGCGCGCGCGCGAAGTCGGTTTCCGCCAATTGAAGTTGTTCCCGGCTGTGCCTGCGGGCGGTATCGGCATGCTCAATGCCTTGGCAGGGCCATTGGCGGATGTGACGTTCTGCCCGACAGGTGGCATCAGCGAAGCGACGGCGCCACAATTTTTGGCTTGCAAGAACGTGGCCTGTGTCGGCGGCTCGTGGCTGACCCCCAAGGATGCGATTGTCGCCGGCGATTGGGCCAGGATCACCGCATTGGCGCTGGCGGCCAGCGCATTGCGTCCAGCAGCTTAAGCCTGCCAGCACCCCTTCCGCATCCGTTGGCCAGCTTCCCTGGCTGCGCCACGCCTGTCTTGGCCACGCACGCTGCCGAATATTGATCCGTCGGCGTGCACTGCCTTCCCTGTTGCTCCGCAATATTGACGCGTCAACTACCTCCATGGCAGGATGCACCCGTGCCAAGGTGGTGTCTGCTTGCACTTTGGTGCGATGCAAGCCAATATAAAACAGGGAGGAGAAGATGGGATACGACAAAAAATACCTGCTGTTTGCACTGACTTATGCAGCAATCGGAATGGGCCTCGGCATCTATATGGGTATGTCGCAAGATCACGGCCAGTTCGTCACGCATGCGCATATCCTGTTGGTCGGGTTTGCGGTGTCTTTCATTTACGGCGTGATTCACAAGCTGTGGCTGGAATCGGCAAGTGCCGGCATGTCGATGGCGCAAATGCTTGTGCACCAGATTTCGGCTGTCGTCATGTTGGCTGGTTTGTTCCTGATGTTCGGCAAAATCGTTCCTGAAGAAACCGCCGGGCCAATTCTCGGTATCGCGTCGATCGGCGTGTTGATCGGGATGCTGCTGATGATAGCGATGGTGCTGCGTGCAACGGCAGCGAATTCGGCAAGCTCTGTTTGACGGCATGAATCGCGCATTGCGGCAGTCGAAGCACCTTGTTCGACTGCCGTGTTTCGCAACAAGCTGATTTACGGCGAAGCCGGCGGACTTTCTTCGGTCACGATCAATTTATCTTCGCTGTTCGCTTGCGCTTCACGTGCCACCGGTTCGCCATTGTTGGTCGGCCTGCTTGCTGCGGGCTTCTTCTCGCGCGCACGCCAGTAGCCGGTTTCGTTGAAGCAGGTCCAGCCCCAACGCAACCACTTCAATAGCGAATACGCGAGCCAAAGCGCCCACAGCAACATCATGATCCTGTAGACCATCATTGGCAGCGACAATACCCAGGGTTGCGGCAGCAAGGCGAGATTGCGGTCCTGGTACCAGGCGAAATGCGTGTTGTCAGAGCCATTACCGGTGACCTGCATTTCCGGGTAACCGATCAAACTTTTTTCAACCGCCGCGAACAGGCAGGCGAGGGCAACGATGGTCCAGATAGCCAACAAGATCTGACCAGCATTGAATGCCGTGCCGTCCAACCTGCCCGCATAGCGTTTGCGATAGCCCAGTACCAGCAGCCAACCGACGATCAACGCGGCCGAGATGCTGGTCGCCTGGGTCAGGCCTATGCCCAGCAGAAACCACTGCACACCTGTCAACGGCGTGACGGAGACTTTAGATAGTCCGAACGCCAGGAGCGCAATGGTGACGATAATGCCCCATATCAGGATGGCCGGCCCAACGCGTGGGCCGCCCAGGGCGAGCGGCCATCTATCTTCCGGGAGGTAGATCTTGGTGTAGGCGTTGACACCGGGGATTGCAACATCCACATCCGGCGTCGCGAAGTAGGTGGAAATGCCGCCGGGCTGGCGCCACGCAATATTGATTTGCTGCCTTCCCGGTTGCAGGGGCAAGCGCAGTTCGCGTCCTTCGAGGCGGATCGGCACTTCCTGTCCGGCCTGATCGCCCAGGCCCATCGTGACCGATTGGAGGATCGCATTTTCGGGAAGTTTGATCGCATGCAAGCCACCGCGGCTGCTGCGCAAAACCAGACGTAGCGTGTCTGTCGAGCTGCGCAGGCCGGGCGTGATGCCAAGTTCGCTCGATTCCAAGGTGAGGCTTTGTCCCGGCGCACCGAGCGGCTTGCTTATCTTGAGCGTGACTTCTTCACCGGGCCACGGCCGCCAAACCGGTTGCCAATGACCGTTGCCGGCTTGGTGTCGAATGACCGGAGTGCCGCTCGTTTCAATATGCCACTGGGTGCTTGTATCAAGATGCCATTCTTCGATCATGTCGTCTTGCCTGGCAGCCTTCAGTACCAGAGTGGGTTGTTGCGCCAGCGTGCTATCCCATTCGATTACCCCGCTCTGCGGGCTGAGATTGACTTGTGCCGCGCCTTTGTCGACGCGTGGCTCACTGCTTTCAATCGATTCGCCCGGCAGCAATGGCACGGAAACGAAGATCGGGCCTTCGGACGGCGCGACCCTTTCGACGCGGGTGTGGACATGCCATTGCAATCCGAGATCGATTGTCCGTTGTACATGCACAAACGAGGGCAACACAGTGTCGTGCAGCGATGTCTTGCCATTCGATGCGATGCGGGTCAGTTGCAGATTGTCGTCCGCTTGTCCGTTTTCGCGCACGCCGGCCACGGTCCAGCCATCGGCCGTGGCTTCCACCCGATGCGGTTTCAACGGCAAACTCAACTGCACATTTTCCGTGTGGCCGACCGCCCCCTGCACAACAATTTGATGCACGCCCGGTTCGACGACAATCCACATATCCCCATCGCCGCCACGGCTCAGAGCGGAAGCCGGTTTGCCGTCCAGGCTCACTGATTGAATCACCCATTGCGCGCCGCCGGTTGGAAGCGGGACGGCAGTCGAAACGAGTGCATGCGCTTCGACGCGCACCTGCAAGAGTTCTCCCCGGACATCAATCTGCATGCGCGCGATGCTGGCGCAGTTGGGCAGGCAGTCTGCCGGTTTCGATAGTTCGACCTTGAGTTGATCGAGCATGTCCTTGTCAGGCAGATCGCCGGCGCGGGATGCTTGCGGGGTCAAGAGCGAAAGGCAGCCGGCCAGCACCAGCAGGCTCGCGATGCCGGCTGATCGATCTGGACTACCGGGACGACCGGGACGAGTAGGTGGCCAGGCGAATGGGATGCCGAGCAGCCGCGCGAACAAAAGGGCAACGAGAATAACGCGCAATACGGCGAGTAATGCGCTCATTGAAGGCGATACCAGCCACAGATGAATCTGTTGCGCCTGTTCGACTGGGCCGTTCCATTGCAGGGCGTAGCTGCGCCATTGCCAATCCGGCAGGCCGGGACCTGTTTGCACGATTGCGTTTGGGTCGAGCTTGTTCAGTTCGCCGAAATAGGGATTATCTATCGCCTCCTTTCCGCTGGCAGATCGTTGTTTTGCCATTGAAGACTTTGATACGAATCCTTCGGCGGGCGCGATGGATGGCGGCGGTGGCGCCATCAATTTTGGTGCTTGCGCAAGCTCAATAGCTTTATCTTCGGCCGGGGCAGCGGCCGGCGCGTCTGCCGGTGCCGGTTCCGCATAACGGTTCGCCCCCATGGTGGGCATTTCGTATCCTGTCGGTTCCAATACCGGATAAATCGCCTGACGAATCTGGGTCAATGCAAACGGCAGGGAAAATAATGCCAAAACCAGTAACGTCGCTGCGCGATAGACGACTGCAATGCGGCGCAGGCGTCCATTCTCTGGCAGGACGCTCAGCAGGCCGGCGCCGGCAAGCACAGCCAGCCAGACTCCGCCGGGCGCGCCGGGCTCGTGATAGATCAGGGCCAATCCCACTACCGCGGTGACGCCCCATGGCCAACCCCATAATTTTCCAAATGCCAGGGCGGCGATCAGCACAACGAAGAAATCAAGCAGCGACCATTGCGCGGTCCATGAGCCGGGTGCCTTGTCTACACCGCCGGCTGCGATCAAGTGCCAGCCCGGCGGCAAATTCAGCTTGGCCGATACTGACTGAAAATCCTGGCGCCAGCCGGTCGCGCTCAGTTCGCGTGCATTAGATTCCAGTCGGCTGTCGGCCACGATATCGGCAGTGCCGTTGCGCACTTCCATGCCCGAGCTTTGGCCGTTGTGGGTAATGAATTGATCCTGACCGTCAACCGAGGCACGCCCGAGCGCTGCCGGAGCGCTCATTTCGAAGCGCCAACTGCGGTGGATTGCGCCCTTGATATGGTCTCTTACGGTATAACCCGCGCCGTCGAAATCGAGCCAGATATCGCGCTGCAGGTTGAGATTGTCGGGCGCGGCCTCGGGATCGCCGCGCTTGCTTTGGTTCAGGCTGAGCGAGTCGCCCGGTTTGAGACGGAAAGCCGGTAGGGTTTTCCATTCTTCCGGCATGCTTACGAGCTTGGCATCGACGGGCGCCCCGCCGGAAGGCGTGACGACGCGTAATTCGTTGTGCGCCTGGAATACCCAAATCTCTTCATCGGCGAGAGGCTGCGGTGCCTGCAGCAGCACGACGCTCGTTTGTGGCGCCATCTGGCGCGCCGCGATGGTAAGTTCCCAATGACCGGGGCGCAATTGGACCCGCAGCTTGCCGTCGGCTTCCAGTCTGGTCGGCAACTGGCTGTCCAGTGAAACTGGCGTGAATCCCGGTAAGAGCACCCCAGGAAACACTACTTCGCGATTCTTGCCCGAGACGCTGATTTCCAGCCTGGTGGTCAGCCGCAGTGGAATGTCGTCATCCACCTGACGTGCGACGTGCAACTCCAGCCGTTCTGCGCCATTCTCTCCGCCCTTGGCCTGACTTTGCAGCCAGAGGTGGCCGCCCTGGTCCAGTTTGGGCAGCGAGATGTCGTGCCCATCGAGGCGCAAGGTCACCAGCCCCGTCTGTTGCGGAATCTGCAGGCTCTCCGGCATGGCATCCCATTTGAACGAACCATCGATCGCATGCGAGCCGATTTGCAGGGCGATGCCGGGAAGATTGTTTTCGCCGTCTGTTACTGCGGCCGGTTTGCCATCGACCTTGACATCCTGCGGCCAATTCTCGGCATCGCCCGGCAAGGGAACCCAGACCGGGCGGAACACTTGTACCCGCTGGGTGAAATTCCCGCCCTGCTTGTCCAGTGTCAGGCTTAGTGCTGCCGGCCACGTACATTGCCGCGTTTCGCCGTTGTTGTAGAAGTAAGGACATTGACGGTCCGGCACGTCGCGCAGTACCCAATCGCTCCAGGGCCGCAGCGGTTCCGGTACGGGTGGCGCCGTCGGCGCGGCCATCGCGGCAGCGGACGCCAGCAGCATCGCTGCGATTGATGACATCCATGTTCCTGCGCGCACAAAGCGCCTGGTGATTCGCATGCGTTCTCCCTTTCGGGCACCTCAAAAAATCTACTGCACGGCCCAATCTCGGGCCTGCGATGCTCACCGTACAGTCGTACGGCTGCGCTTCTCGGCCCGACCTTGGCCCGCTCGCTACGATTTTTAGAGATACCCTTTTATTGTGTTGCTTTTTGTGATTGCTGCAGATATTTCCGGCCGCGATGCGATTTCAAGCTTCTGTGCGCGCTCTGTCGCCATGCACGACGACGCGATTGCGGCCGCTGCGCTTGGCCTGATACAGCGCCCGATCCGCCGCACCGACCATGTGCGAGACTGCCGTGTTGTGCGAGGGGATCTGTGTCAGCAGACCGATGCTGATTGTAACGTGCTGCGCAACACTCGAATGCGCATGTTCGAGCGCCAGCGATTCGACTTCGGCCCGCATCGCTTCGGCCAGTGTATAAGCGCCATCGGCGTTGGTGTCGGGCAGCACCGCCATGAATTCCTCGCCGCCATAGCGCGCGACCAGATCGCAAGGTCGGCCCGCAATGCGCGTCAGCGCAGCTGCAATCAGGATCAGGCAATCGTCGCCCTTTTGATGGCCGTAGTTGTCGTTGTAGTTTTTGAAGGAATCGACATCGATCATCGCGAGCGACAGCGGCGAACCTGAGCGCTTGGCACGGCGGAATTCGTTCTCCAGGTGTTCGTCGAAGCGGCGCCGGTTTGGGATGCCGGTCAGGCCGTCGATGAATATCTGGCTTTGCAATTCGATTGCCAGTTCGCGCAATTGCTTTTCGCGCGCGACGGCCATGCTGACGTCGGTGATTTGAACCAGACAATGCGGCTGCAGAGGTAGTTCGATGGGCACAACCTGGACCGCTTGCTGAATGCGCGTGCCATGGTCCCTGTCTTCGGCATTGGCAAATAAAGGAAAGGGCGCCTTGTTCAAGGTCTGGGAAATCAACGATGCAAGATTGCTCTTGAGTGCTCCCCTGATGGCGCCGTGGGCGCGGCCATTGGTCAATTCCGGGTAGAGCTCGACAAAGGTTTTGCCGAGTACCGTGGCGGCGGGGCAGAAGGCATGCTGCTCCATCCACTGATTCCAGAATACGATGCGCTCGTCGGCGTCAAGCACGATCATTCCGACCCGGACGGCATTGAGCACGCTGCCGAGCAGGTCAGGTTTGAATTCCTGCGTGCCGCAATTGGCAGAATCCGGGTTCACGGCATCAGCCCGGCCAAATACTCTTGCAGATAGCCCTGCAAATCATTGAGCGCACTCATGTCGAGCAGGAAGGCGACATATCCGTTGATCTGGTGCTTCTCGATATTGAAATCGATTTTGAGCGTCAATACCAAGCCGTTCCACTGATTGCCGGATGCACCGAGTATGTGTTCGCCGGTGCCGATCCGGTATACAGGTAACGATCCGTGCAATTCCTTGCCCGAGATGTTGGCCAGCGTACTCATGCAGGAATTGAGAATGATATTGCCGATTTCACTCATCGCTTCCTGCTCCATCTCGCTTAACTCTTCCATGGTGACCGATTGGCCGACCATGAGGCGGACGATTTCGAGGCTCTTTTCTTCCGGGAACATCAGGATTGCTTCCGTATTGAAAGCACCCTGGTAATTCTGGGTGACGGCGCAGATACGGCGCGATTCCGCGCCGCCCAACGTCTGCGCGACTTCGGAGCGGCTTTGGAAGGTGATCATGGGCACCGACATGGTGACCTCTTCCCGGACGATCTGGCTCATCGCCGATGCAGCCTGGCCTACGCCCTGGTTGAACAGTTCAACCAGGGCGTCGTGTTGAAGTTCGGTAAGTTGGAACATCAGGCATTTTCCAGGTTGGCCAGCACGGAATCGATGCGCGCCTGCGTGATCGGCTTTTCCGCAAAATGGACATGCAGGCTGTGGGCCTTTTCACGCGTGGCTTCCTGGACGTTGGCCGTCATGAGGCAAATTTCGATATCCGGTGAGAGTTCCCGCAATTTTCCGATGGCGGCAAGCCCACCCATCCCCGGCATGTTGACATCGAGCAGGATCAGGTCGGGTTTGACCGAGGATAGCTTTTCAATCGCGTCTTCGCCGCTGACTGCTTCCTCGACCACCCATGCCGGATGGTTATGAAGGATGAACTGGCGCGAGAGCATGCGCGAAACGCGGCTGTCGTCGACCACCATAATTGTTTTCGTTTCGCTCATGTCAGGTCTCCAGATTAATGTTGAGCGGTGCCTTTGAGCCTGCTTCACTCCTCTTGTTGCCTGTGCCGCGCACTCGCATTCGAAATCAAGATAAATATTACCCCGCTCGCCAGCGGATTGGGCAAAATCTTTCCGGTAAAATAGAGTTTCCCGCCATTTTTACCACTGATCATGACACAAGATGAATTGAAACAAGCCGTTGCCCGCGCCGCGATCGAATATGTGGAGGAGGGCCGTATCGTCGGCGTAGGAACGGGCTCCACCGCCAATTTCTTCATCGATGAACTGGCCAGGATCAAGGACAAGATTTCGGGCACGGTGGCGTCGTCCGAAGTGACCGCTGCACGCCTGAAGTCGCATGGTATCGAGGTATTTGACCTCAACGACATCGAGTCCATGCCCGTGTATATCGATGGAGCAGACGAAATCAACCGTCAGGGTGCCATGATCAAGGGTGGCGGTGCAGCGCTCACGCGGGAAAAGATTGTTGCGTCGGTGGCGGACAAATTTATCTGTATTGCCGACGGCTCCAAACTGGTCGACGTGCTCGGCAATTTCCCGCTACCGGTGGAAGTCATTCCGATGTCACGCGCTGTTGTGGCGCGCAAGTTGAAGGCGTTGGGCGGTGAGCCTCGTCTGCGCATGAAGGGCGACAAACCGCTGATCACTGACAATGGCTGCATGATACTGGACGTTGTGGGTTTGCAAATTGCCAATCCAGTTGAAATGGAGCAACAAATCAATGCAATGGTCGGCGTGGTGACGGTTGGCCTGTTTGCCGAGCGCGGGGCCAACGTTTGCTTGCTCGGCACTCCCGATGGCGTCAAGACGCTGACTTATTAAGCGGTTTTTCCCTCGCCGCGAGAGTGGGCGAGGGGATTCGCGCGCCAGGCGGGGAGAGCGATCAAGCAGTTGGTGGCACGTAACCCTGGGCGGCATCGGCGCCATCGCCGAAAAAATGCTTCTCCATTTGCGTCGCCAGATACTTGCGCGCGCGCGCGTCGGCCAGGTTCAAGCGGTTTTCATTGACCAGCATGGTTTGATGCTTGAGCCAGGCGGCCCACGCTTCCTTCGAGACGCTCTCATAAATTTTCTTGCCCAATTCACCCGGGTACGGGGGAAAGTCGAGTCCTTCGGCTTCTTTGTTCAGTTTGATGCAATTGACCATACGGGCCATATTCGTTCTCCAGTTGATGCGATTTGTTTCGGTAGGTAAGTTTACCCGAATACCACTATAGCGTTTTAACGAGCACCAACGAGCGTCGTTGCCAGTTATACATGTGTTGGCGGTCTTTCGGCAGATCGTCTACTGTGGCGCCGACGAACCCGCGCTTGAGGAACCAGTGTGCGGTGCGCGTCGTGAGTACGAACAACTTTTTGTACCCTGCGGCGCGGGCCCGGTTTTCCATATGTTTCAGAATGCGCTCGCCGTCGCCCTGGGCCTGCACTTCAGGGTTGACGGTCAGGCAAGCCATTTCAGCCATGCCCTCTTTCGGGAAAGGGTAAAGTGCAGCGCAGCCGAAGATAACGCCGTCATGCTCGATGACCGAGAAGTAGCTGATTTCGCGTTCGATCAGCTCGCGTCCGCGCTTGACCAGTGTGCCGTCCGCTTCCAGCGGCTCGATCAGCTTCAGGATGCCGCCGACGTCTTCGATCGTGGCTTCGCGCAGGCTTTCCAGGTTCTCATAGCTGACCATGGTACCGACGCCGTCGTGGGTGAATACCTCCAGCAAGGTCGCGCCGTCGATTTCATAGGGAACGATATGGACGCGCGGCACGCCGCTACGCGAGGCTTTCAGGCAGTGCTGCAGGTAGAACGCAATGTCATTGGGCAGGTTACCTCCCTTAAGCATGGCTTCAGCCTGATCGGAAGAAAGCTCGCGCACGTCGCGCTTGTAGGCGTCCACCATCAAAGGCGTTTCACTGACGAAGATGAGTTTGTCGGCACGCAGCGCAATCGCGGCCGAAGTGGCGACGTCTTCCATCGTCAGGTTGAACGCCTCGCCGGTAGGCGAAAAGCCGAGCGGCGAGAGCAGCACCAGACCGCCGGCATTGAGGATCGGGTGGATGGTTTCAAACGCGATCTTGCGTGTGAGACCGGTCAATTCAAGGTCGACGCCGTCGATCACGCCGATCGGGCGTGCGGTGACGAAATTGCCGGAAATGATGCGGATCGCGGCGTGTGCCATCGGCGTATTGGGCAAGCCCTGGCTGAAGGCGGCCTCGATGTCAAGGCGCAATTCGCCGGCGGCTTCCTTGGCGCATTCGAGTGCGGCGGCGTCGGTGATGCGCAAGCCGTTATGATAGCGCGCCTCCACGTTGCGCAGCGCCAACTGCTCTTCGACCTGGGGCCGTGAGCCGTGTACCACGACGACTTTGATGCCCATGGCATGCAAAAGCGACAAATCCTGTGCCAGTACTGGTAGTGCGCCGGCGCTGACCAGTTCGCCGGGAAAAGCGACAACGAAGGTTTTGCCGCGGAATGCGTGGATATACGGCGCTACGGAGCGCAGCCACTCGACGAACTGTTCCGGGTTCTCCATCACGGGGCGGCCCGTGGCAGTGCAGATTTAATAATGCCTATGTTCAATGTCTTGTTCACCAGTGACGTGTATATGTAAGGTATTTACGCTGTTTCTGGGATTATAATTCGCTCCGCCATGTCTTCGCCCGAACCTAAACAAAAAAACAAGCCGTCTGTGCAACACCGGGCGCCCAAAACCAGCCAGCCTGCCTCCGTCGGCCCCAAGCAGTCGCCCGTCGCACCTTCCACGCGACAGCAGGATGGCGGTAGGCGTGTCGCCGCGCCGGGCGCTGCAGTGCCTGGCGTTGCCACCGAGCGGCCTGCGCGGCAACGACCAGCGCCCGTTGCGCCCCTGCGCAACCCCTTGCCGCCGATTACCTATCCTGAAGAGTTGCCAGTCTCGGGCAAGCGTGAGGACATTGCCAACGCCTTGCGCGCCAACCAAGTCATCATCGTCTGCGGCGAGACCGGGTCGGGCAAGACCACGCAGTTACCCAAGATCTGCCTCGAACTCGGACGCGGCGTAACCGGCCTGATCGGACATACGCAACCGCGCCGGATTGCCGCATCGTCAACCGCCAAGCGCATTGCGCAGGAACTCGAATCGCCGCCCGGGATGATCGTGGGCTTCAAGGTGCGCTTTACCGACACCTTGTCCAATGGCGCCTGGATCAAGCTGATGACGGACGGCATCCTGCTGGCCGAAACCCAGACCGATCCAATGCTGCGGCAATACGACACCATCATCATCGACGAGGCGCATGAACGCAGTCTGAACATCGACTTCCTGCTCGGCTACCTGAAGCAACTGCTGCCACGCCGGCCCGACTTGAAATTGATCATCACCTCGGCCACCATCGATGCCGATCGTTTTGCGCGCCATTTCGGCCGCGACGACAAACCTGCCCCCGTGATTGAAGTGTCGGGGCGGTTGTATCCGGTTGAGCTGCGCTACCGCCCGGTGGAAAATACCGACAAATCGGCACCGAATGCTACGCCGTCGCTAGCACAGAGAGAACGCGGGCAGCGCGACTTGATGGATGCCGTGACCGACGCCGTGGACGAGGCCTGCCGTATCGGCTCGGGCGACGTGCTGGTGTTCCTGCCGGGCGAGCGCGAGATCCGCGATGCAGCCGAGGCGCTGCGCAAGCATCATCCGCCGCACGTCGAAATTCTGCCGCTGTTTGCCCGCCTCTCGGCGCAGGAGCAGGAGCGCGTCTTCAAGACATCGAACGCGCGCCGCATCGTGCTCGCTACCAACGTGGCAGAAACCTCGCTCACTGTACCCGGCATCCGCTACGTGGTCGATGCCGGCCTGGCGCGCGTCAAGCGTTACAGCTATCGCAACAAGGTCGAGCAATTGCAGATCGAACCGATCGCGCAATCGGCCGCCAACCAGCGCGCCGGGCGTTGCGGTCGTGTTGCTGCCGGTGTTTGCATCCGGCTGTATGAAGAACAGGATTTCCTGCAGCGGCCCAAATTTACCGAGCCGGAGATTTTGCGTTCGTCGCTGGCCGCCGTCATCCTGCGCATGAAGTCGCTGCGCCTGGCTGACGTCGAAACCTTCCCCTTCATCGAAGCGCCGCAGGGCCGGGCGATTGCCGATGGCTACCAGTTGCTGCAGGAACTGGGCGCGGTGGACGACACCAACCAGTTGACGCCACTGGGCCGCCAGTTGGCCAAGCTGCCGCTCGACCCGCGCGTTGGGCGAATGATTCTTGCTGCGCGCGACAACGCCTGCCTTTCCGAAGTGTTGATCATTGCCTCCGCTCTGTCGGTGCAGGACCCGCGCGACAGGCCGATGGAAGCGCAGGCCGCCGCCGATAACGCGCACAAGCAATTCGCCGATGAAAAATCGGAATTCCAGAGTTACCTGAAGATCTGGAAATGGTTTGAAGCAGCGATCGAGCACAAGAAGTCGAACAAGCAATTGCTTGAGCATTGTCGTGCCAGCTTCCTTTCGCAATTGCGCCTGCGCGAATGGCGCGACGTGCATTCGCAACTTCTGACGATTGTGCGAGAGCAGGGCTGGCGCCTCAACGAAATGCCGGCGACCTATGAGCAACTCCACACTGCTTTGCTGGTCGGCTTGTTGGGCAACATCGGCTTCAAATCCGAAGAGGATGGTTTCTACCTCGGTGCGCGCGCGATCAAGTTCTATATCTGGCCCGGTTCGGCGCTGGTCAAGAAGGCCGGCAAGTGGATCATGGCGGCGGAACTGGTCGACACGACGCGCCTGTATGCGCGCTGCGTGGCGCAGATCCAGCCGGAATGGCTGGAGCGCGTGGGCGGTCATCTGCTCAAGAAATCGTATGGCGACCCGCGCTGGGAAAAACGCTCGGCCCAGGTATCGGCCTATGAGCGCGCCACGCTGTATGGCCTGGTGGTGTACAGCCAGCGCCGCATTCATTATGGTGCGATCAACCCGACCGAGGCGCGCGAGATTTTCATTCGCGACGCATTGGTCGGCGGCGACTTTGAAACGCGCGCACCGTTTTTTGCCTACAACCAGAAGCTGATTCGCGAGATCGAAAACCTCGAACACAAATCGCGCCGGCTCGATGTGCTGGTGGACGATGGCCTGATTGCGGCCTTCTACGACCAACTGATTCCGTCCGACATCCACAACGGCGCCGCGTTCGAGAAGTGGCACGACGAGGCGGTGCGCAAAACGCCCAAGCTGCTGTACCTCAATCGCGACGACTTGATGCGTCATGAAGCGGCAGGCGTGACCACTGACTTGTTCCCCAAGCAAATGGCAATTGCCGGCATCGACATGATCTTGTCCTATCATTTCGAACCCGGTACGCCGCGCGACGGCGTGACGCTGGCGGTACCGCTGTTTGCCCTGAATCAGGTATCGGCCGACCGCTGCGACTGGCTGGTGCCGGGCATGCTGAAGGAAAAAGTGCACCTGCTGCTGAAATCGCTGCCGCAGAAATTGCGCCGCCATTGCGTACCCCTGCCCGATTATGCGTCCGGCTTTTGCGACCGTGTGGCAGCAGGCAACGATGCCCGGCTGCGCTTCGGCCACGGCGGCCTGATCGACGCGATCATCGCCGACATCCGCGAACAACTGAGCCTGACCGTCAAGAGCATCGACTTCAAGAGCGAAACCCTGCCGGCGCATCACTTCATGAATTTCAAGGTGATCGACGAGCATGGCCGGCAACTCGACATGGGGCGCAACCTGGCCAGCCTGCAAGCCGAGTTCGGCGGGCAAGCGCGGCAAAGCTTCCAGAAGCTGGCCGATAAAACCGTGATTGCCGCGCCCGTTGCATACGAGTCGGGTGCCACCGGGACCGCATCTTCGACTAAGGCAGCGGCGGCGTCCCATGTGCCGACCCAGCATGAAGGGCTGACAACGTGGTCGTTTGGCGAACTGCCCGAACTGCTGGAAATCCAGCGCGGCAAGCAGACTTTGATCGGTTTCCCTGCGCTGGTCGACAAGGGGGCGCATTGCGATCTCGAAGTGTTTGACGATCCCGCAGAGGCCGCGCGCGTGCACCGCGCCGGCCTGCGTCGCCTGATGGCGCTGCAATTGAAGGACCAGATGAAGTACCTGGAAAAGAACATTCCGGGCCTGCAGCAAATGGGCATGCAATTCATGGCGCTTGGTTCGCAGGAAGAATTGCGCGATCAAATCATCGAGGCCGGACTCGATCGCGCTTTCCTGCAAGACCCGCTGCCGAAAAACGCGGCCGAATTCGAAGCGCGCCGCGACGAAGGCAAAACACGGCTAGGCTTGCTGGTCAACGAGATAGCCCGCCTGGCAGGTGCCATCCTGGCTGAATACTATACGCTGCCGAAGAAGTTGCAGGGTATCAAGGCGCATGCGCTGGCCGCCCAGGATCTGCAAGCGCAAGTGACGGCGCTGATCGGCAAGCGCTTCGTCACCGAAAATGACTATGCAAATCTGGCGCACTTCCCGCGCTATCTGAAGGCGATTAACGTTCGTCTGGAAAAGCTGCGCGCCGATCCGGCGCGCGACGCACGGCTCATGGCAGAATGGGCGCAAGCCGCAGCGCCCTGGCAGCGGGCGCTGAAAGAACGGCGCAGTGCCAAGGATGCGGATCCGAAGATGACCGAATTCCGCTGGCTGCTGGAGGAATTGCGCGTGTCGTTGTTTGCGCAGGAATTGCGTACACCGATGCCGGTATCGGCAAAGCGCCTGCAGAAGGTTTGGGAATCGATGCAGCGGTGAGCGAGCGGCATGCCCACGCCCTGCTGACATCGAACGCGAATGCCGGGCCGTGCGCGCTCTGCAAAACTGCAATTGGTCGCTGAGTTATTTAATGACATTGGCATTTTGCCGAAGCGATCCCTGAGGTGGGAATATGTCGACAAGAAAATTTATCTTTATTCTTATTCTGGCTCTGACTTATCCCGCCATATTTTACCTGGCGGCGGCATTGCCGTTAAATGTTGTCGGCATCAGTCCTCATACCGCACTAATCGGGTTCCTTGCATGGGTAATGTACTGGTTGGGTCTGGTTCTACCGGTCCATGTTTTGTCGGAGCAAGGCAGGAAATGGCATCCTGCACTTTCCGTCCTCGGCAGCTATATCGGCTCGGCGACCTGTTTCGTCCTGGCATCCTGGCATCCCCGGATGTACACACTGCGCGTCGGTGACAGCATTTTTGTACAAAATGGCGAAGCGACGCCATTGTATTATCGGGAACTGACCATCGAAGTGATCATGTTTGGCGTGGCCGTTGCAATCGGATTGCCGCTCTTTCTCAAATTGACGAAGAAATGAGCCACATGGCATTGCGGACAGCGGCTTAATTTGAAGCCCGTCGTTACGCATGTTCCGTATGCGTCGCAAGCAATGTGGCGGCACTGCCAGGACTTGCTTTAATTCTCTTGCTGTACAAAGTGCTGGACTTTGCCTATGGAATCAAGTACCATCCGTTTGTTGTTGTATCAGGTTGTAGTAATTGTTGGTCCCAAATCCGCATGACTTCCTCTCTAGTCGTTCTGTTTTAATTCCTTCGGTTTCATTGCTTGATTAGCGTTTTAGCCTGTCCCTCAAGACATTGCGCAGACGTACGATGATTTCGCTCGCATTGCACTGTGCAGATAGCACGGGTGGGCGTGGCAGACCGGTAACACCATGCAGATAGCACGGGTTGGTGGTTATTCATCGCAATTACCCTGGTTGCAGATGCCGCATGCGGTGTCGTTGCCGGGACGAATGAGACGAGTCGCTTCTTGCACCGCGCGTATGGCGCGGGTGGTCGCAGACACCGTTCGCACTACGCAGATAGCGTGGGCGGGTGGCGCATCGTTCGAAAAGTGAAAAGCTCGCCTTTGGCGAGCTTTTTCTTTTGGGTGCGACAGTAGCAGCTCAGAAAACGATTTGAGCGCTCTCGACGGCACTGATCGCTGGACCAAAACTTCCAATCTCGGGCAGCGTGGCGTTGTGGTGGGCACGAATGAATGTTGCCGCCGCATGCGGCTTGTCGTGCGTCGTATGAGCGTCCGCCGCAAGAATGACCGGATACCCGTTGGCAGCGGCGCGGCGCGTGGTAGTGTCGATGCAGAATTCGGTCATACCCCCGCAAATCACGATCTGTTCGATCCGGTGTGCCTCGAGCCACTCGTCCAAGCGGGTGCGCAGGAAAGAATCGGGCGTCGTCTTTGGGATGACTGTGTCGTCGTGCCCGATGTGAAGATTTTGCGCAAATTGCCAGCCTTCGGCGTCTTTCTGCAACGCCCCATGCCGAGCCTCGTGTTGTATGAATGCGACCGGCGCGCCGGCAGCTTTCGCACGCCGGGTCAGTTCATTGATGCGTTCGATGACGGCATCGGCTTCTGCCGGGCGGGGAACGTGGTCAAACAATGCACGCTGGACGTCGATGACGATGATTGCGGTTTTCATGGTACGAAAAAATATGGAGGCGAAGGGACTATTGTCGTCGATTTTTCACGAACCTTCACGGTGATTCAGCGTTGCGGCAAACTCCAGAAGAAATCGCCTTCGCCGCCGTGGTAAAGTACCTTGCCGTCGCTGCCCGCGCCGCGCAGGCGCGTGCGCAGGTCACGCGTTCCCAGTGATTCCGGGCTGGCTTGGTCCGGCAGCATGTTCATGGTGCGGATAACTGTTTCACCGCTGATCTCGGCGATCTGGCAACTGATGTCGCCGGACGCTTGCTGCAGTTTCAATTCCGCCGCCTGCACCTGGCGCAGGCAATCCGCGTGGGCGCTGCTGGCGGCTTGCAAGTCTTCATTCAAGGAAGTCAGGCGCCGCACTTGCGGTGCCAATCGACGCTGCAGGCGGTCCCAGTTCGCTGCCTGTTCGTCAGTCATGTGAACTGCCTTGGCGCGAACCTTGGCGCTCAATACGAGATAGCTCTTTATTTCCGGTTGATCGGCCATCTTCTCGGCCTCCGCACGTCTGACCTTGATGACGTTTTCGCAGGCGAGTTGCTGGCCGCGGGCGACTTCCAATTCCCTGTTAAGGGCGCCCAAGTTCGGTATCAGCATCGATATCGTCGTTTCGATGTCATGGCGCGACGTCGCATGCACAAGTTGCACGGTTTGCGCTGCCATCGCGCAGCCTTCGGCGCTCTCAATACTGATTTCGCGGGCCAGGATATCGCAATGCACAGCTTGCGTAATATGCACGCGGGCAGCGACGATCTTGCAATTTTCGGCATAGTGCAGCCGGATTTCGCCGTCCGGTGCCTCGAGGGCGGACCGGGAAGCCTTACCTTCGATCATGATGGTACCGCCGGCATCGCGGATCGAACCGCCGACCAGGTTTTTCTTGAGCACGACCATGCCGCCACGCGAAACGATATTGCCGAAGACATCCGCCATATACATCATGTGCTTGCCTTCGACTTGCGCGCGCTCCTGCACCACGCCGTGTTCTTCGTAGTGGTCGCCCGGCAGAACGAGATTGCCGGTGGTGCGCAGACTGACGCCCTCGTGATTGACGATCTTTTCCGAGATCGTAATGATCCTCGTGTGCGCGTCAATCTGGAGGAAACCGCCGATGTTCGCAACGAGAATTTCGCCTTCCGGCGTATTGTCGATGCGCGTTCCGAGGCCGGCTATGCTGTGCAGGTCTAGGTCCTTCGGCGGTTCCGGGACCAGTTCCTGGCCTGTCAGATCGCGTCCGGGCTTGCCTGCCATGCGCGGGACCTTCCTGACCAGTTTGGTCTCTTTCTCAACATGCGGGAAACGGTTCTGGAATTGCAGCAAGTCGACGCGCCCGTCGGGCAGGACCTTGGGCGCATTGCTGCGATGGAGCGTGTCGGCCAGTTCGACCACGCGGGCGTCACGGCCTGGAATAGGCGGCAGCTTTTGGGCGATCTCCGCCGTTTCCTCTTCGCGCGAGCGCAACTTGCGCTTGACCAGCGCAACATCAATGCCATAGCGGACGTTGTGGCACCACATGGCAGCAACGAATTCATCGACATTCAATTGCGCCGGTTCAGGCGCCTGCCACGAGTGCACGGTAATGTGCGCGCCGTCATCCGGATGTTCGGTTCCTGGAATTGGTTTGAAGCGATAATTTGCAATGTCATGATTGTCGTCCAGCGCAGGCTCGCCGTAGTATGGACGGCGCTCCCGCGCAAACGGCAAGATTGCATCGGCCAGGCGTAGCATCGGCTCACGCCCGGCCTCTTCCAGATTGCGTATCAGTTTCACGCGTTCTTCAATACCCAGTTCGTACAGAATCTTCTCGAAACACGCATAGTCGAGATTGGCGAAATAGAACCCGCTAGCGAAAACTGCATCGACAAAGTTGGCGAAACTGGCTGTCGTGTCGAGCGCGGGCAGTGCGACGTGGATGCCATCGCGCAGCCGCAGGATGAAGATCGGTAGGGCGACGAATTCCTGAGGTTGGGCGACGACCGGCGTAGCGTCGGCGAGAGGGTTCAAGCGACGGCCCTCGCCATCGGTCGGTATCTGCGCCATGAGTCGGATGAGAGAGAATTCACTGCATGCCCCTTTCGTTTCACTGTAGCAAATACCACTTGCGCGAACAAGGCTTTGAACCTGTCAAAATCGGCAAAAAGCCTTGATATATAAGGGTTTTTTGTTAAATCATGTTAAATCTCCTGTTTCGGCAGGAAAATCCATTGAAGAACAATTCGGAGGGTTGATCGAAACGGATGGGAACTTATCGATCCCATCGGCGGTCCGTAATCAGCCTGCGAAGCAGCAATTATTGAAAATTACCTCCCGCGCCGCGTATCACATATTCATGGGATGGCGTTTGTTTTGATGCTGTGGTTCAATATTTCACCCTCCGGAGATGCCAAAATGAAGGAATACCTGCGTAAGAATCGCCGTTTTTTGATGTTCCTTGCTTTGTTCGGCATATTCCGCACGGCTGTCGCGGACTGGAACCCAATTCCATCCGGGTCGATGCACCCCAATCTGCTGGAAGGCGACGTAGTATTCGTCAACCGTCTGGCCTACGATCTGAAAGTGCCGCTGACCGATATCATGCTCATGCACACCGGCGATCCGCAGCGCGACGAGATTGTGACTTTCTATTCTCCGGTCGATCGCACGCATTTGATCAAGCGCGTGGCTGCGGTTCCGGGAGATATCATCGAGATGCGTCACAAGCGACTGATCGTCAATGGTCGCGAGGAGTCTTATTCCTTGGTCAACACGGTTACCGACGAAACGGGCGCCGGCCAGGCAGTGCGCGCGCTGCAAATGGACGAAAGCGGCGCAACAGGGTCACATCTTGTTCAGTGGTTGCCGGACATTGCGGCGCGGGATGACTTCGGGCCTATTCGCATCCCGCAAGACCACTTTCTGATGCTTGGGGACAATCGTGATAACAGTGCAGATTCGCGATATATCGGCCTGGTGCCGCGCGAACTATTGATTGGTCATGCGGTGCGGGTATTGGTTTCGGCAGACATCCGGGGCAATTGGCTACCTCGATTTGATCGATTTGGCAAAAAACTCTAAGCGGCCGGCAAGCTTCAGGGCAGACTAGTGTTTGCCGCGCAACGTTATTTCCTTGATATGCTTCACAGTCCTGCCAAAGTGTGGGATTGTATGGGTTGTTACATCTTAATATTTATAATAAATCAATAAAATCAAGCCCTTACAAGGCGTCGTTCGCCCTTTGTGTCATAATTAATGCTTTCGCGCAATTTAACACTAAATGAAGCTTACGGAAAATGCCATGAATCAGTTCTTACGGTTGCTAGTCCCAACCCTCTCCTTGGTCGCACTGGCATTTGGCTGTCAGGCCGCCGAACCGATAGTCTTGGGGCAATCGGCGGCACTGACCGGACCGGCGAGCATGCTTGGCACCGAGATGGCCCGTGGCCTCAACGCCTACTTCAATCAGGTGAATGAACATGGTGGCGTCAATGGTCACCAAATCAAGCTTATTACGCTTGATGATGGATACGAACCGGAGCGCACGATCAAAAATACGCAAAAACTCATTGCCGAAGACAAGGCCGTGGCCTTGATCGGCTATGTGGGCACGCCGACCAGCGTGGCCGTATTGAAGGACGTAAAAGCGGCCGGACTGCCATTCATCGGTGCTTACACGGGAGCCGACAGCCTGCGCGACGGGAAGTACGACAATATCTTCAACATACGCGCCAGCTATAACGACGAAGCCTTGCGTATTGCCAAGGAATTCGACGGCATGGGTCTGCGCAGGATGGGCATCGTGGCCCAAAGCGACGCGTTCGGCCAGGCGGGCTTGCGCGCCATGCAGGCGGCTGTGCTCAAGTATCCCGAGATGAAGATTGTCTGGACCGAGGGCGTGGAACGTAACTCGACCAAGGTCGAAGCTGCGGTCGCGAAGATTGCTTCGGAAAAGGTCGACCTGGTTTATGTGGTAAGTGCCTACGGAACGACGGCGGAGCTGTTGAAGAAGGCAAGGGCGGCAGGGTATACGGGCGTATTTTCCACATTGTCCTTCGTCGGAACCGAACCGTTGGCGCAGTCCGCCGGTGTGTCTGCGCAGGGTGTGATGGTTCCTGCAGTCATGCCGAGTCCGCATTCCGAACCGGTCAGCATTTCCAGCGAATATCGCAAGGCGATCGGCAAAGGCTCGCCGAACGCGACCTATTCCTATGCCAGCATGGAGGGCTACATTGCTGCACGCGTCATCGTCGAAGCAATCAAACACATCAACGGCAACGTCACGCCCGAGGCGATCGACAAGGAATTGCGCAATCTGCACGTCGATCTGGGCGGTTTCGTTGTGGACTTTTCCAAGTCGCACAATGCTTCGCAGTGGGTCGAGTCCACCATGATCGGTGCCGGCGGCAAGATCACGCGCTGATTGCGCCGGCGCCAGCTTCGCTATTGAATTTTGCGATAGATCGTATTGCGCGACACGCCCAGCGCGCGTGCAGTGGCGGAGACGTTGCCATGATGCGCTTCCAGGGTCTGCTGGATCACCGACAGGTTGATATCTTCGAGTTTTTGCCCAGTCTGCGGCAGTAATTCGGCAGTCTCGACGAGGCGTGCTTCGTCGGTGGGTACGATGTCCTCGAGAAAATCGTCGGGCAAGTGTTCATGCGTAATTTCCCACGTGTCGCCGGCCAGAATCAATGCCGTGCGCAGCAGGTTGGCCAACTGGCGGAAGTTGCCCGGCCACGCATACTGGTGGAACAAACGCATGACCTGCGGCGCGACCGACACGCGCTGCTTCGGCGATTCGGTGCGCAAAATGTGCGCGACCACCGCTTCCAGGTCGGTGCGCTCGCGGAGCGCCGGCAGTTTGACCACCAAGCCGTTGAGTCGGTAATACAAATCCTCGCGGAACGATCCGTCCGCAATCATGTCACGCAGCTTGCGGTTGGTGGCGCAGATCACGGCCACATTCACAGGGATGGATTTATCGCTGCCTAGAGGCGTAACCACGCGTTCCTGCAGTACGCGCAACAAGTGGCCCTGCAGGTGCAGTGGCATGTCGCCGATTTCGTCGAGGAACAAGGTCCCGCCATTGGCCTGGAGGATTTTCCCGGTCTTGCCATGCTTGCGTGCGCCGGTGAAGGCGCCTTCTTCATAGCCGAACAATTCCGATTCGATCAATGTCTCCGGTATCGCCGCGCAATTGACGGCCACGAACGGTGCGGCGGCGCGTGGCGAGTCGCGATGGATGGCTTGCGCCAGCAATTCCTTGCCGGTGCCGGTCTCGCCTGTAACCAGAATGGGGATCGCATGCGCCAGCACCTTACTGACTTTGGCAATCGCCTGCGCCATCTTTTCGTCCCCGGTAGCGAGGCTTTGCAGGTGCGGCGTGTTGCTCGCACTCGCTGTCCGCACCGGCGTATGCGACACAAGGTCGATGCGGCGCGGCAGGTCGGCCGATGGCACCAGCCCGGGTTCCAGGCGCAATTCGATCCTGGCATACATCTCCTGCGCTCCGAGCAGGAATAATTGCAGGTAGCCCGGCGCGGCGCGCCGGTGGTGATCGATCAGGTCGGATAATGGCAGCTCGAACAGCGAACTGAAGGTGTGGTTCTGCAGCGCCTCTGCCGGCATGTCGAATAGCTTCAGCGCCGTGCGATTGGCCGCGAGGAAACGGCCGCCCGGCGTGAACGAGGCTATCCCTTCCATCGTGGTACCGACGGCTTCGGCACGTCGGTGGAAATGCAGCGTGACGGCGTTATTGAAGGCCGCGCCGAACAATTGGTTCTCGATCATCTGTGCCGACATCTTCACCAGCGCCAGCGTATGCGGATCGACGTTGCGGTAGTCGCCGGTAATATCGAGCACACCGATCACATTTTCACGGTGATCGAAGATCGGCGCCGCCGAGCAGGTAAGAGTGCGATTGGCAGCCAAATAGTGTTCGCGCGCATGGATGCGGGTCGCGCGCCGCTCCGCAATGGCAGTCCCGATTGCATTGGTGCCCTTGCCGCGTTCCGACCATTCGACACCGGGCCGGATGGCAAGCTTTTCTGCCTTGTAAAGGAAATCGTCCTCGCCGAGCGCATGCATGATCGTGCCGTCGGCATCGGTCAGAACCACCATGCTGTGCGTGTGCCGCAAGTGATCGAACATGGTTTCCATGACCGGCACGGCGAAGTTGTGCAGCGTACGGTTCTGTTGCAGCACGATCGCAAGATCGTTGCATGCGAGTGGCGACAAATCGGGTTTCTGATTAATCTGCAGGCCAAACGCCGCCGACCGCAAATGCGAGCGTTCGACCAGGGTCGTTTGGTCGAACAGCGCGGCCAGGCTTTCCTGGGATGCCCTTTGTCCCGAAATTTCGGGCGTCACGAAACTGCGATTGATCGTGCTAGTCATGTCTCCAGTGCCCCTAATTGTTGTTATGTGTTACGGCAAAGTCATTCGAGAATGTACCACTGCTTTGGGAATAGTGCAGGCACATCGAAGCGTTGGTTGTTTTCCAGTTCTCCATGCTGCGCTGCGGGAAATTTTGCGTGGGCCCGGTGTCTGATTCCAAGTTGTCTGCGATCTGTGGAACACGGCACCGGTCCCTCTCGCAACCTGTACCGCTGCAAGGAAGTGGCATGCAATTTGCGCAATAGCTTGTGTAGTCCTCAATATCGAGACGAGTTGTTCCAATATGACACAGAAGTGCTGCCCGGTTGTTCAACGAATTGTTCCAGGACGAAACGTTGTGCGATAGGCGAACCTTCACAAAACTAACGAGGAGCGCAAGATGACCACGAGTTTCAATTTGAACGGTAAAACGGTTTCGGTGAGTTCGGAACCCGATACGCCGTTGTTATGGGTGATTCGCGACGAAATCGGCTTGACCGGCACCAAGTTTGGGTGCGGCGCACAATTATGCGGGGCGTGCACGGTTCATCTCGACGGCGCGCCTGTCCGTTCCTGCCAGACGCCGATTTCCGCTGTCGCCGGCAAGAAGGTCCTGACCATCGAATCGCTGTCCAAGGATAATTCCCATCCTTTGCAAAAAGCATGGCTGGCCCACGATGTGCCGCAATGCGGCTATTGCCAATCCGGGCAGTTGATGAGTGCGGCGGCCCTGCTTGCTGCCAACAAGAATCCGACCGATGACGACATCGACAAGGCCATGAGCGGCAACATTTGCCGTTGCGGCACCTACAATCGCATGCGCGCAGCCATCAAGGATGCCGCTGCCGAAATGCGCAAGACGGCATAAGGAGACGCACCATGACAATCACACGTAGAGATTTCCTGAAGAGTTCCGCTACAGCGGCCGGTGGCTTGATGCTGGGCATGTATTTGCCCGGGGTGGTGAGCGATGCGCTTGCTGCGGGCACCATCTACACGCCCAATGCCTGGGTGCATATTGCCGACGACAACACCATCACGCTGATCTCGGCGCGTTCCGAAATGGGCCAGGGCGTGTACACGTCGATGCCGATGCTGATCGCCGAGGAATTGCACGTCGATCTGCGCAAGATCAAGGTATCGATTGCGCCACCCAATGCCGTCTATGTCAATGCCTTGCTCGGCGCCCAGATCACCGGCGGTTCGACCTCGGTGCGCGATGCGTGGGAAAAATTGCGCATCGGCGGGGCGCAGGTACGCACCATGCTGATCGGCGCTGCCGCCGACAAATGGGGTGTCCCCGCGGCAGACCTCCACGCCAAGGATGGTGTGGTCTACGGACCAAAAGGCAAGAAGGCAACCTACGGCCAACTGGCCGAAGCCGCCTCCAAGCTACCCGTCCCGAAGGACGTGGTGTTAAAGGATCCCAAGGAATTTGCCATCGTCGGCAAGGCGACCAAGCGGCTCGATACGCCGCACAAGGTCAACGGTACGGCCGAATACGGCATCGACGTGAAACTGCCGGGCATGGTGTATGCCTCGCTGGCGCAGTCGCCGGTCATCGGCGGCAAGGTGGTCAGTTTCGATGCAGCCAAGGCCAAGGCAATGCCGGGTGTAATCGACGTGATGCAAATTCCGGATGGCGTGGCCGTGGTAGCAAACAGCTATTGGCGTGCCAAGAAGGCGCGCGACGCACTCACGATCACCTGGGATGCCGGCGCGGGCGGCTCTATCGACAATGCCTCGATGATGCAGGGCATACGCGATGCCGCCGGCAAGGAAAAAATCATCAACATCAAGACCAGCGGCGATGCGGCCGGCGCCATCGCCGGTGCAGCCAAGAACGTCAAAGCGGAATATCAATCGCAATTGCTGGCGCACGCGACCATGGAGCCGATGAACTTCACGGCGGATTTCCATGACGGCAAATGTTTGCTGGTTGGCCCCACCCAGTTCCAGCAAGGTGCGCAAGGCGCCACCGCTGCAGCACTCGGAATCAAACCGGAAGATATCACTTTGAGGACGACTTTCCTTGGCGGCGGTTTCGGCCGACGCCTGGAGCTGGACTTCATCGTACAGGCGGCGCAGATATCGAAGGCGGTCGGCAAGCCGGTCAAGCTGTTGTGGTCGCGCGAAGACGATACCACGCACGACTTCTATCGCCCAATGGCCTTGCACCGCATGGAGGCTGGCTTGGATGCCTCCGGCAAGCCGGTTGGCATGACGTTCCAGCTGACGTCGCAATCGGTTACCCAGCGCGCGTTTGGCTTGCCGAAGGACACGCTCGACCCCTTCATGGCGGAGGCATCGGTCGCGCCGTACGATATCGCCAACATGAAGCACGATCTCGTGATTCACGACGCGGGCTTGCGGGTCGGCTATTGGCGCTCGGTCAGCCACGCCTTGAATGCGTTTGCCAATGAAAGCTTCGCCGATGAACTCGCGTTGGCGAGCGGCAAGGATCCCTATACGTACCGCATGGCGCTGCTCGGCAAGCAGCCGCGCATGGCCAATGTGTTGAAGCTGGCGGCGGAAAAGGCAGGTTGGGGAACACCGGCGCCGGCCGGCCATTTCCGTGGTATTTCTCTGATGGAAGGCTACGACACGTCGATGGCCCAGGTCGCTGAAATATCGATCAAGGATGGCGAGATCCAGGTGCATCGCGTCACCGTCGCGGCCGATCTTGGACACATGGTCAACCCCGACACGGTGGAAGCGCAGGTGCAATCGAGCGTGGTCTTTGGTTTGTCGTCCACGCTGTTCGACGAGATCACGCTGGAAAAAGGCGTGGTTCAGCAGACCAACTTCAACAACTATCCGGTGTTACGCATGAACCAGACACCCAAGATCGATGTGATTCTGGTCCAGAGTACAGAAAAACCTGGCGGAATCGGTGAGCCGGCCACGGCGCTGGTTGCTCCGGCAGTAGCAAATGCCGTCTTTGCCGCAACCGGCAAGCGCGTGCGCAAGTTGCCGCTGACACCGGCAAACATCGCCAGCGCTTAAAAACGCCATTCGTGGCATAGTAGAACCTATCCCTTCGATCTTCGATCTTAGATCCTCGATCGTCGATCGAAGGGATAGTCCATTTATTGATATGGGAAGCCATGGATAGTATCGATCTCGAAGTATTGAAATCCTGCCGCAAGTGGATCGAGAGCGGATTGGCGTGCGAGCTGGTGACCGTGATCCGCACCTGGGGTTCCAGTCCCAGGCCGGAAGGTGCCACGCTGGCGATATGCCAGGATGGCTGCGTGGTTGGTTCCGTATCGGGTGGATGTATTGAAGATGATTTGATCGATCACGTGCGGCGCGAAGGTATCACGCGCACCAAGCCCGAAATCGTCACTTACGGTATTACGGCGGACCAAGCCCATCGATTCGGCCTGCCTTGCGGCGGGACCATTCAGTTGGCCATTGAACCCTTGTCCGTCAAGAGTCGAATTGCAGAACTGCTGGAACGGCTGGAACGGCATGAACTGATAGCCAGGAGGCTGGATCTGCAAAGCGGCGAGGTGACGCTTGCGCCGGCTGGTGCCGGTATGCATTTGCAGGTCTCTGAGTCGGCCATGACCACAATACACGGGCCGCGCTGGCGCCTGTTGATCATCGGCGCCGGTCAGTTGTCGCGTTTCCTGGCCCAGATCGCTCTCGGCATGGACTATCGCGTGACAGTTTGCGATCCGCGCGAGGAGTATCGCGAAGGCTGGGACGTGCCCGGTACCGAGATGGTGAGGGAAATGCCGGACGACGTCGTGACAGCGATGCAACTCGACAGCCGAAGCGCCGTGGTGGCGCTTACGCATGACCCCAAGCTGGACGACCTCGCGCTGATGGAAGCCCTCAAGTCCGAGGCCTTCTATGTCGGCGCCATTGGGTCGCGCAGCAACAATGCCAAGCGCCGCGAACGCCTGAAACTGTTCGACCTGAGCGACACCGAGCTGGCGCGCCTGCACGGGCCCATCGGCATGTACATTGCCAGCAAGACGCCCGCGGAAATTGCCATTTCCATTCTGGCCGAGATTACCGCAGTCAAGAATGGCGTACAACTCTCGGACGAGGTATTGGTCGAGAAGGCCAAGGCGCGCGCGCAATTGACAGAAACAGCGCCTGTCTGCGGCCGATAGCAAGGCAAAAACACCCGATTTACCCCTCATTGCAGCCCTATCCGTGCCATTTTGGCCGGGCAGGGCGTTTTTTCACGTAAAATCGTCGAAAACGGGCGGCTAGGCGCGGTCTAATACCGGTCGTTTCCGCCTGCGAACTTACCCCTTTCCCGCAAGCGGGCGAGGGGGAAAAACCGGCAGGTGCGCAACGTGATGCGCAGCCGCTTACAAACAGTCCCCACCAAGAGAACACAATGAGTATTAAAGCCGATAAATGGATACGCCGCATGGCGCAAGAAACCGGGATGATCGAACCGTTCGAGCCGGGTCAAGTGCGAATGGCGGACGGCCACAAGATCGTTTCCTACGGCACCTCGTCCTATGGGTACGATATCCGCTGCGCTAACGAATTCAAGATATTCACCAACATCAATTCCACTATTGTCGATCCGAAGAATTTCGACGAGAAATCCTTCGTTGATTTCAAGGGCGATGTTTGCATCATCCCGCCCAATTCCTTCGCCCTGGCGCGCACGGTTGAGTATTTCCGTATACCACGCAGCGTATTGACGATCTGTCTCGGCAAATCGACCTATGCGCGTTGCGGCATCATCGTCAATGTCACGCCGTTCGAACCGGAATGGGAAGGTTACGTCACGCTGGAATTTTCCAACACCACACCGCTGCCGGCCAAGATATATGCCGGCGAGGGTTGCGCCCAGGTGCTTTTTTTCGAAAGCGACGAGGTGTGCGAGACATCCTACAAGGATAGAGGCGGGAAGTATCAGGGCCAGGTTGGGGTAACTTTGCCCAAGACCTGATTAACTTGATCAGGCCAAAGTCGTGAAGGTGTTTCTCGATGACGAGCGCGCGACTCCAGATGGATGGATTCGCGTCTATTGGCCTGACGAGGCAATTGAATTGCTTGAGACGGGCAAGGTAACCCTCATCAGTCTCGATCACGATCTAGGCGACGATTTGCGCGGCACCGGTTACGATGTCGTGCTGTGGATCGAAGAAGCTGTAATGACTCGTCGATTTCGGCCGCCGGAAATGAAAGTCCACTTAGCAAACTCATCCGCGCGGCACAAAATGGAAATGGGAATCCGCGCCATTTTGCAACATGTATCGGCAGGTTGAATGCGTTGCTATCGACTGATTCTTTTTGCCGCATTCTTTCTTGCGTCAGTTTCCTGCGTCGCCGCAGATGAATTTTCCCAATACGTTGCAGACATGCAGAGGCTTGAACTGCAGCAGGCGCAAGAATCAGCCGGCGTGATTCGTTATGACGACATAGGAAACGGCAAACTATTGCGCGCGGTATTGGAACCAGTGCGCGCAATTTCCATGCTCGAGATCTACACTGATCGACAAATGAATGGTGAGATTGTCGCGAATGTGCCGAGCATGCTGCTGCCCATCGTCAATCGTTACGACAAGGCTTTTCTCGCTGCGCCGTCCCGTTATGAGGCCGAGTATCTCGATAGCATAGAAGATGCTGCCGCCATGCAGTTATTCGCCAAGAAAACCTTGCAGGAAGCGGAACGCAAACTATCGCTCCCCGATCCCAACGCCGTTGACAAATCAAATGCCGGGCGCGTCGCCTCGACATTGGCCATGATGCGCAGCCTGGAAAACCTTGCTGCCAGTGGAAATACGCTGCTCGCTTCATCAATCCGGCAAAAGGTCGCCCGCAAAATGCTAAGCCGTGATGGCGCGAAGCGGGCACTGCACGTAGCCGATTCGCTTGAGAGTCCGCCGATAGCGGGAAAGCGCGCTTTGCCGGGCAAGTGAGGTGAACACGAGCCGGCCTGGCGCGATCGTTCCCTCTATATCAATTTACACGCCCGGGCGGCGTTTCGGCATCCGGTGGTATCATTCCTGGACACTCTTTTGCAAGGAATCCGGCTGTGGCACAACACTTGAAAATCGATTTTGTCTCCGACGTATCCTGCCCCTGGTGTGTCATCGGGCTCAAATCCCTGCAGCAGGCAGTGGCTAACCTCCATGGTGAGGTTGCCGTCGATATTCATTTCCAGCCCTTCGAGCTGAACCCGAACATGGCACCCGAAGGGCAGGACATTGGCGAACATCTGGCGCAAAAATACGGTGCTGCGCCGGAACAGATGGCGCAGACGCGCGAAGCGATCCGTGTGCGCGGCGCCGAGCTTGGGTTTACGTTCGACATGGGCGCCCGCGCTCGAATCTACAACACCTTTGACGCACATCGCCTATTGCACTGGGCCGAGCTGGAAGGCCGCCAACTGGAACTCAAACAAGCGTTGTTCAAGGCTTACTTTACCGACGGGAAAAACCCGGGCGATCATGCAGTGCTGACGAACGCGGCTTTAGACGTGGGGCTCGATGCTGCGCGCGCTGCGCAAATTCTCGCGAGCGACGAGTTTGCACAGGAAGTGCGCGCGCAAGAGGCGTTTTATCAGGGCAACGGCATCCATGCCGTCCCCGCTGTGATCATCAATGAGCGGCATCTGATACAAGGCGGCCAACCTGTGGCCGCATTCGAAAATGCCTTGCGGCAAATTGCGGCCGAGTCGGCGTGATTGTTTTTCGAGATGCATGTTGATCGGAAATATATTCCAATTAATTAATATTTTCATATTGGCATTGGTTTATAATTTTGTCTCATTGGCATGTTCTCCGAACTCGATGTCGCTCATGAGAACTTGAGTCCGCCGTTAAGGATTAGGGCTCAATAAAAGGAGTGCGGGAGACCATGTGACCAAAATGCAAGACATTGGTCAGATTGGGCTCCAGCAGCTTCAATAATAAGACAGGGATGGTGTCCATTGATCGAAGCGTTCGCGTTGATGCGCAGGGCTTTCCTGTGCCTGGTTTGCGTAATTTGCGTGGTGCTGCCATTTTCCGGCGCCCACGCGGCGGAGGTCACCATAGCCGGATTTTCCTTCGCAGGCGATTTCAAAACCGCGCCCGACCGCTTTCCTCATAGCTTTGCAATTTACCAGCAATTGAACGGCGGCGCGGCGACCTCGTTTTCCAGGGTGGTACTTGATCGATCAAGGGCAATCTCGAACCCGGCATTTGAAATTGCCACACCGGACTCCCTGGTTGATGTCAAAAAGAGCGACCAGGCCCTGATGGCGGTATTGGTGCTCACCGGCGAGACGGCGTCTTCCGAGAATTTTGGCAGTTACCACAAGACGTTCGTCAATTTGCGCGGCGATGCGCTGATCTTCGACTTCAAGAACAAAACTGTCGTCCGCAATTATCCGATCAATGTTTTCATCTTCGACGCCACGCCTGCACAGCCTCCACCTGAGCATGTCCGCGAGCTCGTAAAAAACCTGTTGCTGCGTGAGGACGAGAACGGGCTCGTATCGCAATTTGTGAAGCGCCTCGGAACGGCGACCCTGCCGACGCCGGGCAACCGCAACATCCAGATACACAGCGCGCAAATTGCGCCGGAAGCTTTGGCCTTGATGCCCGAAGGCTTGCGCAATGACCCGAAAACTGTCGAGACCATTGTTGCCGACTCCTTTGGTTCGATTCTGTCTGCCAAGCTTGGCATTCCCATGCTGCCGACTGCAATCGGCCATACCTTGGGCACCATGTCGCTGCGCCTGCAGAATGGCGACGACATTGACCTGCGTATCGGCGAAGGCGACTACCTGTTCGACCTCAAGTTGAACAAGTTTGCCAAGATCAAGAGCGGCGAAAGCAACCTTGGGGCGTCTTACGTTTATGGCGCTTATGCCAACCTGCGGTTTTATGAGCCGACACAAAATACCAACTTCATCAATACCGATCTGAAGAACGGCGAAGTCAAAGTCGTTCCCGCCAATCAGGTTACGGCTGAAGACTTTCCCGCTTACGAAGCGGCGCTGCGCGGCCTGTTCCTGAAATTTGCCGATTCGATCGGACCATCGGATCTGAAATGGATCACCATCGCGGCATCGGCCAAGGACATCGGCAAGCAGATTGACGCGACCCGTATCGTCATCAAGGCGTGCAAGTAATTCCGCATGATTTAATTTTTATAAGATGAGCGTTCAATGAAAAAAATACTCTTGTTGTTGTCCTTCTTGATGCTGTCCGCGCTGTCGGTCCCTTCCTGGGCGCAAGTCGTCACTGCGAAAGGCGTCAGCACGATCAGCTACACGGCGGGATTGGGCCCCTCAGAGAAGGAGCAGGCCTATCGCGGTGCGCAGGTGGCCGCCGTGGAGCGCTATTTTGCCGAGAACGGCCAGGCGGAAGCCGAGAACTTCGAGGCCATAGAACCGAAGGTGGCGCAGAACCTCGACAAGTTCATCTTGAGCACCACGGTCTTGAACGAGCAGGATAACCCAGGGTTTCACAAATACTCGGTCACGGTACGCGTCGAATTGAATCTCGCCAAATTGCGCAATACCTTGCGCGGCGCAAGTGCGGCCGGCATGACGAATGGCGCCGACAAGTCGCAAATGGTCTACGTGTTCGTCGGCCGTGAAGTTGCGAGCGTCAAGAAATTCGATGATCGCGTGGTCGAACATCACGGCGTCAGTGCCGAGGGCACCATGACCGGATCAGAATCGACCAAGGGAACCGAAAGCGAATCGATCAAGGGCAGGAAAATTTCCACCAGTTCATCGGTGCAGGGAACGTCGACCGTGTCGGCCAACCTGTCAGCCAATATCGAATCGGGCGGCAGCCGCACCAGCAAGGCTGATGAAGTCGGTTATCGCTTACTGTCGATGTCCAACCAGAAGACGGCAGTCACAAGTGTTTTTTCGCAATCAGGTTTTGCTGTGGCCGATCCCGACTTCGTGCTGGCCGATGGCGACATGAAGGCGGTCAATACCGATTATGCCAAGGGAGACGATCTGGCACCGTCCACCATGCGCAGCGTGGTGTCGTCGCTGCGCAAGTCGCAAGTGCCTTATCTGGTTCTTGCCACCTTCGATGTCGGCGTTCCCACACAGGATGCGGCGACCGGCTTGCAGCGCGTGAATGTTTCGGTCACCGGACGCGTGCTCGATTTGACGAACGGCTTGCCGCGTGAAGTGGCATCGGTGCCGCCGGTGCAATACGTCGGCCTCGGGGCCGATGGCGCGAGTGCACAGGGCAAGGCCTTGAAGGATGCCTCGATTGCCGCAGCCAAGGAAATCGTCAGCCGCTTGAATGCAGTCGGCATCCACTGACGTCATTCACGCCTCGATATTTGGAAATCGCTTTTCAGTCTGCCCCCTCGATCGGATTGCCCGAGTGAGGGAGATTTTATAAATGCATCAAAACAATTAAAGGAACGGGATATGCAAGCAAAGTACATCAAACTGTTGGTTGGCGTCGCCGCGGTGGCAGCAACTGGAATGTCGTTTGCACAGTTGGGCGGCCTTGGCAAATTGACCGGCGGTGGCGGATCGTCGGTCGGCGCCGACCAGATCGTGCGCGAGTATGTTGCCGGCCAACGCAGTGTGATGAGCGCAGACGCCAACATGCTGGCCGCAGTGGGTTTGAAAGACGAATCCGACAAGGCTGCGCTCGAAGCCAAGAACCTGACCGACGGCGCAACCAAGGACAACCTCGAAGAAGCGTCCAAGGTCCAGACTGACAGCAGCAAGGAAATCGAAGACAAGCTCAATGACAAGAAACTGGTCATGGATGCGAACGCCAAGAAGCAATTCGGTCAGGGCTTGGTTGACTTGTCCAAGGGCATCATCCTGTACGTCGGCATGAAGAATGACGTGGCCGGCTTCAAGCCGAGTCTGACTTCGATCGGCGCCTCGGCAGGCTCCGCCGTGTATGTCGTCAAGACTTTGCCGAATTCGGTCATCAGTCTCGGCAGCACGTTGAAGTCGGCAATCACGTTTGCCCGCGCCAACAACATCCCGGTGCCGAAGGAAGCGAACGACGCAACGGCTTTGCTTTAATAGCTTGAAATGACTGGCTGCCTGCTATCGTCAATCGATAGCAGGCATTTTTTTTGAATAGGAAATGTCGGCATGAAAAATCTCCTTGGCCTTGCCCTGATTGCGTCTCTGCTGGTCGGTTGCGACAAGAAAATTACTATCGGCTCGCCGTCCAAGCCTGAGCCGCCGCCAGCGTCTGTACCAGCCTCGGTGCCAGTGTCTGCCTCGGTGCCGGCGCCGACGGATCAGGCAGCAACGTCGCATGGCCAGGTGCCGGACGTCGGCAAGATCGAGCACGTCAAGGTCAATGCAACAGGTGCCGGCATGACACCCGGTGCGGCCATTAACGACGCGTTGAAGACCGCCGTCATGCAGGTCAATGGCACCGTGGTCAATTCCATCAGCGCCAATCTCAATACCCTGTCGCACGTCACGGCGGACGTTGATATCCAGTCCGACCAGGGTACCGATAGCGCGAAGGCGACCGCGGTTGTGCAGGGGCAGCATTTTGCCGAAATGATCATTTCCGAATCTCACGGCCTCGTGTCGTCATTCAAGGTGCTCAAGTTGACGCCGCCTGCAACTAAAGGCGACCCTTATGCCGTCGATATCGAGGCCCAGGTCGCGAAATTTGTTGCGCCGGCCGATGCCGGCAAGATCAAGGTCGTGGTCGCTCCGCTGTATTCGGACAAGACTGCATTCAACATCGGCGGGCACATGGTGCCGGCTCAGCAAGTGCTCAATGCCCTGCATCGAAAGATCGTCGATGCCTTGTCGCAAACCGGTCGGTTCACGGTGCTCGACCGTCAGTTTGAAGGCGAATTGCAGAATGAACTCGACATGATCAATGCCGGGAAATCCGTCAATACCGACGTGGCGAAATTGGGGCAAGCGCTCAGTGCGGACCTGGTATGGGTCGGCGTGATCAACGATTTTTCCTATGACAAGCATGTGCGGCACCTGCAAACGTCGACGCGCGACCTGGTCAGCTTCTCGGGCGGGTGGACGGTATCGCAGCGCATGATCAACCTGGCCACGCGGCAGATCTTTCAATCCGCCAGTTTGCAAGGTTCGGCGCCTTCGATTGCACCGACCACGCTGGGAACAAACTTTGACGAGGCCGGAACCATTGGGCGCATGGAAGCTGATTTGGTAAAGAAAATTTCTGAAGCCATCCTGCTGCGGACCTTCCCGGTCTCGGTGGTCGACCGTGATGGAAACAACGTCGTGTTGAGCCAGGGCGGCAGTGCGTTGAACGAGAACGGACGTTACGCAATTTATTTGCAGGGTAAGGAATTGAAGGATCCGCAGACCGGCCAATCGCTGGGACGAATGGAAAACCTGTGTTGCGAGGTTGTGATCAATCGCGTCACGCCCACGGTATCCTATGGTGTACTGGAGAACGTCAAGGTCAAGCTGGACGGCGTTGCGCCGGGCGCACTGATCGTGCATGAAGCCGTGGCGGTAAAGGCGGCCGCAAAAGCCGGTAACGCGACTTCAGGGAGGGATGCCGACGACGATCCGGCACCGACTCCAGCCAAGAAACCGGCCGGCGACAAAGACTGGTAGCGCGTGTTCGCGGAAATCCGCGGTAAATTGAGGAAAGGACGCAGATGCAGACAAAATTACTGATGAGCATCAGTGCGCTGTACATGGCTGCGCTCGGCTTGCTCGCATCGTTCCTGCCGCAGGAAATCCTCGGCTACTACCATGCAAGTGCACAAGGCCTTGCTGTGGTTTTGATTCAGGCGATTGGCGCGCTGTATCTGGGATTTGCCATACTTAACTGGATGGCACGCGCGAGTTTGATCGGCGGCATTTACGGCAAGCCGGTGGCGCTTGGTAATTTCCTGCATTTTGCCGTGTTGGCCGTCGTGCTGCTCAAATTGCTCGCGGCAGGTTCGGCTGTGCCGGAGATTACGGCCGCAGCAGCAATTTACGCGGTGTTTGCTGTGTGGTTCGGCTTGGTTGTCTTTACGGCGCCGAGTCAAGTGGCCGGTTCGCGCCAGGGTTGATCGACTATGCCATTGTAATGGGCCGCGAAAGTAGCTCAATCGTTCCGGTCTTCCCATCGCTCTTTTGGTGAAGACGGCGACGACATGGCAAGGAGTTCTGCACGCAGCGACGAGATTTCCTTGCGCAACATGCCTAAATCGGCATGCATCTCGCGGCTCAAACGCTTTTCATCCTCACCCACCAGCAGGGCGGCGATGCTCGCTGTAACGACAGAAAACAACGCGTAGCCGAGCAATACAATAAACGCCGCAAAGATGCGCGAGGCGGGTGTCGACGGCACCAGATCGCCATAGCCGACTGTGGCGCCTGTTGTGAATGCCAGCCATACGCCGTCGGCATAGGTCTTCACTTTTGGCTCGAGCCAGAAAAACCCGGCACCTGCAATGGCCAACATCAATACTGCCAGGGTACATATCGGCAGCAGTCGATTCGGCACCAGATATCTTCCCATCAATGTGGCGAGCCTTGCAAATACCACGCCGCAGTAGCCCATGCGTAGCAGCCATTCTTCGGAACTCCAGGGCAATTCGGTTGGCCAGACGCTGGCCAGCGCGCCAAGAAAAATCAGCGTATCGAGCCACGCCATGTTGTCCTTGTGCTGTTCAGATTCAGCCGAACGGCGCGCGACGATGATCAACCCCAATAACGCCGCCGATAGCGCATAGATTCCATGGCCGATAGCCTGATGCAAGGACGTGGGGCCAGTCAGGATCAGATAAAACGCCGGGATAAGCAGAATTTGCGCTGCCAGTAGTAATTCATGGCTCGATGCCAGATTGAGATGACGATTCATGTCAATGCTCGGCGATAAGGCAATGGATTTGGCCTCGTTGGCTGGAGTCTTCATGATGTCCGAGCTGGAAATAGGGAATTTGCGCTGGATCAAGCCACTCAGGGTTTCGCCGGGGCCTGTCAGCGTATGTCTGCCGATCGTCCGCGTGCGATTTCGTGCAGTCTATTTCTTGACTACATTCGAAAATGTAGTCA
>DATBQE010000193.1:0-41007 GCA_036561005.1 Burkholderiaceae bacterium | reverse complement strand
ACGGCAACTGGGAACCGCTCGGCAATCCAGAAAAGGACTATCGGTCCGGGCATCTGAAGTTCGCCTTGCACGGGCAAAAGCTGCATGGAAACTGGGCATTGATCCGCATGAAGCCACATGGTGAAAAGCAAGAAGCCTGGTTGCTGATCAAGGAAAAAGACGACTATGCACGCCCTGCGCAGGAGTTCAGCGTTGTCGATGAAATGCCTGATAGCGTGGCTGGAGCACAGAAGAGAAGAAGCAAGGGCACGGTGCAGCCGGCAAAACAGACACGCAAGTCGGCCATCTCCCGCGCAGGCAAAAACCAAAGTATGCCGGAAGGGGCAAAAAAAACTGCCTTGCCCGCGCGACTCAATCCCCAGCTTGCAACACTTGTAGAGGAAGCACCTGGAGACGGAAAGCAATGGCAATACGAGATTAAATTCGACGGCTATCGCATGCTTGCACGCGCCGAATCCGGCGACGTGCGTCTACATACCCGTACTGGCCTCGATTGGACTGACAAGCTGCCGGAACTGGCCAAATCGCTGGCCAAGATGAAGTTGCCCGATGGCTGGTACGACGGCGAAATTGTGGCACTCGACGAACATGACATTCCCGATTTCCAGCGCCTGCAAAATGCCTTCGACCGCGCGCGCACCAGCGAGGTCGTATATTACCTGTTCGATCTGCCGTTCTACCATGGCCACGATTTACGCGAGGTACCGCTGCTGGAACGGCGCAGGATATTGCACTCGCTGTTCAACGCCAGGACGCCGGCATCGATTCGATTCAGCCAGGGTTTCGACGTGGACGGCACCCACGTCAAGGACGACGCTTGCCGGCTCGGACTGGAAGGCGTGATCGGCAAACGGATCGACTCCCACTATACGGAGAGGCGATCACGGAGCTGGATCAAACTGAAATGCGGGCAGCGGCAGGAATTCGTCATTGGCGGCTACACCGACCCGCAGGGCACGCGCAGCGGCCTGGGTTCGCTCCTCTTGGGCATCCATGACGACAAACACAAATTGCATTATGCAGGCAATGTCGGCACCGGATTCAATGACAAAACACTTGCCGCCTTGCGCAAGCAATTGGATGCGAACGCGGCGGAGAAAAGCCCATTTGACGGACCCACAGGAATTTACCGCACCGCGCACTGGGTCAAACCGGTCATGCTGGCGGAAGTCTCTTTCGCAGCCTGGACTGCCGATGGGCGCATACGCCACGGCGTATTTCACGCTTTGCGACAGGACAAGAAGGCCGGCGAAGTCGTTCGAGAAAGGCCGAAACACATACCAAACAAAACAGCCGCGACGGATGCAAAAGAGACCGGTCTGCTGGCAGCGCAAAAGGTCACCCACCCGGACCGGGTCATTGACGAGCACAGCGGTCTGACAAAAATTGAGTTGATGCGCTTTTACGCCCTCGTTGCACCGCTGATGCTGCCGCACCTTAAGGGCCGGCCCGCTTCTCTGCTGCGCGCGCCTGATGGGGTTGGCGGCCAATTTTTTTTCCAAAAGCATTTGGGTGACATCAGCATGGCTGGCGTACGCATGCTACCGCCCGATCTGGACCCTGAACACCCGCCCATGCTTGAAATCTTCAATGCACAAGGCCTGCTGTCCGCAACACAAATGAACGTGATCGAGTTTCATACGTGGAACGCCGTCAAGTCAAAAATCGGCAAACCGGACCGCATGACCTTCGATCTCGATCCCGGTGAAAAGACCGACTGGGACCTATTGCGCCAAGCCGCGACACTCGTGCGAAGCCTGCTTGCGGCGCTTGAACTGGAATCGATGATCAAGACCAGCGGCGGCAAGGGTTTGCATATCGTTGTGCCGATCAAGCGGCAATACGAATGGGGTGCCGTCAAGGGATTCAGTCACGCTATCGTGGAACACCTTGCAGCGACCCTTCCCCAGCTGTTTGCCGCCAAAAGCGGGCCGAAAAACCGGATCGGAAAAGTCTTTGTCGACTATTTGCGCAATGGCTTTGGCGCAACGACCGTTTCGGCATGGTCCGCACGCGCACGTCCCGGTATGGGTGTGTCGGTTCCTTTCGGCTGGGACGACCTGGAGAAGATAAAAAGCGGCGCGCATTGGCATGTGCGCAACATTCACGACCGCCTCGATGTGGGCAACAAACCCTGGGAGCAAATGAAGAACCGCGCGCAGGGGTTGACGCGACCGATGAAAATCCTCGGGTTCAAACCAGATGGAGAAGCTGCAAGAAACGTATCAGCAGGTTAACCATCGCGGGTAACTGGCGTTGCGGTGTCATACGAAAAACTGTTCGGCGCCGTACGGAACAATTGAACATTGTGTGATGAGATCCAACATCATAATATTTTTTTTGGAGAAGATCATGTCGGGAAACAGTACGCTAGACCCGGATAATTTGCCCGGATTGCCAGATCGCTCGTTGGGGCGCGGTCACGATATCGGCACGTTGGGCCCTGGCGACACGTCCGATTCGGGCAGCGACATGAAAGGGACGGTGCGCCGTAAAGGAACGCAACGACAACGCCTTACCGCAGACGCCGAAGAACTGGACGAATTGCGCGGCATACCGGCCGCAGATGAATCCGATACCGATTCGCAAGGCACCGGCGAACGCGCGTCGGTCGACCGAGACGACGAGTACGTCGATGGCGCCGACATTGAAGTCGACCATATCGAGAAAATTCCACCTGCGTGAATGTCCTCCGTCGAAATGTCCTCCCTTGATCTGGAACCTGCATCATGAATATGCAGGGTGAATATGCAGGGTCAGGTGTCGCAATAGTGACAGTAGATATGATCAGGAAATAACAAAGATACCAAATTCATTTCGAAACAGAGCCTAAATCGCATTTGCGTGTGCTTGCGCACCAACATCGCGGCCATTGAATGCGACTCTATAGTTATTTGAATAGGAGATGACGATGGTCATGACATCACAAACATATACCGACCTTGCAGTCGAACAAACCGCAACAGGTGTGTCGTGGGGCGCAGTGCTGGCCGGTGCATTTGCAGCTGCTGCGCTCTCGCTCATTCTGATTGTGTTGGGAATCGGGCTCGGATTCTCGGCAGTTTCCCCTTGGCCGCACCGTGGCATTGACGCCGGCACGCTCGGTATGTCCTCCATCGCGTGGCTGGTTCTGACGCAAATCGTGGCCTCCGGAGTCGGCGGCTATCTCGCCGGACGTCTGCGCATCAAATGGGCGACCGTGCATACCGACGAAGTCTATTTCCGCGATACGGCGCACGGTTTCCTCGCCTGGGCAGTCGCGGCGCTCGTCAGTGCCGCCCTGATCGGCGGCGTGCTGGGCAATATGATGGCTACCGGCGCCACGGCCGGCGCCGCGCTCACTGCCGGCGCTGTCGCTGCGGTTCCCGCCATGGCCAACGACACCTCAGGGCATAGTGGCGCGGGTTCCGGACGCGAAACGCATCAGGAAGCGGAAAAATATCTGGTCGATTCGCTGTTCCGCGCATCGCCCAACGCGACGGAAGGAACTGCAGAATCCGATGCTGCCGTTCGTGCCGAGGCGGGGCGCATTTTCGCCAACAGCATCCACGCCGGCGCCCTGCCGGCGCAGGACCGTGAATATCTGGCCCAGTTGGTAGCCAAGCGCACCGGACTTTCCGTGGCCGACGCCGACAAACGCGTCAGCGATACGTTTGCCATCGCACATGACGCACTGGCTACCGCAGAGCAAAACGCGCGGCAAGCAGCCGACAAGGCGCGCAAGGCCGCAACCTATGCAGCACTATGGATGTTTGTCTCGCTCTTGTGCGGCGCATTCTGTGCAAGCCTTTTCGCAACACTGGGCGGACGCCAGCGCGACAGCGTGATCCATATACCCGTCGTTTAAAGGCCGCAAACACGTTCGCGCCGGCTTGTTTTGCGGCGCCGTATTTTCTTAATTGATATTTTTCTGGAGACAAGCCATGCGCTCACTCTTGCTTTGGTTTCTTGGCGTACCCATACCAATCATCATCCTCATTGCCCTGCTTTCCCATTGAGGAGATACGCGATCAGGCGGGCTATGTGCCGGCATGGTCGCGTCAAGTTCACAACATGAAAGGCAACGGCAGCATGCCGAAGCCTTCATCGAGTTTATCGATGCTGTTCAACAAGCCTTGCAGACCCGCGTCAAGTTGTATCAGTTGGCTTTCATCGAGCTGCAATATCGCCTCCTGCAATAAACCGCGTGCCGGGGTGGGTGCTTTCAGCAGGGCCTCCCTGCCCTGCTCGGACAGCTTCAGGTTGACCACGCGCTGATCGTTGCCGTCACGCTCCTTGAGCACATAGCCACGTTTGCGTAGCGCATCGAGCAGGTTGCTCGCCGTTGTTTGATGGATAGCCAGTTTGCTTGCCAACTCGCCAACGCGCATACCAGGTTGGTCGTGCAGTTCCTGCATCATCCATAATTGCGCACCGCTCACGCCACATTGTTTTTCAATCCATAGCGAATGTCGCTGCGCTGCCCTGAACACGATACGCAACTTTTTGAGCGTATCGAGACGTTGACTTAGGCCTTCTTCTTCGCCGGGCTGCATTGCTACCGTTCCAACTTGTTTATTCGCCATCATTTTCTCGCTCGGTTACAATTACAAAGCAATTACATTTGTCGAAATATAGTTTAATGGAATATAATTTGCCAAAATGCATTATCGCCTTTTTTCTGCCACGCTACAAACCGGTCTGAACGACTTCGAGGCTGATTCTGAACCATAAAATGACGCCAAGCCTGCTTGTGTACAGCAATTTGATTCGGCGCGTACGCCAAAACCGCAAATTTGCCGGCTGGTTGTCACATTGTCGCAACTTGTGGCATCGCGGTTCCGCCTGGCTTATCGGCCCGATCATCGTTGGGTTCATGGCTGTCGGCCTGACAACCGGAGCCGAGTATGCCACGCGGCTCAATCAATGGATCTGCGCGAAGGAGAGTCTGGCCCCGCTACTTTTCATGCCGGCCGGATTCGCCCTTCTTGCTTACCTCTGCAAACGCTTCGCGCCTGGCGCGCAAGGCAGCGGCATACCGCAGACGATAGCCGCTATCGATGCCGCAGGCAAAGCAAAGAGCAGCCATTTATTGTCGCTGCGCATCGCCCTTGGCAAGGCGCTGTTGACCATAGCAGGCCTCGCCTGCGGCGCTTCCATAGGCCGCGAGGGACCGACGGTGCAAATCGGCGCGTCGATCATGCACGCATTTCAGGGCCGCGGCCCATTCAAACGCGAAAGCACGCGGCGCATTTTGATTCTCGCCGGCGGCGCCGCAGGCATTGCCGCTGCGTTTAACACGCCATTGGCCGGCATCATGTTCGCCATCGAGGAACTGAGCAAGAAACACGTCTTCAACGCCAACAGTTCCACCCTCGTGACGGTGATTCTTTCCGGCCTCATTTCCTTGGCAATTCTAGGCAACTACACTTATTTCGGAACAAGCAATATCTACCTCGAATGGCAGTACAGCATTTTCCCCATCATTGTCTGCAGCATCACCGGCGGCGTTTGTGGCGGCGCATTCAGCCGCCTTATGATCCAGGTCCCTGGTGAATTGTCGCGCCGCGCGGCCGGCCGGGTGAGCAACCATCCCTACTGCTTTGCCGCCGCTTGCGGGTTGGGTGTGGCCCTGCTGGGTTTCGCCTCCAATGGATCGGTGTTCGGCACCGGCTATGAAGCGACCCGCCTGACGCTCGAAGATGGCATCCAGTTGCCGTGGTATTTCGGTGTCGCCAAGCTGGCGGCAACATTGCTTTCTTCCGTCAGTGGAATTGCCGGCGGCATTTTCGCACCCTCCCTTGCTGCGGGCGCCGGAATCGGAGAAAACATAGCCGTCCTCTTCCCGCATTTGGCACCACATGCCGCAACGATTCTGCTCGTCATGGCTGCCTACCTTTCCGGCGTAACGCGCGCGCCCCTCACCTCTTTTATCATTATGATGGAGATGACGGGAAGCCATCAAATGCTGTTGCCCTTGATGACGGCTTCCGTGATTGCCTCCGCGGTCTCAAGGTTTGTTTGCCCGGCGCAGCTTTACCATACTCTGGCTGAACGATTTTCGAGCACTGCGCCCAAGGCCGGGGTGGCCGCAGCTTCAGGGGGAGTCAACATGATCGAATAACTGTTTGCAGTTTGCCGGGAAACGCCCCGATGCATACCGCTTCACCGGCAATTTCGATGTACCCTTTCGTGGTTTCAGTGAAATTGCAGGCACAATAGTTGGCAGGACCAACTTGTTCAATCGCGGTCGTTGAGATCGACAAGTTCAAGAGTCTTCAAATTTTTCTTTTTTCAGGGAGTTTTATATGCGCACATTGCATCCAATCATATTGACCATGACCGCTGCATTGCTTTTGGCGGCTTGTCACACCACCCCAACACAAACCGACGCGCCGAAGCCGGCACCTGCCGAGCCGACCGCAAAAATGACCACGGACACCCATGCCGTCAAAACCATGGAAGCGCCGCAAATGGATGCGCTCGACGATCCGAAGGGTGTATTGGCGCAGCGCAGCGTGTATTTTGATTTCGACAGCTATGTCGTGAAGTCCGAATTCAATCCGGTGGTGACAGCCCATTCGAAGTATCTTGAAGCGCACAAAGCGCGCAAGATTGTTATCCAGGGCAATACCGACGAACGCGGCGGCAGCGAATATAACCTGGCCCTGGGTCAAAAGCGCGCCGAAGCCGTGCGCAAATCCATGTCAGCCATGGGTGTGACGGAAGGCCAAATGGAAGCGGTGTCGTTCGGCAAGGAAAAACCGAAGGCGGATGGGCATGACGAAGCGGCCTGGTCGCAAAATCGCCGTGCCGACATTGTCTACGGTCCGGCCAAATAAACCCGGCGAGCAAATAAGAGCGGCGTGTTCCTTTTTACGGGAACACGCCGTTTCAGGCATTCTTTCAGTGCACGGGTAGCCGACCTGCTTTGACTACTTGTTGACAGCGTCCTTGAACGCTTTGCCGACGGTGAATTTCACCGAATTTGAGGCAGGAATTTCCAGATCCGCTCCGGTACGTGGATTGCGACCGGTACGCGCCGCACGTTTGCTGGCGTGAAAAGCACCAAAGCCCACCAGTTGAACCGTGTCTCCATTGGCAACGGACTTGACGACGTGATCGAGCAACGATTCGAGCACGCGCTGCGCTGCCACCTTGGATAGATCGCAGTCTTTTGCGATTGCGTCAACCAATTCTGTTTTATTCATAAGTGACCCCTTCCTTGGACGAGACGACGATTTTAACACCGTCTCGCCATCGGTTCGTCGCCAAATCCGTAAATTGCGTGCCAAGGCATTGCGCCAGATCAATTCCCCGGCTTGTGAAGCATCCAGACTGTTTTTATGGAATTTTTACGCTTTCTTTACACCGGCAGTATCAGTTTTTACTAATTTTTTAGTCGGCAACAGCTACGCTTGCTGTCATTGAAACAGCCTTTGTCTGGGAGATTGAAATGGAATTGATGGACGGCTTGGCCGTATTGACGATCGCCGCGCTGTGGCTCATTACCTGGGCCTCCGTGGTTGGATGCGAAAAATTGGGGGAACGTCGATGAACACCTTTTATGTGATCGGTGCAGTCGTTTCCGCCTGCCTGCTGGTTTACCTGACCATAGCCTTGCTCAAGGCGGAGGATCTTTGATGACCACGCAATCGATTCTTCTACTCGGCTTCTTCCTGCTGGTTTTGCTGGCGCTGTCTTATCCGCTCGGCAAATACCTGGCCCAGGTAGCCGAAGACCGCCCCATCCGGTGCCTTGGCTGGTTATACAAGCTGGAAGGACTGCTTTACCGCGCAGCCGGTGTCAACACCGCTACCGAACCAGGCTGGAAGCACTATGCCCTGTCTCTGATTGCGTTCAATACGCTGGGCGCCCTGTTCGTCTATGCCGTACAGCGCCTGCAATCGTGGCTGCCGCTCAATCCGCAAGCCTTGTCCAATGTCGGCACCGATTCGTCATTCAACACGGCGATCAGTTTCGTGACCAACACCAACTGGCAATCGTACACGCCGGAATCGACGATGAGTTATCTCACGCAAATGCTGGCGCTGACCGGGCAGAATTTCTTTTCCGCGGCCACCGGCATTGCCGTGGTGTTCGCCCTGATACGCGGTTTTGCAAGGCGCGATGCGAGCTCAATAGGCAATTTCTGGGTCGACCTGACACGCTCGACCCTGTATGTATTGCTGCCTCTGGCGGCAATATTCGCCGTGTTCCTGATGAGCCAGGGCGTGCTGCAGAATTTTGACAAATACAAGGACGTCACACTGGTCGAGCCGGTCACCTACACCCAGCCCAAGCTCGATGCCTCCGGCCAGCCTGTGAAGGATGCCCAGGGCAATCCGGTCACGGAAACCCTGACCGCCAAAACGCAAACCTTGGCCATGGGCCCGGTCGCGTCGCAGGAAGCCATCAAGATGCTGGGAACGAACGGCGGCGGCTTCTTTAATGCGAATTCTGCCCATCCTTATGAAAACCCGACACCGCTCACCAACTTCGTTCAGATGATCTCGATTTTCCTGATCCCTGCCGGTTTGTGCTTCGCCTTCGGGCAAATGGTCGGCGACAAGCGCCAGGGCTGGGCAATCATTGCGGCAATGACATTGATTTTCGTCTGCATGACGTCGGTAGTCATGATCGCGGAACAGCAGGCCAATCCGGTAATCACTGCGCTTGACATCGATCAGGTCAGCTCGGCCACGCAAGCGGGCGGCAACATGGAAGGCAAGGAAGCACGCTTCGGCGTGAGTGCTTCGGCGTTGTTTGCCGCTGTCACCACGGGCGCCTCCTGCGGAGCGGTCAATTCCATGCACGATTCGTACATGCCGCTAGGCGGCCTGGTGCCGATGGTGCTGATACAACTGAGCGAAGTGATTTTCGGCGGCGTCGGCACGGGTCTTTACACCATGCTGATCTACGCCATATTGGCGGTATTTATTGCGGGCCTGATGATAGGTCGCACACCGGAATACCTGGGCAAGAAGATTCAGTCCTTTGAAATGAAAATGGTGTCGATCGCACTTCTCGTCACGCCTTTGCTGATTCTGGGTGGCGCCGCTGCCAGCGTCATGCTCGACGCCGGCAAGGCCGGCATCTCGTTTGCCGGGCCGCATGGTTTCTCGCAAATCATTTATGCCATGTCATCTGCTGCCAACAATAACGGCAGCGCATTCATGGGCCTGTCGGCCAACACGCCGTATTTCAACACGTTGCTGGCCTTCATCATGTGGTTTGGCCGCTTCAGTGTGATCGTGCCTGTGCTGGCCATTGCCGCATCGCTGGCAGCCAAGAAGCGGCTGCAGGTCAATGCCGGCACCATGCCCACACACGGCGCGTTGTTCGTATCGCTTTTGATCGGTACAGTTATCCTGATCGGCGTCCTGAACTATGTTCCAGCCCTGGCACTCGGCCCCGTGGTCGAGCACCTGCAGTTATTCACTCCGCAGCTTACACATTAAGAGGCAGCAACCATGTCACGTCAAAACCTGACGCTGTTCGATGCCGCCCTGATCGGGCCGGCCATCGTCGATTCATTCAAGAAACTTGATCCGCGCGTGCAATTGCGCAGCCCGGTCATGTTCGTTGTCTACGTCGGCAGCATCATTACCACGCTGTTATTCATCCAGTCCGAATTTGGCAAAGGCGAAGCCGCTCCCGGTTTCATCCTGGCCACGTCGATCTGGTTATGGTTCACGGTGTTGTTTGCCAATTTTGCCGAAGCGCTGGCCGAAGGACGCAGCAAGGCGCAAGCCGCGTCGCTGCGCGCCCTGAAGCAAACCGTCAATGCCAAGAAACTCGACGCGCCGAAATATGGCAGCAAATGGGCGTCCACCCCTGCCACAGTGCTGCGCAAGGGCGACGTTGTCCTGATCGAAGCAGGCGATGTGGTCCCGGTTGACGGTGAAGTCATCGAAGGCGTTGCCTCGGTCGACGAAAGTGCGATCACCGGCGAATCGGCGCCCGTCATCCGCGAATCGGGCGGCGATTTTTCGGCCGTCACCGGCGGCACACGCGTGCTGTCGGACTGGCTCGTCGTGCGCGCTTCGGTCAACCCCGGCGAAGCATTCATCGACCGCATGATCGCCATGGTGGAAGGCGCCAAACGCAAGAAAACGCCGAATGAAATCGCTCTGACGATTCTGCTGGTGGCCCTGACCATCATTTTCCTGCTCGTCACGGTGACCTTGCTGCCGTTCTCGCTTTACAGCGTGGAAGCCGCCAAAGCCGGCACGCCCATCACAATCACCGTCCTGATCGCGCTGCTGGTGTGCCTGATCCCGACCACCATCGGCGGGTTGCTGTCGGCCATCGGTGTCGCCGGCATGAGCCGCATGATGCAGGCCAACGTCATCGCTACCTCCGGGCGCGCTGTCGAAGCGGCCGGCGATGTGGACGTGTTATTGCTCGACAAAACCGGCACCATCACGCTCGGCAATCGCCAGGCTTCCGCTTTTGTTCCGGCGCCCGGCATCACCGAGCAACAATTGGCCGACGCGGCACAACTGGCTTCGCTGGCCGACGAAACGCCGGAAGGCCGCAGTATTGCCGTGCTGGCCAAACAGCGCTTCAATATCCGTGAACGCGACATGGGCAGCTTGAACGCCACCTTCGTGCCGTTCACTGCGCAAACCCGCATGAGCGGCGTCGATATCGGTGAACGCTCTGTGCGCAAGGGCGCCGCCGACTCGATCAGGAAATATGCCGAATCGCTGGGCCGCCCCTACCCCGCCGAAGTGTCTCAAGCCGTTGACGACATCGCACGTCGCGGCAGCACGCCTCTGGTCGTCATCGACGACGGACGCGTCATGGGCGCGGTCGAGTTGAAAGATATCGTCAAGGGCGGCATCAAGGAGCGTTTCAGCGAGCTGCGCCGCATGGGCATCAAGACTGTGATGATCACCGGCGACAACAAACTGACCGCTGCCGCCATTGCCGCCGAAGCCGGTGTCGATGACTTCCTTGCCGAAGCAACGCCGGAAGACAAGCTCAAGCTGATCCGCAGCTACCAGAGCGAAGGCCGACTGGTGGCCATGACCGGCGACGGTACCAACGACGCGCCGGCCCTGGCACAGGCTGACGTGGCCGTTGCCATGAACTCCGGCACGCAAGCCGCCAAGGAAGCCGGCAACATGGTCGACCTCGATTCGAATCCGACCAAGCTGCTCGAAATCGTCGAGATCGGCAAACAGATGCTGATGACGCGCGGTTCCCTGACCACGTTCTCGATCGCCAACGATGTGGCCAAGTATTTCGCCATCATTCCGGCCGCTTTCGTGACGACCTATCCGCAACTGAAGGCGCTCGACATCATGCACCTGGCCAGCCCGTCTTCGGCCATCATGTCGGCGGTGATCTTCAATGCGCTGATCATCGTGTTCCTGATACCGTTGGCATTGAAAGGCGTCAAATATCGTGCCATTGGCGCCGCTGCCCTTTTGCAACGCAATCTGCTTGTTTATGGCCTGGGCGGCATCATCCTGCCTTTCGCCGGGATCAAGCTCATTGACGTCATTTTGTCCGTACTGCATCTCGTCTAGGAATTCACCATGACATCGATACTTCGTCCCACCCTGGTTCTTTTTTGCGTATTGACGCTCATTTGCTGCGTCGTCTACCCATTCGCCATGACCGGTATCGGGAGCGCATTGTTCCCGCATCAGGTAGCCGGCAGCCTGCTGCCCGACAATCGCGGCTCCCTGTTGATCGGGCAGGAATTTTCCTCGCCCAAATACTTCTGGGGCCGCCTCTCGGCAACCTCCCCCATGCCCTACAATGCGGTGAACTCTGGCGGCTCGAACAATGCGCCGACCAACCCTGCACTGGCCGATGAGATCAAGGGCCGCGTCGCTGCACTGAAGGCCGCAGATCCGGAAAACCACACGCCGATTCCGGTTGATCTCGTGACTTCGTCGGCCAGCGGCCTCGATCCCGAAATCAGCCTTGCGGCAGCCTACTATCAAGTCAATCGGGTCGCACGGGAACGGAAGATCTCGCCCGATGCTGCCCGTGGCCTGATCGACAAGCTCAGCTCGCCGCAGTATTTCGGCTTCTTCGGCGAAGCCAGAGTCAACGTCCTTGCATTGAATCTCGCCCTGGACCAATTGCATTGATACCGGCACCGGTTCGTTTATGTCAGAATTGGGTTATCAGTTCTTCGTGGCGAACCGCGAATCACCAAGAAAAAACATGTCATGACCGACCAACGTCCCGATCCGGACGCCTTGCTTGCCAAAGTCCAGGCTCAGGAAAAAAGCGCGACGCGCGGCAAGTTGCGCATCTATTTCGGCGCGTCGGCAGGCGTGGGCAAAACCTACGCCATGCTGTCGGCAGCGCGCAAATTGCAGTCCGAAGGGCGCAATGTCTTGGTCGGCGTGGTGGAAACCCACGGGCGCAGCGAAACGGCCGCACAACTGGAAGGCTTGATGCTGCTGCCACCGGTTCTCATCGAATATCGCGGCAAGACCATCAATGAATTCGATATCGACGAAGCATTGTCTCGCCGCCCCGATTTGATCCTGATGGACGAATTGGCGCACTCGAATGCGCCCGGTTCACGCCACCCCAAACGCTGGCAAGACGTCGAGGAACTGGTGGAAGCCGGCATCGATGTGTTTACCACCGTCAATGTGCAGCATCTGGAAAGCCTCAACGACGCGGTGGGCGGTATCACCGGCATTCGCGTCAGCGAGACCTTGCCAGACACGGTATTCGATGCCGCCGACGAGGTCGTGCTGGTCGACATCCCGGCCGACGAGTTGCTCAGCCGCCTCAAGTCAGGCAAGGTTTATCAGTTGCAGCAGGCAGAACGCGCTTCGCGCAATTTTTTCCGCAAGGGCAATCTGATCGCCCTGCGCGAACTGGCCTTGCGCCGCACGGCCGACCGCCTGGAAAACGACGTTCAGGCCTACCGCATTGAAAAGTCGATCAATTCGGTCTGGCAAACCGACGCCGCCCTGCTTGCCTGCCTCGGGCCGCGCAGCGGCATCGACCACATCATTCGCAGTGCCGCCCGCCTGGCAAGCCAGTTGAACGCCGAATGGCACGTCATTTATGTCGAAACGCCGCAATTGCAAAAACTGCCATCGGAGCAGCGCGAGCGCATCCTGAAGTCGCTCAAGATGGCCGGCGATCTCGGCGCCAAGACGGCGGTACTCTCCGGCAATGATATTGCGCGCACCATCGTCGACTATGCACGCAGCCAGAACTTCTCCAGGATCGTGCTCGGGCGCGGCCACACCACCTGGCCCTGGCGCGCGCCGCATTTGAATCGCATCGCCGCGATGGCACCCGACGTCGATTTGATCGAGATCGGCGGCGAGACAGCGAAAGACGCGCCGCTGCGCGACAAGACTGCCAATCGTTCCGATGATGCAGACGATGCGGACGAAGAGAATCTGCGCAAGTGGCAATATTGGCGCTACCTGTTCGCAGCCGGTGCCAGCCTGCTGACAGCCCTCGTCGCGACCCCCTTGCTACCCTATTTCGACCTGGCCAACATCGTCATGCTGTTCCTGCTAACGGTGGTCCTGGTTGCCATACGCATGGGCCGCGGCCCCTCGGTGGTGGCAACGGTGGTGGGTGTCGCTTCTTTCGATTTTTTCTTTGTGCCGCCACGCTTTTCCTTCGCCGTCAGCGATTTGCAGTATCTGGTCACCTTTGCCGTCATGCTGGTGGTGGGCCTGATCACGGGCCATCTGACGTCCGATCTGCGTTATCAGGCACGGGTTGCAATGCACCGGGAATCGCGCTCGCGTGCGCTCTATGAATTCGCGCGCGAATTGTCCGGCGCGCTGCAAACCGAACAAATCTTCGAAATCACCCGCACCTTCATACAGCGCACTTTCCGCGCCAAGGCCACGCTGATCGTGCCCGACGATGCCGGCCGGCTGCAGCCGCCATATTCGGCCGATGAGAAGCCGGCGCCCAATCTCAGTGTGCTCGACATGGGCATTGCGCAATGGGCCTTTGACCGCGCCACACCGGCAGGCATCGGCACCGACACTCTGCCGGCCAGCAGTTTTTTCTATCTGCCGCTGGTGGCGCCAATGCGCACGCGCGGCCTGCTGGCAATCGAACCTGAAGGAAGGCGCTGGATTTTGATTCCCGAACAGCGGCAACAGCTCGACACTTTCGCCGCCCTCGCCGCCATTGCGCTCGAACGCGTGCACTACATCGAGGTGGCGCAAAATGCCCTGGTTCACATGGAATCGGAGCGCCTGCGCAATTCCTTGCTGGCGACCCTGTCGCACGACCTGCGTACCCCGCTGACCTCGCTGATCGGCCTGGCCGAATCGTTAGCGCTGGCCAAGCCGCCCCTGCAGGACGCCCAGCAAAAACTGGCCGAGGCCCTGCGCGAAGAAATTCTCCGCATGAGCGCCCTGGTCACCAACCTGCTCGAAATGGCGCGCATTCAGAATGGCGAAGTGCAATTGAACCTGCAATGGCAGCCGTTTGAAGAAGTGGTAGGCAGTTCCATCCGTCTTTGCAAGGCGCGCCTCGGTGAACGCACGATCGAAACCCGCCTGCCGGCTACCCTGCCCCTGGTGCGCTTCGATGCCATGCTCATTGAGAGGGTGCTGTGCAATCTGCTGGAAAACGCCGCCAAATATACGCCGGCGACATCGCACATCGTCATTGCCGCTGAAACAGCCGGCCAATTCCTCAACGTCGCCCTGAGCGACAACGGACCGGGCTTGCCTGCCGGGAAAGAAGAGGCCTTGTTCGAAAAATTCACCCGCGGCGAACGCGAATCGGCCACCAGCGGCGTTGGCCTTGGATTGGCAATCTGCCGCGCGATCATGGAAGCCCATGGCGGCACGATACGGGCGTCAAAATCGACCGAAGGCGGCGCCATGTTCACCTTCGCTTTACCGCTCGGCACGCCGCCGGAAACACCGGATTTCGACGAAGGCGGCACCGACTTGCAGCTAGACCGCATCCTGTAGCAATCGACGGCAACATGAAACGACAATGATAGATCCGACCCCCACCGTATTGCTGATTGAGGACGAACCGCAAATCCGCCGCTTCGTACGTTCTTCCATGGAGGCGGAGGGTTGGCTGGTGTTCGAATCCGAATCGCGCAAGCGCGGCGTCATCGAGGCCGGCACGCGCAAGCCCGACCTGATCATTCTCGACCTTGGCCTGCCCGACGGTGACGGTATCGATTTGATCGAAGACGTACGATCATGGTCGAACGTGCCGATCATCGTCTTGTCGGCGCGTGTGGCTGAAACGGAAAAGATACGTGCACTCGACGCCGGCGCCGACGATTATCTGACCAAGCCATTCGGTTCCGGAGAACTGCTGGCCAGGGTCCGCGCCACGCTCAGGCGCCAGCGCGCACCATCGGCCACCGAAAATGGCACGATACAATTTGGCGATGTCAAAGTGGATTTGCGCGAACGTCAGGTGACAAAAGGCGGGCAAGGCGTGCATTTGACACCGACCGAGTATCGCCTGCTGACGGCGCTATTGAACAACCCGGGCCGGGTCGTCACCAATCGCCAATTGCTGCGCGAAGTCTGGGGGCCGTCCCACTCGGAGAGCGGCCATTACCTGCGCGTCTACATGGGGCATTTGCGGCAAAAACTCGAAGACGACCCGGCGCAGCCGAAACACTTGCAAACAGAAACAGCCGTCGGCTATCGGCTCGTGCTCAACCCGAAATGACACCACCCGGGCCGAGCACAGCCGCGCCACTCATTTGGCGTTCGGCAATACCTCTATATTGACCTCTTTGCTGGCAATATAGTACGGAATATGCTGGTGGTTGGCGAACATCAAGCGCAGCTTGTGCTTGCCCGGCGGCAGGTTCAACACCGTTTCCGTTTCCCCCTTGCCGAAATGCTTGTAGTGCTGATGCTGATATTCGTCCGGCTTGTCGAAAGGAATCGGCGCCTTGATGTCGGGCGGCAAATCGAGATCGATCAAAATATGATGGTGTCCGGTGCCGTCGATCTGCCCCCCCGCGACAGGCGAGACGCCCATGCCGGAAACGGCAAAGACCACCCTGAACGGCGAATGCACCTTGTCGCCGTCGCGTATGTTGACGAAATACAGCGCCTTGTCCCCGACCGGAAACGGAATCGTGCGGTCAAGCCCGCTGACGCTGCAAATGGTCGTATCGGGGGTCACGCTATTGAGCGGGGCCGACGCCGCTTTGCCGGCATCGGCAGCGCAAACAGTGCCTGAGACGCAGAGTAGCGCGACTGCACGCAATGCGTTCCAGGTTGCGAGTTTTGTCCTCTTGATTTGATTCATATTGCCTCCCGTTTTCATTCATCGACATTGATATTCTTCAACTGCAATGACTTGCGCACTGCCCATCGCACTGCGTCCGTTACCCTGTTCGAAAGCACGCCTACTTGATGACACCGCAGGCAAGGCGCGCGCCGCCACCGCCCAACGGCATGGGATGATCGTCGTGGTTGTCGCCACCGGCGTGCAGCATCAAGGCATGGCCGCGCAAGGAATCGAGACCGTGAAGGCGCGGTGCCAGCGCGGGATAAGAGGCCTTGCCGTCGGCGCCGACGTACAGTGCAGGCAGGTCACCCATATGCCCATCACCATAAGGGCCTGCGTGCCGGCCCGATTTGGTTGGATCCCAGTGTCCGCCGGCGGCGAGCGCGGCTACCGCTTTGCCGTCCTTCTGGCCAGGGTCGCACGACCCGTTTTCATGCACGTGAAATCCATGCAATCCCGCTGGCAAACCGCTCAAGGCGGGAGAGAACAGCAAACCATAAGGCGTTTCGCTGATCACAATATCGCCCGCGCTGGCAACCACGCCCTTTTCATCGACGAGATTCACAGGCACGGTGATGGATGGTTCGGCTGCATGAGCCGCGCTGCACATCAGGGTTACACAGATCAACATTGCTTGACGCATACATATCCTCGTTTGGGTTACGGTTCGACATTTAAACACTGTCGCACCTGACAATAAAATTGATTCTGCCGATTCCGAACATAGCATTTCGCTATCGGCAATCCGGATAAAGTGCCGGCAAATCTACACTTCCATCATTGCGACCAGCCTGCGCTCGATTTTTTTGAAGTCAGCCTCGATGGCAGCCAGTCTTGCTTCAAGTTCCTCGGTAATGCCCGACTTCAACTGCAATTCGAGCCGCTTGCATAAAGCAGCGAGGCTGGTCGCCCCCATCGACGACGCACTCCCGCTCAAGGCATGGGTCAGGCGCAACATTTCCGCATGATCGTTGTCGTGCAGGGCACGATACAGCGCTGCGATCCTTTTGACGCTGTCCGATTGGAACAGTTTCGCCAGCTCTGCGAAATCGCTGCCAAACACCTCGTGCATGCCGTCCAGATCGTCTTCGACTGCCGACTCTTCTTCTGCCGGCGCTGGCCCGCTCTTCATTTGCAGCCAGCGCGCCAGAATTTCCCGCAATTTGTTGGGACGTATCGGCTTGGGCAAGAAATCGTCCATGCCGGCGGCCAGGCATTTCTCCCTGTCGCCTGCCAGTGCGTGAGCAGTCAGGGCCACAATCGGGATGTGCTTGCGCGCGGACGTGTCGCCATCACTGTGCTGGCCGTCGACCATGCCGCCTGCGCGTTCACGTTCGTTTTCACGTATGCGCATTGTCGCCTGGTAGCCGTCGAGCTCCGGCATCTGGCAATCCATCAGGATCAAGTCGAATTTTCCAACCCCGTGCATCGCCACCGCTTGCAGGCCGTCGCCCGCGATCTCGGTGATGCTGCCAAACTTCTTGAGCATGTGCACGACCACCGACTGGTTCACGATGTTATCGTCCACAACCAGAATCCGGTAGCCGCCAAACGGCGACACGGCATGGGAATCGTAGCTGCGGGCAGGCGCGAGCTGATAGCCCGATAAAAAGTCCGGCGCCTCGCCGCGCTGCATGGAGGAATATAGCTGACGCATGGTGCCGATCAGCGCGTCGCGCGCGAGCGGCTTTTTCAGCAATGCAGAAAAGCCGGCCTGGGCCAACGATTGCACGTCGCCGGGAGAAGACTGCGCCGTCAGCATCACAAGCAGCGTGTCGCAAAAATTGCGGTCGGACTTGATCGCGCCGGCCAACTGCAGCCCGTCGATATCCTGCATGCGCGGGGTAAGGATGGCGATCCGGTAGGGGTCCTGATTCGCGACGGCTTCCCGCATGCGCGCGAGGGCTTGCGCACCGCTGGCGCAACTGTCTACCCGCATGCCCTCGTGCAGCAGCAACTCCTCGAGTACCGCCTTGTAGGTCGACTGATTGTCGACGAACAACACGCGAACATCGGACAGTGGCAACTGCTTGACGTCGTTCGCCTGATCAACCGCAAGCGGCAGGTCCAGAGAAATCCAGAAGGTGCTGCCCTTGCCCAACTCGCTGGTCACGCCGATCTCGCCGCCCATCAACTCGGTGAGCAGCTTGCATATGGTCAAACCCAGACCGGTCCCGCCATACTGGCGCGTCGTCGAAGGATCGGCCTGGGTGAATTTCTCGAATATTTCGTCTATCTTGTCCGGCGCCAGGCCGATCCCGGTATCGGAAACGGAAATGTGAACGTGGCATTTTCCTGCCCGGCGTTCCGTTATCTCGACATCGACCACGACATGGCCGCGGCTGGTAAATTTGATCGCATTGCACACCAGATTGGTCAAAATCTGGCGCACCCTGGTCGGGTCTCCCAGCATATGGCGCGGATAATTCGGCGGATAATGCACCACCAGTTCCAGGCCCTTGCTTCTGGCATCGATACCCTGCCAGTGCGAGACCGTCTCGATCTCGTGCAAAAGATCGAAGGGAATCGTCTCAAGCGGCAATTTGCCGGCTTCGATCTTGGAGAAGTCGAGAATATCGTTGATCAGCTGAAGCAGGCTTTCCGCGCTGGTTTGCGCAACGGCGGCAAATTCGCGCTGGGCATCGCTCAAATTGGTATCGAGCAAAAGATCGAGCATGCCGATCACGCCGTTCATGGGCGTGCGGATTTCGTGGCTCATGTTGGCGAGAAATACCGACTTGATGCGCGTCGCATCTTCCGCCTGCTCCTTGGCAATGCGCAGGTTCTCCGCCTGCTCGCGCGCTTCGGTCTCATCCATCCAGAAACCGTTCCACACGCTCGAACCATCGGGCAACTCCGTCGGCACGGCGCAAGCATAAATCCAGCGGCGCCGGCCATCGAACTCCACGCACGAGCGTATGCGCGTGAACTCACGCGTTTCGACGGCGTGTCGCACGGCTTGCTGCGCCGGCACGCGATACTCGGCAGGCGTGTAGGTCCAACGTGCCAGCCGGTCTTTCAAAATCTCGCCGGCGCTCACGCCAAGGATATCCTTGACGTTCTCCCCGACGTAAAGGTAACGCCGGTCCCCCATCGGATCTTCAAGGAACTGAAACACTGCCACCGGCAAAGTCTCGGTCAGATCGGTCAGGCGCTTGCGCGCGGCCTCGGCGGCAAGCTGCGCTTCAGACAGACGCTGCTCCGTCTGCTTCATTTCGGTGATGTCTTGCCAGTATCCGTTGAAGATGTAACCGCCATCGGCATGCGGCATGGGAATCGACTCCCCCAGCATCCAGCGAATGGCGCCATCGGACAGCCGCACGCGATACTGCTTGCGCCATTTGGTGCCATTTTGCGCGGCCAGCCGGATCGACTCCATGAATCCGGGCAAATCCTCTTCGACAATCAGGGAAAAGATGCGCTCGCTATTGTTTCCCGCATTTTCCAGACTGACATCAAAGCGCGACCAATATTGGTTGATGTAGGGGAAGCTGGCAATGCCATCCACATAGCGAAACTGAAACACCGCCAGGGGCAGGTTATCGTCCAGTTCCTGCAAGGGTTGCGCACGGGGCACATGTTGTCCATCTTGCCCATCATGCGCAACGTGCACATAATCGCTGACGCGCGCATCGGCGCCTTGAAAATACAAACTGAAGTGCGCCCCATCCGCGTCCGCATCGGCAGAGAATTTCAACTCAACATCGAGGGTCAGGCCGTGGCAAGTGCGCAGACGCACCTTTTGCCAACGGCTTGCCGCGCTGGATTCCTGAGGATGCAGCACGGCGCTCCAGGTCAACTTCGCGTCGGTAAAAGCGAGCGAGAGGGAAAGCGGCACGCCTTCCGCCTCGGCCTTGGTCACGCCGAACAAGCCAGCCGCAGCGGAATTCCACAAATCCACTACGCCATTTGCAGACAGGGAAACGATGGCATGCGGTGCGGCGTCCACCAGAGCGGCATAGCGTGCCGCGAGATTCACCTGCTGATTAGCCATGCTCCTCCTAAGCCTTTTCTTATTGGATGACCCGGAAAGCCGAATTGTTCACCAACACCAAAATAAAGTTGCAAAGTTGCATGATTAATGCATTATTATCAACCAGCTACGGCAAAATTATCGCAAAAAAGGCCACGAGAAATAGCTCGTTTTGCGCCCTTTCTCCGGCCGACAAAAACAACAACCGAACAACAACCGAACAACAAACCGTTTCCTTCCGGATAGTTGAAACGATTCTAACATGGCAACATATTCTATGAGCGATCGAACGCACACCTTGGATTAATCCAGCAATCTCGTGTCCTGAGTCGTTATTTCGTGGATAAAATGCGGCCAGAATCGCCGCGATACTGCGTCACAAATGCTCGCAAGGCTTCAGCCTTGCTGCGCTTTATTCCTTGCCTCACAACGACTTCGCCAAATTTTATTGTTCCACGAATCAATGACTCAGGTCACTAGGGAGAATGCCCAAATGAAGAAATACAAATTTCCGGAATGGTTCGACAAAACCTGGCCCGCCGAGCGTCTCGACGCCATGCGTGCAGATGGCGATCAGTTGGCCGATGCAACCGTAGCGGCAATCTTTGCCGCAGGCGACCGCGAGCTGGTCAACCAGGTCATGCCTTTGCTGCACAACCCCGAATCGTGGCCGCCGCAGACCCCGCCCGACTTGGCCGCCTACCTTGCGCAGTCGCAAACTTTGCCCGCCTGGGCCGATCCGGCAGCGATGCAGCGGGCCTATAAATTTCTTGCCTTGCAGGCAATACCCTACAACATCGTGCTGCTCTATCTTTCCCTGCCGGCCATGAACGCATGGCAAGTGGGTGGCGCGCAAACACTGGCCCTCACCGGCCAGTTGACCCAGCACTTCGCCCGGCGCCTGTCGGAAACCCTGCGCTTTGTGCGCGCCGCCATCGCCGAACAGGGCATGAGCGAAAACGGCAACGGCATCCGAACTACCCAAAAAGTGCGTTTGATGCACGCCACAATCCGCCATTATGCGCAAAGCGCCCAATGCCCCACCGACCGCGGCTACTGGCATCCGACCTGGGGCAAGCCGATCAATCAGGAAGCCTTGACCGCGACCATGCTCGCTTTCAGCACAGTGGCTGTCGACGGCATGCGCAAATTGAACGTGCCGGTGTCGGCCGACGACGAAGCCGACGTATTGCATTTTTGGAAAGTCATTGGGTACATCCTCGGCATTCACGAAGCCAACATGCCCGCCACGGTCGAAGAAGCCAATCTGCTGTGGAAAAAATGCAAGGAAAGAAATTTCGGCGCAAGCAATTCAGGGAAAATGCTGACCCAGGCCCACATCGACTTCATGCGCAACCTCGTCAAGGGCGACGCCCTGCTGCACCACGAATTGGCCTGCGCGGACGATGCGCTGCTGCGCTATCTGATCGGACACGACGTCGCGGTCCACATGCTTGGTGTCAAACGGCCGGGCCTGGCGGGGTTGATCGTCGTGATCATGCGCGACTTCTTCGGCCTTACTGAAACCATCGTCGGCCTCGACAAACCGCTGCAGGCGTGGCTCGACGACAACGCCGAAGCGATATTGAAGAAGCTGCAGGCATTCTGGGACAGCTTCGACGGTTCACGTCCTTTCCAGGTGCCTTCGACAAAAGATGGCGAAAGTGGGCTGGCCAGGGCGTGCGCCATGGAGGTTCCGGCGTAGAATGTGAGGTACCTGGAGACAATCGGTTAGATTTGCGGCCGCCGCGGCGGCTGCAATGGAGCCAAAATGAAAAGCAAAAATAAAGCAACGCATTCTGAAACGCAATCGGCCATGTACACCGCTTCGGAAGCGGAGCGAGGTTTCGCAGTCAACCTGATGGAGCACCTTGTGGTGCCGACCTTCGTCATCGACACCGACTGCCGGGTCATGATCTGGAACCATGCCTGCGAGCGCCTGACCGGCTTGCCTGCTGCCAAAATGATCGGCACCAACGAACATTGGCGTGGCTTCTACAACACGCCGCGCCCCTGCCTCGCCGATCTCATTGCGCAATCGCGCATGGAAGACGTCGACACCTATTATCCCGAACATGGTTCCACGGCCGAGCCGCGCTATGGCTTGTATGCTGAAAACTGGTGCGTCATGCCGCATCACGGCACCCGGCTCTATCTGGCCATTGACGCCGGGCCGATCTACGACAAGGACGGAAAACTGATCGCCGTGGTCGAAACACTGCGCGACATGACCCTGCAAAAACTGGCCCAGGCAGCGCTCATGGAACTGGCCAATCACGACGGCCTGACCGGCATTGCCAATCGCCGTACTTTCGACGAGACCCTGAAGGTGGAATGGCGCCGCACGATGCGCGATTTGCAGCCGCTGTCTGTGCTGATGGTTGACGTCGACCGCTTCAAAGACTTCAACGACAGCTACGGCCACCTCGCCGGCGACGAATGCCTGAAGAAAGTGGCGGCAACCATGGCGGCACAAATGCAGCGCGCCAGCGACGTGGTGGCGCGCTACGGCGGCGAGGAATTTGCCGTCATTCTCCCCAATAGCTCGGCGGAAGGCGCGGCAACGGTTGCCGAGCGCGTGCGCAGTGCGGTCGAGAAATTGAAAATTCCCTTCGCCAACTCGGAGCTCGGATACGTGACCGTGAGCATCGGCGCCGGCTCAGTCATGCCGTCCATGCAGGTCGACAGCTGGCAACTGGTTTCCACGGCCGACGCCGCCCTCTACCGCGCCAAGTCCGCAGGACGCAACCGCGTCGTGTCGATGGAGGTCGAGGCGATAACCGCAACTGTGGATGCGTAACACTTTCATTGCAAAGGTGAAATGCTGTCAATTTATCGTTCAGGCCAAGTTTTGATGCGATAATGTTACTTATTCGCGTTTGGAGCGAATCTTGGTTAGTCAATGGCTAGCCGTAGCGCGCTGCAAACGCAAGGCAATGTTCACGCTTCAAGACCCTCGATAATTCGCAACATGGTTGTCCTGGTCAAGATGCCATGTACGTTTCAACAAGGCAACCAGGCATCGAAAACTACGGCAGCGCACCTCTTCATACATGATTTTCAACGTTTCTCCCCTTCGCTTACTTTTCCTTGCTTTACTTGGCGCATTCCTCGGGCTGCAAAGCGCGTACGCCGCGCCGGCCGCTTCGGTCGTGCTTGAGGACTTGACCTGGACCGAGCTGCAGCAGCAAATTGCTGCAGGCAAAACCACGATCCTCGTTCCCATCGGCGGAACCGAACAAAGCGGCCCATACATGGCCTTGGGCAAACACAATATGCGCGTGAAGGCGTTGGCCGTGCGCATCGCTGAAAAACTCGGCAATGCCATTGTCGCGCCGGTGGTGGCGTATGTTCCGGAGGGTTCGGTCAATCCGCCCACCGCCCACATGCGCTTTCCCGGCACCATCACCCAGTCGGACGAGGTGTTCGAAAAAGTGCTGGAATCGGCGGCGCGCAGCTTCAAGCTGCACGGCTTTCATGACATTGTCTTCCTCGGGGACCACGGCGGGTATCAGGCAGATCTCCTGACAAGCGAAACGCGCCTGAACCGAGAATGGGCGGCAACGTCGATTCGCGCGCACGCCTTGCCCGAGTATTACCGCACCACGCAAAACGAATACGTGCAATACCTCAAAAGCCGCGGCTATGGTGCAAGTGAAATCGGCACTCATGCCGGCCTTGCCGACACCTCGCTCACGCTGGCGCTCGACGCGCAAATGGTCCGTGAAGAACAATTGAGCCATGGCGCAAAGGTATCGGCCGAACAAGGCGTCTACGGCGATCCACGCCGCGCCAGTGCAGAATTGGGGCAACCCGGCGTCGACGCAATTGTCGAAAAAACCGTTGAAGCCATCCGCAAGGCGGTTATTCGCCCTGCACGGTGACACCGCGCAATGGAATTATGCAATGAAGTTTGAATCGAACCTGTGAATCGAACTTGTGAATCGAACCTGTGAATCGAACTTGTGAATCGAACTTGTGAATCGAAACCCTGGTGCCCGAGCTCAATGGCACCAAAGCACACCGAATATTAATGTTGGAGCATCGCTTTATGTATTTGCAGAATAAAAATCATTTCAGCCTGACCGCTTTCGCCGCGCGCTGCGCTTTTATTGGCACAATCGGCACGTTGGGCACCATCGGCGCAATGCTGCCGGCGTCGGCGCAACCGAGCGCCAGCGCCGTCCTCACCGTGCCCGGCATGCCTGCCGTGAGCGACCCAAGCAACCTCTACAGCGACATTGCACCAGGTCACTTCAGCACGGCCGTCAACGGCCATCTGTCGCGCATTTACGTGCCCAACCATACGTCAGGCGACGTCTCCGTGATCGATCCGGTGACCATGAAGGTGGTTGACAATTTCAAGGTCGGCTTCAATCCCCAGCATGTGGTGCCCTCGTGGGATATGCAGACGCTGTGGGTCGCCAACAATGCGGAGGGCCGCGCAACCGGCAGCCTGACGCCGATCGACCCCAAGACCGGCAAGCCGGGCAAGGCGATTGCGGTTGACGACCCCTACAACATGTATTTCACACCTGACGGCAAGTCCGCCATCATCGTTGCGGAAAGTCGCAAACGCCTCGACCTGCGCGATCCGCACACCATGGACCTGACCGAATCGATTGCCACGCCCGGCTGCGCCGGCATCAACCATGCAGACTTTTCGATTGACGGCAAATACGCAATCTTCACCTGCGAATTCAACGGCTCGCTGGTCAAGATCGACCTGGTCAACCGCAAGGTGCTCGGCTATCTGAAATTGAGCAAGCGCGACCTACCGAAAGCCGTCTTGCCCTCGCCTGACGGCCTGCCGGCGCAGATTTGCAGCAGCACCAGCGGCATGCCGCAAGACGTGCGCGTCGGCCCCACGGGCAAGACCTGGTACGTGGCCGATATGGAAGCGGACGGCTTGTTCGTCGTCGATGGCGACAGCTTCACGCAAACCGGATTCATCCCGACCGGCATCGGCACACACGGCCTGTACCCAAGCCGGGACGGCAAGAAGCTCTACATCGCCAATCGCGGATCGCGCGAAATCCACGGGCGCAAACATGGCAAGGGAAGTTTGGCCGTGCTCGATTTCTCCACCAACAAGATTGAATCGGTATGGCTCATACCAGGCGGCGGCAGCCCGGACATGGGCAATGTCTCACCGGACGGGCAATACATCTGGCTCTCCGGACGCTACGACAACGTGGTCTACCGCATCAACACCAGCAACGGCGACACGGTCAAAATTCCGGTTGGATTGGAGCCGCATGGCCTGGCAGTCTGGCCGCAGCCGGGCCGCTATTCACTCGGCCACACCGGCAATATGCGTTAATCGCACTCTCGGGTGCCGGCAACAGCATCTGATTCAATGCTTGACGTGACTCGGCAAACCGGAAGCGCGCTTGACCTTGGCAACGTGGGGCACGGCAAATGCAGCGCCCTCCTCGCCCAGCACCATCTCGTCGGAATCGAACGACTTGCCGCCATGCCGCTCCGTATCGTGGGAAATGAAGCGTGCGGCAATATCGAACCACTCGTCGCTTGAGATTACACGCTGCGCCAGCGGCAGGATCTGCGTTTCCTCCAGATCCAAACGCTTGAACATGTCCTGGCAGTATTGCTGCAGCGAATCGCACAGGTAATCCATCTCGAAGCTGCCGTGGTTCACCGCCTGGCGTAGCCGGCAGCGCACCGTTTTCAAGGTAATTCTGCCCATCAACGTCAAGGCGTCAATATCGGCCAGCATGGAATCGGCGTCGCTGCTCGCTGCGCGAATTGCCGGCAAGACATAGAGTTCAATACTACGTAGGCGGCAGGCTTCGTCAAGCGCAATGAATTGGCTGACCAACAGCTCAAAGTGCGCCTGATTGGCCCTCAGCCGCTGTTGGCGTTCAATTTGCACTTCTTGCTGCAATTCGAGAAGACGTGTCTTGACCCTCTTTTGTTCGACCGACAGGGCCACCAATGCGTAAGTGAGGGTAAGCATGACAACTCCTTTGGCGTATCGCCTCAGCGCGTGCACGTGGAGTCGTGAAGTGTAGTGTAGATTCGCCAGAATTCAAGTTGCCCACGGGCAGCGAAGTGCTATGCGACAACGTGCATCGTGAGCACGCGCCTGGCCGCATTTTCTGCCAAGAAAGTTAACCTAACGAATGTGCACCTTGGGGCAGCTATCGGGCGCAGCCAATTTGCGCGTCGTAAACAGTCAAATTACGCGTTGATCGACCGTTTCAAATCTATGACGAGTGCATTTGTGAGCCTGATCTAGGCACAAATGAATTGGCGTTCAAATTGTAAGTCTTCGCAAATCTCGTCAGTTGGTCGCCATCGAAGGCGCCCACAATATTTGCACATTTAAAACCGCCGACAATATGATGATACATAACGTGATATGCATCATCTTGATCATGAAGATTTCGCGCCTCGTCGACATCGACAGCGAATAAATATGGGAATACGCCACGAAGGAAATCAAAGAAGTCTGGCACGGAGGTTCGCTGAAATGCATTTAAGCATCAGTGATTGAGCTCCTCAGGTTAGGTGGACTCTAGTGCGGCAACTACGACCGGCATCAATGGACAATTTTGGTTAGCACCGAATTGAGATTGTCGATCACCTCCACTGGCACCTCCTGGCTACACAAAATATATCGCTTCTCGACCTCCGGCACGTCCGGGAATACCAATATATGGAAGTCCTCGAGTTTGAACCCAGACTGATGAATATAGATTTCGACCTCTTCCTGCGTAGTGATTATCAAATCGGCGCGTCCTCGCGCTATCATCTGCACCATTGTTGGAACCTCGTCAGTCGTCGGAAATACATGGGCGGAAGGCATTTTTGCGATCAGTTCGTCCATGTATGCGCCCTGGGAGAAATTTTGCTTGACCAACAAGCGTGTGTCCGGGCGCGCGAGCAATTCGCGCGCAGTGATACCCGGCTCCGCCAGGAAACGTGCATTGGCCAATCCGACTAACGGTTTGTCGCGGTAGATCGGGATAGAATAGCGTGCGTACTTTTCCCGGTCCGGCTTTTTATACGATCCTGGCGAACAAGCCGCTTCCCTATTCATCTTGATTTGCGCAAGAATGCGGTTGACCGGCACCTTGGACCAATGAATCGGAATATCCAGCTTGGCGAACGCCGCCTCGGTTGGCACCACGGTCAATCCTGCCACCTTGCCGTCGTCGGTCGTATAGTGGAACGGTTTGCGTTCGTAGTAATAGAGAGTTAGTGGTGTGCGCGTTTGCGCAATTGTTTCGCCGCAAGTAGCGAATTGGCAGATGGCCAGGTACAAAAGCGAGATCTTGAGATACTTTGCTTTGCTCACCTCGTTGCTCCTCTACGGTTCATTGCTGCCGTGGCATTAGGTCGCAGGTTGGCGCGCTATCGAGAGGCGCCAATAACAACGTAGCAACAATACCGCATTTTGGTGTATGACCGCAAACGGGGACAGCGGCGAATAGGCGTTCCCGGCCAGAAGCGGGCCCATACGGAGGCTCAGAACCTTTAGTCATTTTGTCAACTTGACATTTCGCTTGACGCCCCAATACGCCTGTTGACTCAAAGGCGCCATTCGGCCGACGGCGGTGAGCGTCGGCAATATAACGATCAGCGGCTAGTCGCCTTTCTCCCACTAACCGGTTGGAGGGCTCGCCGGAAATTGCCGGGTACGCGAACAATTGGCGGCTGCACACTCAATGCCTTCATCACGCAGATTATTTTTTTGGCACGTCGAGCTGCTTGATCAGCGCATCGATATGCGCCTTCAGCGAGGTGCTCGATGCCGCAAAGTCCAGACTTGCCGGCGGGACATCATCCCAGGCCAGAACGGACGAAGTGCCGCCCCCAAGGCCAGCCGGCAGGGGCACGCCTATCGTAATGACGCGCTGCGCGGTATTCACGTCCCCAGCAGTAAGCTTTGATGGATGAAAACCGGAGACGTCGAATCCATCTACGCGCAAGCCTGTCGCGATTGCAAGTGGAACGGTCGTGGAGTCGGGCACAGATCCGCGCGAGACGGCAATGTAGGGCAAATGCTTCTCTTGGACAATGCGATTGAAGTAAGACATTGCCATGAGGCTTTTGACGTTGCCATGTTCGCATACAAATAGAATCTTGGCGGGTGGGACTGGGGGAGGTTCTGCGGCGACAGTCACTCCCAAGCTTCCGCAAAGCGCCGCAAGACCGGCGATGATGATTTTCTTCGTCTGAAGCATGGTCGTATCTCCAAGTGCTAGCGTAAAAAATACTGGTGTTGTCGAGTAAGAGTGAGGTGAATGTCCACGACGTCAAGTCATGGCTGGCGGCGACCGCCGGTTTGTGATGGAAGATGCAATGCAGCTCGACCGTGCGCGCATCGATGACTGGTTCCAGCGCATCGAAGGTGAACGGCAGCGGGCCGGCGACGTATTTGCCGGAAGCATCGGTAAGTTTATCAACGATGAGGGTGCCTTCCTCGGCCTTGGCTTGTTGGAATTGGGTAGCGAGCAGTCCTGCGCCGGCGACCGCGGAAGATTGCAATAAATTACGGCGTGACAGCATGGCGACTCCGTGAATTCAGTGAACCAGCGGATAGACAACCAATCCGATCACGGCCGCAACGGCGACGATGATCGGCTCTTGCAATTTCTTGAATTTCCACAGTAAGGCAATGGTGACGACGGCGATCAGCGCGGTTGGGATATCGACGATCGAGCGCCTGGCCAATACGATCACCGAGCCGGTAATGGCGCCAATGGCGGCGGCGGTGATGCCGTCGACAAAGGCCAGCATGCCGGGCAACTTGCCGTATTTCTTGAAGTAAGGCGCGGCGATAACAGTGATCAGGAAACATGGCAGGAAGGTGGCTAAGGCGGCCACGACGGCACCGCCCAAGCCGTCGATCAGGAAGCCGATGAATCCGACAGTGATCACCACCGGGCCGGGTGTGATCATTGCGACGGCAACGGCGTCAACGAACTGCTTCTCGCTCAGCCAATGATGATCGGTCACCAGTCCGCCATACAGGAACGGCACAATGGCCAGCCCCGAGCCGAACACGAAGGCGCCGGCCTTGGTGAAGAACCAGCCGATCTGCGCCAGCATGGACACATCCGGGCCCGCAAGCCAGCCTCCGGCCGCCAAAAACTCTGCGAAGGCGATGGAATGGACTTTCCCTTTACTGAGCCATTTCGGCGGTGCGCGCAGGAACCAGACCAGAATGCCGGAACCGATGAACAACAAGGCCATTTCCGATTCGGTAATTGCCGTGACAGCAACCAGCACCAAGTAGATCGCCCACAGCAACTTGTCGCGACGCACGCTCTTGACCGTCAGCTTTTGCGCGCTGATCGCAATGATGCCGATGACGGCTGCGCCGACGCCGTAAAACACCGCCTGCATCCATGCCAAACCGCCGAAATGTTGATACGCCCAGCCGAGGGCGACCACCATCAGAAACGAAGGCAAGACGAAGGCGATGCCGGCAAGTGTTGCGCCGCGCAGCCGGTAATGCACGAAGCCGAGATAGATGCCCAACTGGGCCGCCAATGGCCCAGGCGCGAGTTGAGACAAAGCCAGCCCTTCCTTGTAATCCGCCTCGCTAATCCAGCCGCGCACCTCGACCAGATCACGCCGCATGTAACCGACCAGCGCAACAGGCCCGCCGAAGCCCAGGGTGCCGAGTCTCAGCATGTAGAGCACAAGCTGCCAGAGGGTGTAGGCCGGTTTCGAGACGGTTTGCGCGGCGTCTTCCATTTATGTTTGCTAAGGTTGTGCGGGGGTAGTTGGCGGATCATTGGAGAAGTGCGCGTACAGCGAATCGAGCACTCCACCGATTTCATCCAGCAATTGATCGTCGCCGGTCGTGCGTTGGCGCGCACCGGCCAGCATCGCTTCGAAGCCATTGGCCTCTGGTACGAAGCCGCTCCCGATATCGAGTACGCGCACCATCGCGCCGAGCCGCGCCAGGCCGCGATCCTGTTCAAGGCCAAAGCTGGCCACCAGCACTTCGAACGTCACACGGTCACCGATATGCGTGAAGGCAGCGCCGTCGAAGTCAAAGCCGAGCGCATCCACCGGGCACTCGCCAGGCGACGCCAACCATTGAAACTTCGCATCAGAATCGATGAAGCGCCGGATCAGCCACGCGCTGGCAACTCTGTCGACCCACAAGCGGCGACGGGTTACCCAGATGCGGCCTTGATAAGAACGTGGATCGAGTTTCGTAATGAGAGTATCGATCGACTGGGGTTCGCCCGGCGACAAGATCGCTTCCGCAGCGTTCACGAAATCCATCCAGATCGCTTCGGCATGCCGGGTCGCATCGCCGGGAAAATAATCGATGCTACGAATGGCATCGTAGTCGCGCCGAAGCTTGCGCAGCACCTTGTTGATTTCCTGTGCAGTGCCGGTGGTGATTGATTTTCGTGCATCGGATAAGACAACGCTGAATTCCGCGTAATCAGCGCTGCGATCAAACAACTTCTTATAGGCATCACTTTCAGCGTCAGTTTGTGCCTGGACAGTCAATAAGTAGGCATTGCCGCCCTCACGAACGGTCTCGTTCGATAAATCGCCAAGCTGCTGCGCATGAGCCGTGCAATGCGGCAATAGGTAGACACCGTCGCGCAACGCACCGCAGCCAAGCGACTTGAGCGCACGCCAGATACGCATACGCGCGGTAGCGCTATTGGTTGGCAGGGTAACAACCAGAAGTAGCCAATGACTGTTTTCAGTGCTCATTGGAGAATAATATACTTATGTCGCGTTTACTACAAATATTATATTGATCTCTACAAAAACAATTTACCCCCTTCTCTTCCGGGTTTCCGGCAAGAGACGGTTTTATCTCCATTGATGCAAGACGAAGCAATGTACGCGAATGCAAAATTAGAATTATCGACGCTGGCATACGTGAAGAGCGGCCAGACGACCTAACTTTTCAAATGGCACAAACCAGGCAATTGCCGATCATGGCGCAGTTACGCTAGCCAACTACCGTCACTACAGCAACATGGAAGAAGCTTGGGCAAGGCTGGCTGACCAGAGGTTCGGCTCGGAGATTTTGGTCAAGAGGATGGCGTCTTCGAAAGTGTGGTTGCGAGAACGGGGCGCAATGGCATGGACTTGATGCAGCTTGGCTTCCCAATGATGTCCGATCTTTGCCACCGATCACAGCGAATTTCGCGCCCTACGCCAAGCATCAAGCCCGAATCAAATCCCACCGCAGTTGCCCTGCCGGTAGCTCGGGAAAAACCTGTTGCAGCCGCCCATCCGGCAGGCGCAGGTGGCGCTCTGCGATTTGCGCCAGCACGTGGCGGAAATCGGTTGTGACTGGCACGTCGCGCCCTTCGTGCAACTGGTTTTCTTCCATGCCGCGCCAATCGGCATAGACCTTGCCGCCATTGACGCCGCCGCCCATGACCCACATGGCGTTGCCGTGGCCGTGGTCGGTGCCGTTGTTGCCGTTTTGTTTCGCGGTGCGGCCGAATTCCGACATGACGACTATGGTCGTGTCGTCAAAAATCGGCCCGAGCTGCTGCGCCAGATTCGCCAGTCCCTGCCCTAACGGCGTCAGGCGGTTCGCCAATTGCCCTTTGACGGTGCCCTGGTTGGCGTGCGTATCCCATCCACCCAAAGCGAGGAAGGCCAGTTGCACTTGCGGGTCTTTGCGCATGAGTTTCGCCAGGCGCTCTGCGTCGTCAGGAAAGCCGTTGGGCAATGGCGCGCCGCCGTTGGCCGCTTCCATTTCCGCGTCGAGTGAAATCATCACTTCCTGGTGCGCCTGCTGCGACTGCTGGTAGGCTTTGGAATATTTGTCGTTGCCGGCGTAGAGTTTGTCAAAGGCGTCGCCCACCTGCGGGCGGTCGAGCGCGGTGGCTTTGCTGCCGGCCGCACCCGAGGCGATATTGGAAGCGGGAATATGCCCGCTCAGGATGCGTGGCATCAAAGGGCCGACGCTGATGGCGCGGGTTGGCGCGGCCGGTCCGGGCAAGCCGCCCAGCAGCCGGTTCATCCAGCCGTCGGACGTGCCCTTGCGGCCCGGCGTGCCGGACTCCAGGTAATCCTGCGCATCGAAGTGCGAACGCGTGCTGTCCGGCGAGCCGGAGGCGTGCACGAACGCCAGCTTGCCGTCGCGCCACAAGGGCATCAAGGACGACAAGGCGGGGTTGAGTCCAAAGTGTCCGTCCAGATCGATCGCGCCATTTTCCGCGCCGGGGCGCGGCACCGCAATGGTGGGGCGCATGCGGTAGTAGTTTGCTTCGGCATACGGCGCCACGACACTCAAGCCGTCAACCGCGCCGCGCATCATGACGACGATCAGTTTGCGCTTCGTTGGCGCGCCATCGGGCAAAGCGGCCGCCCAGGCATGGTTTCCGAAAGGCAGCATCACGCCGCCGGCAAGTGCTACGCCAAGAAATTCTCTGCGTTTCATGATCGGGGTCCTGTCTCGATAAATGCTGCTTCGCTCAATGCCGTCTCAATAACCAATTGGAACCGGCTTCAAAATGAGCAGGGCTAGGCGCCTTGACGTAGTACATCTGCACGACAAGGAGAGGCACAACGCCATGTTCATTTTGAATCATGTTCCTAGTGACGCATGAAATCGGGGCTGCCCAGCACCATCGCGGCGCGCAGGCCTGGTGCGCTTTGCTGTATGGTCTCGCGCGTCGGGGCGGAAATGGTCGGGCCGAGCGTGGCAAGCAGGCTTTGTGCATTAACCGGGGGCGCGTGTTTGCCGTCGTCCACCGCATCCGCCATTTGGGCAATCTTCTTGCCTGACATTTGGCCACCTGGCATGTCGTTTTGTGCTGCGTCGGCGTTGCGCCCAAGCGGCAACTTGCCCATCGCAAAAGCGGTGGCGAAGTTGATGCGCCTTGTCAGGCCGTCCGGATTGAGCCAGGCCTCTTCGGTGTTCTTGTAGCCGTCCGGCGTTTGGCAACCATAGAGCGGCATGCCGAGTTGATTGAGCACCTTCAGCAGCGGACGAATGTTATTGATCGGCAAACCGCTGGCGCGCGCCGTGGAAATCACGTACTGATAAGGCGTTTTGAACTTGGAGTCGAACTGGGCCGGGTCCCAGAATTCACGGCTGGCAAACAAGGTGCGTAGCACTTCGCGGATATCGCCCTGGGTCTCGATAAAACGCTTGCTCATTTTTTCCACCAGCGCAGGCGGTGGATTATCGTTCACAAAATATTGTGCCAACTCATAGCTGATGTGGTGTGCCGTCGCCGGGTGGGCCGCCAGCACGTCCAAAGCCCACTCCCCTTCCTGCTGGCCGCGCCCGCCGATATGTTTGCCCAGCCAATCCTTGTCGCCACTGTCGTGGCGGCGCGGGGCGAAGGTGAAGGTTTCGCCGCCCTGCATCATTTTTTGCGGCTCAAACGTCCAGCCTGTCAGTATCCGCGCCAGTTCCGTCACGTCGCGCTGGGTGTAACCGGCATCGACACCGAGGGTGTGCAATTCCATCAGCTCGCGCGCATAGTTTTCATTCAGGCCGCTGGCCTTGACCTTGGGTTCGGCGCCAAAGCGATGCGGCGGCTGGAAGCCAGGCGCAACAGATTGCCAGTTGTCGAGGTAAAACAGCATGGCCGGGTGTTTCGCCGTGGCGCCCAGCAGTTCGCGGAAATGGCCGAGCACGTAGGGCCGGATCGCGTCGCGTTCATAACTGCTCACCAGCGCCCTATCCATGCCCTTGCCGGCGAACACGTTGAAATGGTTATACCAGAAGTCCACCATCACTTCTTCCAGCTGCGCCGGGCTGAACACCGCCCTTGCGAGCCGGCCTTCGTCGGTCTGTTCGGCGATAAGCTGGAAAGCTTCCTTGCGCTTTTTCTTGGCTTCCTCGTTGCCGTCTTTGGCGGCCTTGTTGAGCGCCACATATTCGGCCAGCAAGTCGCCGGTCGGCATGTCCTGGGAAGTCAGGGTATCGAGCCGGTCGAGCAGTTCGTTGGGCAGGCGTATGGACTGCGGATTGAGCTGCAAGTCGATGTAATGGTCAACACCAATCGCCATCACGGTTTCGATGTCGCCCGGCCGGGGACCGAAGCCCAGGCGGTTCAATACATGCAACGCGCGCTGCTGTTCCGTCCGCTGCTGATCCGTCACTTCTGCTGCTTGCGCCGCAGGCAGGCACGACAATGCCGCGACGATTACGAGCAGCCGGTTTCGCCAGTTCATGCAACCTCCATTGGTAACGTGGGAAAGCGAAGCACTTCCCACCATTTCTTCAATTCGCTTGCCCTGCCTGTTGGTGGGACGCGCTACGTTTGCCCACCGGGTGGCCCCCACCCTACAGCGTCAGGTCCAATGGAAGCATCTTATCGGCAGTCTTGCGCCAGACATAGTGAGCAAGACGTGAAAGATGTAAGCAACTGTTTCCACGCAAGCTACTGCGGCATCAATTTCAACTGGCCCGCCTTGACCTTCTCCACAGCCTCCCTGCGCGTGAGCATGGGCACATATTTTCCCTCGACCCAGCGCTGGTTGAAGTTTCGATACAGCGGCGACATCACGTTGCCCGATTGGCCCGTAGAATGGATGAATTGCGAGTTATCGAGGTTGGAAAGGTCGTAAAGCGCGCGCAAACTGGCCGCATGGCGATTGGCAAAGGGTTCGCTCTCATTGCGCAAGTCATACCGCCCAACGTCGATTGTGTAGGTGTCGCCCGGCGACGGCACGCGAATATCGAATATTTTGGCGAGAAACGGCACTTTGCCAAACGGCCGATGTTCCGAGCGCGCCATGTGCGCATCGCCCCATTTCCATTGCGCCATGTCGGCGCCGTAGAGCTTGCGCAAACCGGCCAGGGCCGTATCGAGCGCGGCAGATTTTTGTGCGGCACAGCCTTGCGCGTTTGGTGTGACCGGTGCGTCCGGCGCGCCGCCGGCACCGGGCTTGCTTGCACCCGCAGGCCGGCACCAGCGGTCCTGCATTTCCTTGTTCTTGAGCACATTCACCATGCCGCCCTGCACGTTGCGCAGGTCCCAATAATCCTTCATCAGGGAATCGCCCAATTTTTCGGCAAACATCGCACGCGAGAGTTCGCGCATCCAGGCATTAAAAATCAGCGGTTCCGGCAGGTTGGCTGCCATCTCGCCATTCCAGTTCTGCAGCCGCTGCAGGGCCTGCGTGGCCTCGGCGGATTGCGCCGTCGTATCGCGCACCAATGGCAGCAACTCCTGCGCGGCGAGCGATACCACGTCTTTTTGCATGGCGGCGAAGCTCTCCAGGTTGTGCGTTGGCCTGCTGGCAAGCAGCGCACCGATCCGGTCGGCCCGATACGGCATGGTCCACTCGCTGGTCAGGAAATAAGGATAATCGTCAGGCACGATCTTCTGGTTAGCGGTAAAGACCTTGTGCGAAGCGGGGTTGAATTGCTGCGGCAATGCATCGAAGGGAATGAAACCATCCCAGTCGTAGCGCGCATCCCAGCCGGGCGCCGGCGCCAGCCCGTGCAAATCGTTCTCGGCCTTGCGCACAGGCACCCTGCCCGGCGCGACGAAGCCGATATTGCCGTCAACGTCGGCATAGACCATGTTCTGCTGCGGCGAACCGAAGTCTTTGGCCGCTGCAATGAAGTCTTGCCAGTTCGCCGCCGTATTGAAGCGCATGCCTGCCTGCATGGTCAGGTCGTCAGTTCGCAACGCGGTCCACTGAAAGGCGATGGCATATTTCTTTGCGTCGAGCGGGGCCCGCGCAATGATGGGCACGGTGCCTGTGATGACCGGCCCGTGGCGTGTTTCGCGCACTTCCAGGTCCACATCGGGCTGGCCCTTGACCTTGATGATTTCGTGGCGCAGCTGGAATTCCTTCCATCCTTCCGGCGTTTGATATTGCGCAGCATTGTCCGGGTTGATGCGTTCGATGAACAAATCCTGCACGTCCGGCGCGGTATTGGTAAAGCCCCACGCAATGCGGTCATTGTGGCCGAGCACCACGCCGGGGATGCCGGGCAAGGTTGCGCCGATCACGTTCAGGCCCGGCGCCGAAAGGTGCGCAAAATACCAGAGCGCCGGTGCCGAAAGCCCAAGATGCGGATCATTGGCCAGAAGCGGCTTGCCGGTTTCCGACAGTTCGCCGGACACCACCCAGTTGTTCGACCCCATGCCTTCAACCAGCGACGGCGGCGCAACCTTGGCCACTGCCGCCAGGCGCGCGGTGGTGCCGGCCAGCTCGCGATACATGGCGGTGTAGTCCTGGGTTTTCAGCACCTGGTCGCCGGGGTAAGGCGGCAGGAATTCATTGATCTGGGCCAGCGACAGGCGCTGCGACAGCCGCATGCGCAGCAATTCCTGCGTCCAGTTTGCGCCCAGGTCCCACGCCATCATGGTTTGCCAGCCTATCGAATCCACGGGCCGCCAATGTTCCGGCGCCGGCGCACCGGTCAAATAGAATTCCGGCGGCAAAGCCTGCATGTGGCTATCTAGAAAAGCGTTGACGCCCTTGGCGTAGGCATCAAGATTGGCCTGCACGTCCGGCGCGAGGTGTTCCCAGATAGCCTGGGCGTTGCGCGCGATGCCCAGGGTGCGCAGGAAGCGGTCGGTATCGACGGCGGCAGGTCCCAGCACCTCGGCCATACGCCCGGAAGCAATGCGGCGGTTCATTTCCATTTGCCACAGCCGGTCCTGGGCATGGGCGAAGCCGAGCGCGAAATAGGCATCGCCCGGCGATTGCGCATAAATATGCGGTATGCCTTCCTGGTCGCGCACGATGTCCACCGTTGCGCCCAACCCGGCCAGCTTGACGCTGCCATCCACCTTGGGCAGGCTGGCGCGCCAATACCAGGTGACAGTCACGCCGATTGCCAACAATAACGCCAACACCAGCCACACCAGTTTTTTCAGGATTTTGCGCAAAATGTTTGTCCCATGATGATTGAACACCGCGCCATATGATACCCGCTCAGGTGCCGGTTGACGACGCACTCTCGCCAAATCGAATATAGTTAAACCTTTACGAATAGCAAAAGCGGCCTGGCGCCAACCACAAGCGGGCGCCGACATGCTCTGGAAGACGAGTGCTTAAAACATGAAATACGATGTCGCCATTATCGGCAGCGGCCTGGCAGGATTGTCGGTTGCCCTCCACCTTGCCGAAACCCGCAAAGTCGCGGTCGTTTCCAAACGCGCCCTGCTCGACGGCGCCAGCGACTGGGCCCAAGGCGGCATTGCCGCCGTGCTCGATTCGGGCGATAGTCATGAACAACACATTTCCGATACGCTGATCGCCGGCGCCGGCCTGTGCGACGAAAGCGCGACCCGCTTCATCGTCGAACATGGCCGTGAAGCCATCCAGTGGTTGATCGACCAAGGCGTGCCGTTCACGCGCGACGATTCGGCCGAACTCGGCTTTCACCTGACGCGCGAAGGCGGCCACAGCCAGCGCCGCATTATCCACGCGGCCGACGCGACCGGGCACGCAGTCCAGATCACGCTCGAACAAAAGGTTCGCAGCCACCCCAACATCACCCTGCTCGAACACCACTACGCCATTGACCTCATCACCTCGAACAAGGTCGAAGCCAAGCGGGCAGACGGCAAGAAATCGGCGCCGCGCTGCCTCGGCCTGTATGCGCAGAACGTCAAAAGCGGCAAGGTCGTCACCATCTCAGCCGACAACACCGTCATGGCAACCGGGGGCGCCGGCAAGGTTTATCTGTACACCACCAACCCCGACACCGCAACCGGCGACGGCATCGCCATGGCCTGGCGTGCGGGCTGCCGTGTCGCCAACATGGAATTCATCCAGTTTCACCCGACCTGCCTGTATCACCCCTACGCCAAGTCCTTCCTCATCAGCGAAGCCGTGCGCGGTGAAGGCGGCGTGCTGAAGTTGCCCCAGGGCGCCGGTGCAGCAGCCGGCACGCGCTTCATGCCGTCGCATGACGAACGCGCCGAGTTGGCACCGCGCGACATCGTGGCGCGCGCCATCGACGCGGAAATGAAAAAACGCGGCCTCGACTATGTCGACCTCGACATCAGCCACCAGAGTCCGGAATTTCTCAAGGAACATTTCCCCACCATCTACGCACGCTGCCTGGAATTCGGCATTGATATCACCAAGCAGCCGATTCCCGTGGTGCCGGCCGCGCACTACACCTGCGGCGGCGTCGTGACCGACAATTCCGGCCGCACCGATCTGCCTGGTCTCTACGCAGTAGGCGAAACCACCTGCACCGGCCTGCACGGCGCCAATCGCCTGGCCAGCAATTCGCTGCTCGAATGCCTGGTCATCGGCCGTGCAGCCGCGCAATCGATCGAACAGCAAGGCAAGCAAGACATCCCCGGCCTGCCCGCCTGGGACGAAAGCCGCGTCAGCGACCCCGACGAAGAAGTCGTCATCGCCCACAACTGGGACGAACTGCGCCGCTTCATGTGGAACTACGTCGGCATCGTGCGCACTACGAAGCGCCTACAGCGCGCGCAGCACAGAATCGGGCTATTGAAGGAAGAAATCGACGAGTACTACCGCAACTTCCGCATCTCGCGCGATTTGCTCGAATTGCGTAATCTCGTGGAAGTGGCATCGCTGATCGTGAAAAGTGCCCTGTCGCGGCGCGAAAGCCGCGGCTTGCACTACAGCGCCGATTTTCCCGACACCTTGCCGCGGGCGCTGCCTACGGTCCTGTCGCCAAAGCGCAAGTAGCGTTACCGACAGTCGGTGCACCATCAGAGTTGAACGGCATCATGCGTCGGATGGCGCCTTCGGCTCATCCGACCGCTTCGCGGGAAAACGTATTGCAACGTCCCTTTGCGCATATTACCCGACCATCGGCAAGAAAACCATTAAGGCGCGTGTCGGCCCGAAGCCGACTTGACCAACTCCATGAAGCGGACATTCGACGGGTTTCTTAAAGCGCTCCTAGTTAGATTGAGTTTAGTCGCAAGCAAAAACCAGTGAATTCCAACGCCGAATAAGAAGCACCTTTTCCATACGGATCTGTTTCAATGACTCGCCTATCAGCTGATATTTCAAATTTGTTGTCTTTGACAAAATAGAGATCGGCGACGGCAACGGACGAAATGTTAGCCTTAAATTCTGAAAAATTGTCTCGAAAATTATAATGAACGTCAAACTTGCCAAATTCATCTTCAACATCTGAAAACATCAATGCACAGTCAGCGAAAAGGAAGCTCAGCTCCGTGTATGCACCTTCAATTTCAAAAAGTATGAAATGTTGAATATTTGGATCGCTTGAGATAAATTTGGAAACGCCTTGCGAAATTGTCTCCGTTTTTATCCCGAGGCTCTCGATATAATTGATCCCACCTTTGTCAAACCCCGCAATGATTGACTTGATTATATTTGCTGAGCACTTTCTCATTTAAAATTCCAAGACTGATCTTGCGTTGCGCTTCCAATAATCAGCGGTAAATACATACCGCGAAAATGCAGGCTGACTGTTGCATAAGTTGACACGTACCTTCCCCAACAATGTACCTCGGCGCGATTAACGACCGCTTTCGCGCAAATACGCGATTGTCCGCATCTGGCCGAATCTTGCCGATTGTAACGCAACGCTGAACGGCGGCAAAGCAATCGGAAGGAGCCATTGCCGATTCGAGCGCGACTTGATCGCATTACGCAATCTGGTGGAAGTAGCGTCGCTGATCGTGAAAAGCGCGCTGTCGCGACGCGAAAGCCGCGGCTTGCACTACAGCGCCGATTTTTCTGATACGTTGCCGCTGGCGCTGCCTACGGTTCTGTCGCCGAAACGAAAGTAGCGTGACCGACAGTCAGTGCACCATCAGAGTTGAACGGCATCATGCGTCGGATGGCGCGTTCGGCTCATCCGACCGCTTCGCGGGAAAACGTATCGCAACGTCCCTTTGCGCATATTACCCGACCTTCGGCAAGAAACCATCAAGGTGCGTGTCGGCCCCGAGGAGCCGTCCGACCGTCCTCAAAGCTGCCACTGGTCAGTCTCTAAGCATGCCATGTACCAAGGCAACGGGAACGGTGACCAATGAGGGTGATATGTAGTTGGGCATTTTGAATGGAGGTCTTTTGCAATGAAATTGGCACACCTGCAACTGTGCACTTATAAGCCTGGTGTGCTTCAATTGTCGGATATCTCACATTCATTTTTCATTTTCATCACGATGCATCAGAATACAAAACAAGCGATTGTGCTACATCCAATAGCTAGCATTGATTTTGCATTCATCGGCGGTTCCTTGGGTGACTACTGGCTACGTGCTCATTGCCGTGTTTGTAGTTTCCAGTGACTCGGGCCATGAGCTGTTGAGCATCCGACGCGCTCCCGCTCTCCATCTCAAGGAGGAACTCGACCGACTGGTTTCCGCGAAGCGTAGCAGCCAGCCTTCCGCGGTGCAGTACCTGGACTTCACCAGTCTTCCGCTTGCGGAAGGTGAAACCAAGATCGTCGTCCTGAGAGCTGGTCATGTGGCGGATTTACTCATATTATTTGTATTGAAATTTACGTAAGTAAGAAAATTTGAATCTGATCGCAAATGGCCGAACCTTGCCGATTGTAACGCAACGCTGAACGGCGGCAAAGCAATCGGAAGGAGCCATTGCCGATTCGAGCGCGACTTGATCGAATTACGCAATCTGGTGGAAGTGGCGTCGCAGATCGTGAGAAGCGCGCTGTCGCGACGCGAAAGTCGCGGCTTGCACTATAGCGCCGATTTTTCTGATACGTTGCCGCGGGCGCTGCCTACGGTCCTGTCGCCGAAACGAAAGTAGCGTGACCGACAGTCAGTGCACCATCAGAGTTGAACGGCGTCATGCGTCGGATGGTGCCTTCGGCTCATCCGACCGCTTCGCGGGAAAACGTATCGCAACGTCCCTTTGCGCATATTACC
>DATBQE010000192.1:0-38974 GCA_036561005.1 Burkholderiaceae bacterium | reverse complement strand
CCTGCGTGTGGTCGACAAGTTCCTGATGCAGCTGGAAGAGCAATTGCACGAGAAGAAGGTGGAAGCAGTATTCACAGAAAACTTGCGCAAGTTCTTGGCGAAGAAGGGCTTCGATCCATTGATGGGCGCACGCCCGATGGCACGTCTGATTCAGGACATGATCCGCAAGGCATTGGCCGACGAACTGCTGTTCGGCAAGCTGGTGACAGGCGGCAAGGTAACGGTCGATCTGGACGAGAACGAGAAGATCAAGCTCGAGTTCTCGGAAAGCGACTTGCTGCCACCGCCGGTGCCACCAGAGACGGTGGAAGTGGAATAAGCTTGCTGATGCTGCAAACAAAACCCCGGCCTTCACCGGGGTTTTGTTTTGTGAATCTATTGATCGAGCAATAAGAGGCTAGTCGTTTGACCTGCTCTAGTCCGGGACGACAATGCTTGCCACACGTTCTGCAACTTCGCGCTTCAATTCGGCGACAAAAAACGCATGGTGTTTGACGTTCATCCCACGAGCCTCGGCGTCGGTGATGCCGAACTTGATACGGAATTCATTGGCGTGCCGCTTCATCAGTCCTTCAACCTCCTGCGCTCTCGTCAGGCCGTCAATTGGCACCACGCGCAAGCGCGGATGACGTGCCAGCTTTGCTGCGAGACGCGCCCGGTGCAGGGCAAGCATTTCCGTAATGGGAGTCGACTTGAAGACGTTGAAGCTGTCGACTTCTGGACCGCTGCTGTAGAAACCGGATCCGCGTGCATCGGCCGTAATCATCAGGCTGCCGTCGTTGAATTCGGTGATGCAGCGTTTCAGTCTTGTAGTGCCTGCAGCCTCGGCGGTAAATTCAAAATCGCGCTCTGGTGACAGCCAAAGTTGTCCCGGCGCTTCCTTCTTCAATGCTTCGACGCTTTGCAAGTTTTGGAACCAGCCGGTGAATTCCATATTTTGCGTGTGCGCAGCTGCTTCGATTTCCTCGAACCAGTCCGGCAGGTCGGAGGTAAAGTCGCTGCGGTTCATGGGGTTCAGTATCACCGGCGTGAAGCGCACCAGGCCGACCGTTCTGGCGGCAACGCTGGCGGCTTTTTCGCGCAGTGTCGTCTTTTCTTCTTCCGTCGGCATGGATACCAACTGGTCGAGTTTGCCTTCCCATTCTCGCAGCGACCCCATTGCGTCATCGAAATTGGGTTTTTCCCCTCGCGAGTAAGATTCCCCGAAGCGTTCGCGCATTTTCCCTTCCAACTCGTCCATCCGCGCTTGGAACTGGTTGACGGCGCTTCCCAGGGACGCAATGTGGTGCTCCTGAATCGTTTTATAGCCACCATCGCAATTGGCGGCCGACTGTATGGCGTCCGCAATTTTTTCATTCCACGATGCGTGTTCCGACTCGTCCGATTTCGCCAGCTCGATTTCGCAAAGATTCGCGATTCGCCGGTAGTTGTTCGCCGCTGTGGCGTAGTCGCCCAGGGCTTGCTGCAGTTCGGCGCGTGCTGCCAGTAATTCAAGGTCCTGTTCGTGGCCGGCGATTGCAGAAATTGCGTCGAGTGCATCGTAGGCTGTGCGCGCGTGGATGTTGCCCAGCACCTGGTCGGCGAAGTAGCCCGTCGGAACCTTGGTCAAGCCTTCCTCCTCATGACGGGCCAGAGACGCCAGGTACAGTGCTTCCCTCTTGCGGAAGGCGAATGCGTCAGGCCGCGCCTGCAATGCTGTCAAGAGCAGCAAATACGACTGCCAGGGCTGCCAAAATACTGTTTTGTCCCAGTAGTCAAAAATCTTCAGCGCACTGTCGACGTCGTGCGCATGTTGCCGCATTAACGCGTGATAAGTGGCGACGGCCTGTTCTTGCAATGCATCTGATTTTTGTGCGACAAATTCCTGTGCTGCAAGAAACGCAGGAGAGGATTGGATGGCTTCAGCTTCGGTTTCATCCGCCTCATCGAGCCGGTATGCGCCGGTTGCCTCAAGCTGCGCACCGCATTCGTGCTCGGCAAACATTTGCGCCCAATAGTATTGACTATGCGCGATGTCGAGCGCCAGGTCGAGATCGTCAGGCTGCAATGACAGGAGAGTTTTCCTGTCCTTCCATACTGCGGTCCGGTCATAGGCCGCCTCCTGCAGCGCAATGCGCAGTTTCAGCAAGTCGGCAGAAAATGGTTGCGCCGCAATCTGTCGATTCAGTTCTTCGAGGGCTTCGTCATAGTCGTTTTCGTCATTGAAAACGCCTTCCACCAGCGCACGCAGTTCGTCGATATTTTTCATTGGCTATCTCTGAATTAGATCCAGCCGAATTTACCATCGGTGTGGTTGTTTTGTCACCGTATGTTTGCGGGAAATTTTCGCTTACGCCGCGGCGAACAAGGTGCGAAGCAAAAGCTTGCTCGAATCCAATACGGCAAGCTGCGTCGTCTTGTCAGGCACGGCGCGCGCAATCAGAATGGCGCCTGCCAACTGACAAATGAAGGCCCAGGCCAGCGCTGGATTCCCCAGTTTTTCCTCCAGCATTGCGACTCCCTTGTTCATTTCTTCCTCGAACATTTTGCGCGTCGCCTCGTCGGCCCGTGCGATTTCGGCGCCGAGCGACGGCAGCATGCATCCTGCTTCGGGATGGCGCACATGTTTGAGGTTCAGGTAGCGCTCAAGTTCGAATTCGAGCCAGTCTGCGGGTTCGGCATGCGGGTTGTTTTGCCATGCATCGCGGCTCAATTGCAGTTCATGGGGAATCAGTGCTTCAAGCAGCGCGGTTTTCGAACCGAAGTGGCTATAGAAGGCGCCGCTGGTGACGCCGGCACCTTCCATGAGCTTGTCGATGCCGGTGGCGGCGTAGCCGCCCTGCTTGATCAGTGCACTGCTGGCAGCGATCAATTGCCGACGTTTTTCTTCCTTGTATTCGGGCGGATAGCGCATGGTTCCTCGTGCTTGACTTTCGCGTCACTATAACATAACGTTCGTTATGTTATAAATAGAAAACGAATCTTCTGGAGACAAAAGCATGGAAACCACGAGCAACGAAGTGCCGCGCTCAGCCTTGATCGTGGGTGCGGGCGACGCCACCGGCGGCGCCATCGCCAAGCGCTTTGCCCGCGGCGGTTTGATTGCCTGCGCCACGCGGCGCAGCGCCGACAAGCTGCAACCCTTGATCGATGAAATCGTCGCTGCAGGTGGCCGAGCGCATGGTTATGCATCGGACGCGCGCAAGGAAGAGGAGGTGGTGCAACTGGTCGAACAGATCGAGCGCGACGTGGCGCCGATTGAAGTGATGGTGTTCAATATCGGCGCCAATGTGCCGTGCAGCATACTCGACGAGTCGGCGCGTAAATACTTCAAGATATGGGAAATGGCTTGCCTCGGTGGCTTCCTGGTCGGGCGCGAAGTTGCCAAGCGCATGGTGGCGCGCGGCCACGGCACCATCATTTTCACCGGCGCGACTGCCAGTCTGCGCGGCTCTGCCAATTTTGCCGCCTTTGCCGGTGCCAAGCATGCGCTTCGCGCTCTGGCGCAAAGCATGGCACGCGAGTTGGCGCCGAAGGGCATCCATGTAGCCCACGTGATTGTCGATGGGGCAATCGACACGGAATTCATTCGTGAGAATTTCCCCGAACGCTATGCCATGAAGGAGCAGGACGGCATACTCAACCCCGATCATATTGCGGAAAATTATTGGCATCTGCATGCGCAGCCGCGCGACGCGTGGACGCACGAGCTGGATTTGAGGCCTTGGATTGAGCGGTGGTAGAAGCATATTTTTCCCACTTCCGCTTGCATTTTTGATCACTCACAAGTGCATGCAATAGTTTGGAACCCCTCGCCCGCGGGCGAGGGGAGTTGGGCAGCGATAAATAAAACCACAGGAGATAAACAATGAGCAAACAAGTTGAATTTTATTTCGATTTCGGCAGCCCCTATTCCTATCTGGCCTTTCACCAGTTACCGAAAATCGCGCAGGCGCGCGGTGCGGAAATCATCTGGCGGCCGATTTTGTTGGGTGGCATATTTCAGGCTACCGGCAATCACAGCCCGGTAGAAGTCGCGTTGAAGGGCGTGCATCTGGGCACCGATTTGCAACGTTGGGCCAAACACTTCGGCGTGCAGTTTGAAATGAATCCCTATTTCCCGATCAATACCTTGCCCTTGATGCGCGGAGCGGTAGCATTGCAGATGCGTGGCGACAAGGCCGGGTTGGAGCGCTATATGGGAGCAGTGTTCAACGCGATGTTCGAGAAGCCGCGCAATATGGGATTGCCGGAAGTGATCGGCGCTGTGCTGCATGAAGCCGGATTCGATCCGGCGCAATTCCTGGCGATGATCAATGAGCAGGCGGTGAAGGACCAGTTGAAGAAGAACACCAACGACGCCGTGGCGCGTGGTGTGTTCGGCGCGCCGGCCTTTTTTGTCGGCGAGGAAATGTACTGGGGTCAGGACCGGTTGCACTTCGTCGACGAGGCGTTGGCCTGACCACGCGCCAAGTTTTCAGCGCTTCTTGCGCAGCGCCTCGGCGCAATCCTGGATCAGCGCCGGGCCACGATAGATCAGGCCGGTATAGAGTTGCACCAGCGCGGCGCCGGCGTCGATTTTGGCCTTGGCATCGGCGCCCGACATGATCCCTCCGACGCCAATAATCGGAAGCGCGTCGCCTAATTCGGTCTTCAAGGCGCGTATCACCGTATTCGACGCGGCAAATACCGGCGCGCCCGATAGGCCACCTGCCTCGTCGGCGTACTGCAATCCTTTGACGGCGTCGCGCGACACAGTGGTGTTGGTAGCAATCACACCGTCGATCCTGTGCCGCAATAACGCCCCGGCGATATTCTGGATTTGTTCGTTGTCGATATCGGGCGCAATCTTCAACAGCAGCGGCACGTAGCGGCCATGCAGGTCGGCCAGTTTCTTTTGCTCGGTCTTCAATGTGCCCAGCAAGGCGTCGAGTTCCGAAGCGCCTTGCAATTGACGCAGGTTCTTGGTGTTGGGCGATGAAATATTAACTGTGACATAGCTCGCAAAAGGGTAGACCTTTTGCAGGCAGATCAGGTAATCATCCACCGCGCGCTCTATCGGCGTATCGGCGTTCTTGCCGATGTTCAGACCAAGCACGCCCAGCTTGTCCTGGTAAAACTTCGAGGCTTGCACATTGGCCACGAAGGCGTCGACGCCGCCATTGTTGAAGCCCATGCGATTGATCAACGCATTGGCCTTGGGCAGGCGAAACATGCGCGGCTTCGGATTGCCGGGTTGCGCGCGTGGCGTGACGGTGCCCACTTCGATGAAACCGAAGCCGAGCGAGGCAAGCCCGTCGATATAAGCGCCATCCTTGTCGAGCCCCGCAGCGAGCCCGATCGGATTGGGGAATTTGATGCCCATCACCGTGCGAGGGTCGGCCGGTGTAGCGCCCAGCATACGCGTCAGGCCGCACGCGGCAGCATGTTTAAGTGACGGCAAGGTCAGGTGATGCGCGGCTTCGGGGTCGAGCGTAAACAGCAGTGGGCGAGCCAGGGCGTAAAGTAATTTATTCGACATATCGTGGGTTGGTGATGCTCTCGGCAGCAAGGCGCTTCGGAATCGAAGCTAGGCGAGAGATGGCTGGAAAGAGTCCTATTTTACCGGTTTACAACCGCTAAAACGGTTCCCAAACATTGTGCCGGCGCGCCTCGATGGGCTTGAAGTTGATCTTGTAAGCCATTTTCTGGCTTTCCTCGATCCAGTAGCCGAGATACACGTACGGCATGCCGAGTTGCCTTGCCTGCTCGATTTGCCACATGACGTTGAAAGTGCCGAAGGAGGCATTGTCGATGTCCGGGTCATAGAACGTATAGACCGAAGACAAACCGTCATCCAGTACGTCGATGATGCTGACCATGCGCAAGACGCCATCCGGGTCGCGAAATTCCACCAGCCGCGTGTTGACCTTGCTCTGCAGAAGGAATTGCGCGTACTGGTCACGGCTATCCTGATCCATGCCGCCGCCGGCGTGGCGTGCCGCCTGGTAACGCAGGTATAGTTCGTAGTGCTCTGCCACATAGGTCAGCGTCGTGACCCACGCCACCAGCGAACGATGTTTGGTCCAGGCGCGCCGTTGGCTGCGGTTGGCCACATACTCACTCGCCTTGACGCGCACCGGCGTGCAGGCCTGGCAGCCGTCGCAATATGGTCGGTAAGTGAAGATGCCACTGCGGCGAAATCCATTTTTTACCAATTCAGAGTAAACATCTGCGTTGATCAGGTGCGACGGGGTCGCGACCTGCGAGCGCGCCTGACGTCCATCCAGGTAACTGCAGGGATAGGGCGCGGTTGCATAGAACTGCAAAGTCGAGAAGGGCAGGTCTTTCAGGTGCGTCATGGGGCATTCACAGGGAAATGGAGTCCTTGAGGCCGGGCTGGTTCGGTTTTATATGGGCTAGTTTAATATAAATCAGGCACTTGCCAAGTTTCAATTTGCGGCTGTTCCGTCGCCAGCTTGAGTTGTTCAATGAACAAAGAACGTGGAATGGCGCGGGCACCAAGCGACGCCAGGTGGCCGGTTTGTTGTTGACAATCCAACATTTTGACGCCGTTCGCCTTAAGAAAGGCAACCAGATAAGCTAACGCAATCTTGGATGCGTCGCTGACCCTGGCAAACATCGATTCACCGTAGAACATGCGGCCGATGCACACGCCATAGGCACCGCCGACCAGTTCCCCGTTGTGCCACAGCTCCGCCGAATGGGCGTAGCCACGTCGATGCAGGCCGGTATAGCCGTCCACGATGTCCTGCGTGATCCAGGTGCCGCCACCGTCACGGCGCGGGGCGGCGCAGGCGCGCATGACTTGTTCGAACGCACTATCGAAGCGGATCTGCCATTCGCCGCCGTAGCGCATGCTGTGCGAGATATTCTTCAGCTTTTTCTTCAGGCTGTGTGAAACGATGAACTCGTCGCAAACCAGCACCATGCGTGGATCGGTGCTCCACCAGAGGATGGGTTGACCCTCGGAAAACCAGGGAAAGATGCCGCGCCGGTAAGCCATCAACAATCGCTCAGGCGACAGATCGGCACCGGCTGCCAGAAGGCCTGCCGCGCCGTGTTCTTCGGTCAATGCCGTCGAGACGTCAGGGAATGGTGAATTGGAACGAAGCCAGGGGATCATGGGCTTCAGTCCGCGTTCAGTCTGGCTTGCGCATCGACTTCAGGATGTCGAGGGTGTGAAAGCCGTAGGCACCGCCATTACGGGCATTTTCATGGTCGGCCAGGAACATCTGCAAGGTGTGCGTAACGGTTGGAAAGGCGATGTCATCCCAGGGGATTTCTGAGGCGGAAAACATCTTCACTTCAAGGCTTTCCGTCCCGGCGGCATAGTCGAGATCGCGCAGCGTGGCACGATAGAAAAGGTGCACCTGATGGACGTGGGGCACGTTAAGCATTGAAAACAGCTTGTGCAGCTCGATGTTGGCCCCGGCTTCTTCGACGGTTTCGCGAATTGCCGCCTGCTCCGTCGTTTCGCCATTTTCCATGAATCCGGCGGGCAGGGTCCAATAGCCGTAGCGTGGTTCGATTGCACGCTTGCACAGGAGTATCTGCATCTTCCCTTCCTCTTCCCAGACGGGAATGGAGCCGACGACCATCTTCGGGTTTTGATAGTGAATCGCCCCGCAGTGGCTGCAGACATACCGCGGGCGGGTATCGTCGGGCGGCACCACGAGGGAAACCGGTTGGGCGCACTCGGAACAAAATTTCATGGAGTCAAAGGCCAAATTGATCTAAACGCAATGGTATCGCGCAATATGGAACGTCGCGTCTTGCAAGTGTAGCATCGGACGATGCTAATTGCGTTAAATGGCAATACCATGTATAGTCTATCTCTTCAGACGCGGGGTGGAGCAGTCTGGCAGCTCGTCGGGCTCATAACCCGAAGGTCGTAGGTTCAAATCCTGCCCCCGCAACCAAGTCTTATATATTCCCCGCCTCATCATTACACCTCCTCTATCAGAGGCGCCGGAACGCAAGATCAACGGGTCTAGCTGGTTACGTACAGTTGATAAAACAGGCTTCAGTCCGGGCAATTCGGGACTCTGCCGTATTTTTAACATTGAATAGAGTTTCGAAAATTCGCTGACGAAAATTGTTCGCATACGAAAATTCTAACGAAATCGTTCGCATAAAATCGTTCGCACAAGTTCGTCCGAACCAATTGCCGTACTGAACGCACATGAATACTGCTGAGGCGAAAAAAGTCCTCGAGACCGCACTGTTATGCGCCCATGAGCCGCTTTCCATCAATGAGATGAAGAAGCTCTATGGCGACGAGCACGATGCCGGCGTGGGGGCAGACACAATCAAGCAAATGCTCGAAGAGTTGCGCGCTGACTGGGCCGATAAGGGCATTGAAGTCGTGAGTCTGTCGACCGGCTGGCGTTTCCAGAGCCGCCCCGAGATGAAGATGTATCTCGAACGCCTGAATCCGGAAAAACCGCCCAAGTACACGCGCGCCACATTGGAAACACTGGCCATTATTGCCTACCGCCAGCCGGTGACGCGCGGTGATATTGAAGAAATCCGCGGCGTGACCGTGAATTCGCAAACCATCAAGTTGCTGGAAGACCGTGGCTGGATCGAGGGTATCGGTCATCGCGATGTGCCCGGCCGGCCGGCCCTGTTTGCCACGACAAAGCAATTTCTCGACGACCTGGGTTTGGCCGCGCTTGATCAATTGCCGCCGTTGCAGCAAGTTGCCAAGGGTGACGCCGCAGGCGAGGCATTGCTTGCATTGCCAGCCATGGAGGCGGAGCTTCTGCCCGATGCCGATCAGGTCCCCATCCCATTCGGTGAAGACGGGGCGGAAGCATTGCCTGCGGCGACCGGTGGCGATGACGTTGTCGCCGAAACACACGAGTCCCAAGCCGGAGAGCCGCAGCCAGAGTCGGAGAAGGCGCATGATTCCGACGCAACAAAGCTCGAACAGGCGGCGGCACATGTAGGGGAACAGGCGGCGGTTCCGGCTGAGATTGTGCAGGAGACTGTCGAATCCGCGCTTGCAGGTGAACAAGATAATCAATCCGAAGGTACGCCCGATGCGGCGCCGAATCAGCAACATCACGAAGCGAATAATGAGCCAGTCTAGTTCCGATAATTCTTCCGCGCCGGACGCGGTGCCAGCCGATAGCGCAACCGCGCCGGTCAAATCGCAAACTGCCGGCGAGCCTGCAGGCGACGCATCGGCCCAGGCGGCCACGAAACCGGTCAAGCGCGGCGTGCGCGGCCCGCGTACCCTGCGTCGCGCACGCAGCGGACCGCGTGGCAATGATCAGAAAGCATCCGTTGGCGAAGATGGTTCGCCGTCCGTTGCGGCAGCAGATAGCGCACTAGCGCAAGCCGAAGGCGCACCATTGACGGTGACTGTCGAACGCAAGCCGCGCAGCGGCGCCGAAGGGGCCAAGCCGCACAAGCCGAAGCAACGGCCAAAGCAGGATGGAGTAGCGCCCAAGCAAGGCGCCAGGCATGGAGGAAAACCTGCTGCAAAAGCAGTCGATGCCGATGCTGTATTTTCGTTTGTCACCTCCGATGCGTTCGATTTGAATGCGACCGACGAAGCTGGCGCGCACGACAAGCGCGGCGGCAAGCCGGCCGCAGCCAAGAGCGTACGGCGCGACCTGACGGCCGATGACGACGCCCCGAAGCTGCACAAAGTGTTGGCAGAAGCCGGCCTCGGTTCGCGGCGCGACATGGAAGAATTGATCATCGCCGGTCGCGTTTCCGTCAACGGCGAACCGGCTCATATCGGGCAGCGCATTTTGCCGACCGATCTGGTACGCATCAACGGCAAGCTGATTCAGCGCCGCGTTAGTAAGCGTCCGCCACGCGTCCTCATTTACCACAAGCCGGCCGGTGAAATCGTCAGCATGGACGACCCGGAAGGCCGCCCCTCCGTATTTGACCGTTTGCCGACTATGAAAGCGGGCAAGTGGCTGGCCGTTGGACGTCTGGACTTCAATACCGAAGGCTTGTTGCTGTTTACGACCTCCGGAGATCTGGCGAACCGTTTGATGCATCCGCGCTACGGCATAGACCGAGAATACGCGGTGCGGACCTTGGGTGAACTCGAAGAAGGCATGCGGCAAAAACTGTTGGCAGGCGTGGAGCTGGAAGACGGATTGGCCAATTTTTCGCGCATTGCCGATGGCGGTGGCGAAGGCATCAATAAGTGGTACCGGGTCGTGATCGGCGAAGGTCGCAACCGCGAAGTGCGGCGCATGTTCGAATCGATCGGGCTGACGGTTTCCCGTCTGATTCGCACTCGTTACGGCTCTTTGACCTTGCCTAGCAACCTCAAGCGCGGCCGTTGGGAAGAAATGGAAGAGCATGCAGTGCGCGACCTGATGACGTTGTCCGGTCTCGACAAGGGCGGTAGCGCCGAGGGCAAGCCGCGCAGCGAGCAAGGAGAACGCCGTGTCAACGGCAATGTCGAGCGCAATGAATTCGGCAAGGGCCAAGGCCAGGGCCGTAGTCAGGGGCCGAATCAATGGCAGGGTCGTCCGCAGGACGGTTTGCCGCGCGGCCAGGGCCGCGGGCCTAAAGGGCAGGGCCAAGGCCAAGGTCAAAGCCCGGCGCGCAGTCGCCAACCCGACCCATTGCAGACGGCACTCGGCTTTCCCGGCATGGGGCAACCGCGCCGCAATACCGGTGGACCACGAGGCGGTCAAGGCGGCCAGGGTGGACAAGGTCAAGGTGGCCAAGGCCAGGGTGGATTCGGCGGCCGCAGTGGTGGCCAGCATGGGCCGCAGGGCATGCCTAGACGGCGCCCGAAGGGCTGAATTATCGATTTAACGATTTAACGATTTGACGGGCGATGTTGGACCCGTCAATTTAGTTGTTCAAAAATATATTGAACACGACAGGTTTTTGCGCGATTTCAGGCGGCGACCAATGGAGCGATGAAGAAATTTCCCTAGGGAAATGGCCTGGCGTGTGGTGTGGCGCGAGATTTTCATGTGCTTCGCGTTGCTATCTGCATCGAAATCGGTTACAATTTCGCAGTTAACAAGTCTGTCGCCGCATTAGGACTTTCTGTGGAAAAATAAAGCAGATCGCGACAATTATTAGAAGATGGGCATCTGCCCATTTTTTTTTTGTTTTTCGGTTTGCAGCTTTGCTCCATGAGGCTGTGTGTTTAGTCAGGTTGCAAGTAGCCTGACGTGCTACGAAATATGGCAGGCGATATTGAAAAGGGGTAGGTTTTGTTGTTACGTGATTTGGTTGAAAAGACGCTGACAGGCATGGGCTACGAACTGGTCGATTTTGAACAGGCGGCGCGTGGCTTGGTGCGTGTATTCATTGACTTTGCGCTACACGACGAAGACCCCGCCAATGCACGCAACATCGCAGTTGAGGATTGCGAGAAGGTGACGCACCAATTGCTGCACGTGCTGACCGTGGAAAACGCTGCGTACGAAAGACTGGAAGTGTCGTCACCCGGGTTGGATCGTCCGCTCAAGAAGCTGGCCGACTATGTTCGGTTTGCCGGGCAGGAGGCACAGATCAAGTTGCGTGTGCCGATGCCTGGCTCGGCCCACCGCAAGGCCTTTCAGGGCGTGCTGCACGCGCCGGACGGCGACAAGTTGAAATTGGAATTTGAAGGTAATGACGGGCCGGCGCTGCTGGAATTTACGCTGGCCGATGTGGACAAGGCACGCTTGGTGCCGAAAGTGGACTTTAGGAGTCGCAAAGCATGAGTCGCGAAGTTTTGTTGTTGGTCGATGCGCTAGCGCGTGAAAAAAATGTCGATAAAGAGATCGTCTTCGGTGCGCTCGAGCATGCGCTTGCCCAAGCGACCAAGAAACGCTATGTAGGTGAGGTCGACATCCGCGTCGCGATTGATCGCGAAACCGGTGAGTTCGAGTCGTTCCGCCGCTGGCACGTAGTGCCTGACGAAGCCGGCCTGCAGTTGCCGGACCAGGAAGTGCTGCACTTCGAAGCCAAGGAACAGATCGGCGACATCGAAGTCGACGATTACATCGAAGAGCCGATCGAGTCGGTTGACTTCGGCCGTCGCTTCGCGCAGGACACCAAGCAAGTCGTGCTGCAGCGTATCCGCGATGCCGAGCGCGAACAGATCCTGAATGACTTCCTTGAGCGCGGCGATTCGCTCGTGACCGGCACCATCAAGCGCATGGAGCGCGGCGATGCCATCGTGGAATCGGGCAAGATCGAAGCGCGCCTGCCGCGCGACCAGATGATTCCGAAAGAGAATCTGCGCATTGGCGACCGCGTCCGCGCCTATATCTTGCGCATTGATCGCAATGCACGCGGCCCGCAGGTGATTCTGTCGCGCACTGCGCCGGAATTCATCATGAAGCTGTTCGAACTGGAAGTGCCGGAAATCGAACAAGGCTTGCTGATCATCAAGTCCGCAGCACGCGACGCAGGCGTACGCGCCAAGATCGCCGTGTTCACCAGCGACAAGCGTATCGATCCTATCGGTACCTGCGTCGGCATGCGCGGTTCGCGCGTTCAGGCCGTAACGGGCGAACTGGGCGGCGAACGTGTCGACATCGTGTTGTGGTCGGAAGATCCGGCGCAATTCGTCATCGGCGCACTGGCCCCGGCCAATGTGTCGTCGATCGTGGTCGATGAAGAAAAGCATGCAATGGATGTCGTCGTCGACGAAGAAAACCTGGCGATTGCCATCGGCCGCGGCGGACAGAACGTGCGTCTGGCAGCAGAATTGACAGCCTGGCAGATCAATATCATGACAGCCGAGGAATCGGCCGACAAGTCGGCAGTTGAAACGGCTGCGACCCGCGCGCTGTTCATGGAAAAACTCGACGTCGACCAGGAAGTCGCCGACATCCTCGTGGAAGAAGGTTTTGCCACGCTGGAAGAAATTGCTTATGTGCCGATCAGCGAAATGCTGGAAATCGACGCATTCGACGAAGACACCGTCAACGAATTGCGCAACCGTGCGCGTGATGCCCTGGTGACCGAAGCAATTGCTTCGGAAGAAGGCCTCGAAGGCATGGATGAAGAGTTGGTCAATCTCGACGGCATGGATCGCGTGACCGCCGGCAAGCTTGGCTTGGCCGGCATCAAGACGGTCGACGCGTTTGCCGCGCTGGCGTACGACGAATTCGGCGCGATTCTTGCGTTGCAGTCGGACCGTGCGCGTCAGTTGATCAAGGACGAGTTCAAAGATGTGACGGATGACGAGATGAAACTCATCGACGCCAAATACGATGAGCATGCCAAAACTCTGCAAGCCAAGGTATGGGCTAGTGCGGAAACCAAGTGAGCTGCGGGGAGTGTGCCGAGATTGCATATCCACCGCGTCATATAGAAAAGAGGACTGAATGGCGAGTAACAATGTAGAGCAATTTGCCACCGAGCTGAAAATGCCGGCAGACTTGCTGCTGACGCAGCTCAAGGCTGCCGGCGTCGAGAAGAGCTCGAAGGCCGATTCTTTGTCCAAGGAAGACAAGGACAAGCTGCTTGGACACCTCCGTCGCGCCCATGGGGCCGCTCCTGAAGGCGAGAAAAAGAAAATCACTTTGACTCGCAAGGAAACGACGGAAATCAAGCAGGCTGACGCCACAGGAAAATCGCGCACGATCCAGGTGGAAGTGCGCAAGAAGCGCACCTTCGTCAAGCGCGACGAGAGTGCGCCTGAAGAAGTGCCGGCGCCACCGGTCGTGCCTGCAGCACCTGTCATCGATGAAGCGGAAGTCGCCCGTCGCGCCGAAGAAGCGCGCCGCCAGGCAGAACTGATCGCGCGCCAGGAAGCCGATCTGCGCGAAAAGCAGGAACGCCTCGCCAAGCTCGAAGCCGAGAAGGAAGCGCAAGCCAAGGCCATGAAAAAGGCCGAACTCGAAGCGCAACAGGCCGATGCCGTTCAGGAAGCGCCGGTAGTTGTCAAAGCCGACGAAACTGCGCAGGAAGAAAAGAAACGCGCCGAAGCGGAAGAAGCCAAGAAAAAGGCTTCACAGGCCGCCAAGGATGCAGCCAAGGAAGCCGCCGAACGCGCTGCCGCCACCGAGCGCGCGCGCAAGGTCGTGGCCGACGAAGTGGCCCAGATCAAGGCCATGATGAATGCGCCGCGCAAGGCGGTGAAACCGCCTGAGCCCGTCGCTCCGCCGGTTGCAGCGAAGGCGGCCGAAGGCACCTTGCACAAGCCGGCCGACAAAAAGCCCGGCGAGAAGAAGGACGAAAAGAAACCGGCAGTCACGGTCGACAAGAAATCGATCAAGTCGGCCAACGTGTCTTCGACCTGGCAGGACGACGCCAAGAAGCGCGGCTCTGGTGGACTCAAGACGCGCGGTGCCACGACCGGTGCCCGCGACGGTGGCTGGCGTGCTGGACCGAAGGGTCGACGTCCGTCGCATGGCGACGATCAGCGCGAATCCAATTTCCAGGCGCCGACCGAAGCGGTCATCAAGGATATCCACGTGCCGGAAACCATTACGGTTGCTGAACTGGCGCACAAGATGTCGGTCAAGGCGTCCGAAGTCATCAAGCATTTGATGAAGTTGGGCCAGATGGTTACCATCAACCAGGTGCTCGATCAGGAAACAGCGATGATTCTGGTGGAAGAAATGGGCCACCAGGCACATGCCGCCAAGCTCGACGATCCGGAAGCCCTGCTCGAAGAAGGTGTGGAACACGCCGACGCGGAACTGTTCCCGCGTGCGCCGGTTGTGACCGTCATGGGTCACGTCGACCATGGTAAAACTTCGCTGCTCGACTATATTCGCCGTGCCAAAGTGGCATCGGGCGAAGCGGGCGGCATTACACAGCACATCGGCGCTTATCACGTCGAAACGCCGCGCGGCATGATCACCTTCCTCGATACGCCGGGCCATGAAGCATTTACAGCGATGCGTGCACGCGGCGCCAAGGCTACCGACATCGTCATTCTGGTGGTGGCTGCCGACGATGGCGTGATGCCGCAAACGCGCGAAGCGATCGCCCATGCGAAAGCTGCCGGCGTGCCGCTGGTTGTGGCGATCAACAAGATCGACAAGCCGGGCGCCAATCTCGACCGCGTCAAGCAGGAACTGGTTGCCGAACAAGTCGTGCCGGAAGAATACGGCGGCGATTCGCCGTTCGTCCCGGTGTCGGCCAAGACCGGCGAAGGTGTCGATTCATTGCTGGAACAAGTGTTGCTGCAAGCTGAAGTGCTGGAATTGAAAGCGGCGGTCAGTGCGCCTGCGCGTGGTCTGGTGATTGAAGCCAAACTCGACAAGGGTCGCGGCCCGGTGGCCACCATCCTCGTGCAATCTGGCACCTTGAAGCGCGGCGACGTCGTGCTGGCAGGTTCTGCCTATGGCCGTGTGCGCGCCATGCTGGACGAAAACGGCAAGAGCATTACCGAAGCCGGACCGTCCATCCCGGTGGAAATCCAGGGCCTGACCGAAGTCCCGGCTGCCGGTGAAGATGCGATGGTCATGGGCGACGAGCGCAAGGCACGTGAAATCGGCTTGTTCCGTCAAGGTAAATTCCGCGACGTCAAGCTGGCCAAACAGCAAGCCGCCAAGCTGGAAAACATGTTCGAGAACATGGGCGAAGGCGAAGTCAAGTCCTTGCCGATGATCATCAAGACCGACGTGCAAGGTTCGCAGGAAGCGCTCGTACACTCGATGCAAAAGTTGTCAACCAGCGAAGTTCGTGTGCAGATTGTGCACGCGGCGGTGGGCGGCATCAGCGAGTCCGACGTCAACCTGGCCGTGGCATCGAAGGCCGTCATCATCGGCTTCAACACGCGCGCCGATGCATCGGCACGCAAGCTGGCCGAAGCCAACGGCATCGACATCCGTTACTACAACATCATTTACGATGCTGTCGATGAAGTCAAAGCCGCGATGTCGGGCATGCTGGCACCGGAGAAACGCGAACAGGCCCTGGGTCTGGTCGAAATTCGCCAGGTGTTCACCGTCAGCAAGGTGGGTTCGATCGCCGGTTGCTACGTGCTCGAAGGTCTGGTACGCCGCGGCTCGTCGGTACGCCTGCTGCGCGACAACGTCATTCTCTGGACCGGCGAACTCGATTCGCTGAAACGCTTCAAGGACGACGTCAAGGAAGTCAAGTCCGGCTTCGAGTGCGGTTTGTCGTTGAAGAACTTCAATGACATCAAGGAAGGCGACCAATTGGAAGTCTTCGAAGTACAGGAAGTGGCGCGTACCCTATAAACCGGTCTCAGGCGCCGCGAAACGGGGCAATCTTGGGTCTGTGATGCTCGCCGTACCAACGTACGGCTGCGCTTCTCGACCCAACCTTGTCCCCGTTGCGCGACGCCTGAAGCCGGTCCGGAAGTAGGAGTCGATTGGTTCCACTGTTTAGAACAGTGTAGAGCTTCCCGCACGCGGGACGAATAATTCCCCTCTCCCCGCTTGCGGGAGAGGGGGGTATGAAGGTAGGGAGTCTCTACTTGGAATTCCTATCAGGTTCCAAGGTGAACCATCATGGCAAAACACAGCAAAACCATCCCCGCACGCGGCTTGCGCGTGCAAGACCAGATCCAGCGGGATCTGGCTGAAATCATCGCCTATGAGCTGAAAGACCCGCGCGTCGGCATGATCACGATCACCGAAGTGCAGATCACACCAGACTACGCGCACGCCAAGGTGTATTTCACCACCCTGGTCGACAACAAGGATGCAATCCAGAACACCGTCAAGGGTCTGGCGGCGGCTTCCGGTTTCATACGTGGCCAACTTGGACGTCGATTGAGTATTCATACTTTGCCCGAGCTGCACTTTGTGCACGACACGTCGACTGCGCGCGGCATTGAAATGTCGAAGCTGATCGATGAAGCGAATGCTACACGCGCCAAGGATGATGACGAGGCTTGATGCCCCGTTGCCATCACAGCTTCGCGCCGTCCCCGTCTGATATTTTCAATTGGCCGCGTCCAACTCCACTTCGCCAAAAAAGCAGCGCGTGCCGGTGCACGGCGTGCTGCTGCTCGACAAGGGAGTCGGTTTATCCAGCAACGATGCCTTGATCAAGGCGAAACGCCTGTTGAACGCACAAAAGGCCGGGCATACCGGAACGCTTGATCCATTCGCCACCGGCTTGCTGCCCTTGTGTTTCGGTGAAGCGACAAAATTCTCCCAGGATCTGCTTGAGGCGGATAAGACCTACGAGACCGTCGTTCATCTTGGCGTGACGACGGAAACCGGCGACACCGAAGGCGCGGTGCTGCAAACCAGCGAAGTTTCGGTCAACATGGAGCAGATCGAAACAGTGCTGGAAAAATTTCGCGGTCCGATTTCGCAAATACCGCCGATGCACTCCGCACTCAAACGCGACGGCAAACCGCTGTATGAATACGCGCGCGCCGGTATTACGCTTGAACGCGAAGCGCGCCCGGTGACCATTCACAGGCTGGAATTGCTCGCCTATACAGCACCCTTTCTAAGTTTGCGTGTGACTTGCAGCAAGGGAACGTATATTCGGGTACTCGGCGAAGACATCGGTGCCGCGCTCGGTTGTGGCGCGCACCTGAATGCGTTGCGTCGCACCGAGGTTGGCACGCTCTCCCTGGCTGGCGCATTCACTCTGGAGCAATTCGCGGACATTCCCGAACATGAGCGGCCGCAAAAGCTTGCGCCGGTCGATGCTTTATTGTCATCCTTTCCACCGGTGGCTCTTCCCGACGAAGTCGCCGCACGCTTCCTCCATGGCCAGCGCATCTCGCTCGGCAAGGAACAGATTGCCGTGCCGGCACCGGATGGGCGGGTGCGCGTCTATCATGCGAGCGGCGGTCAATTGCTGGGAACAGGGCAGATCAAGGAATTCGGCGTGTTGGCGCCGGAGCGTCTGGTCGTCAGCGCCTGAAGCCGTAGCCAATTTGGTGGTCAAACGGTCATCAAGCCGTCAAATCGGCACGCTATCGTTGGATTTGAGTTGCGAAAGCGCACACTTTTCGTGCATCGTTGGTCTTTACCTAAGTCTTTGAAACACCAGCAATTTCGTCATTTTCTTGCGCCGCAGCATGCTATACTATGCGGTTACCGAATTCTGTATCTTGCAGAGCATCTGCCCCCATATCATGTCAAACACAAAACGCGCTATCCGCAACATCGCCATCATCGCCCACGTTGACCACGGCAAGACCACTTTGGTCGACAAGCTGCTGCGCCAATCCGGCACCTTCCGCGAAAACCAGCAAGTCGAAACCCGTGTCATGGATTCGAACGATCTGGAAAAGGAACGCGGCATCACCATTTTGGCGAAGAACTGCGCGGTCGAATACGAAGGCACGCACATCAATATCGTCGACACTCCAGGCCACGCCGACTTCGGCGGTGAAGTCGAGCGCGTGCTGTCGATGGTCGATAGTGTGTTGCTGCTGGTCGATGCCCAGGAAGGCCCGATGCCGCAGACGCGTTTCGTCACGCGCAAGGCGCTGGCACTCGGCCTGCGCCCTATCGTTGTGTTGAACAAGATCGACCGTCCGGGTGCGCGCCCTGAATGGGCCATCAACGCCACTTTCGAATTGTTCGACAAGCTGGGCGCAACTGAAGAGCAGCTCGACTTCCCGGTTGTCTACGCTTCGGCACTGAACGGCTACGCAAGCTTGGATGCGACAGTGCGCGAAGGCGACATGAAGCCATTGTTCGAAGCTATCCTCAAGCACGTGCCAGCACGTGAAGATGACCAGGACGGCCCGCTGCAATTGCAAATTTCCTCGCTCGACTATTCATCGTACGTCGGCAAGATCGGCATCGGCCGTATCACCCGCGGTCGCGTGCGCGGTCTGCAAGATGTCATCATCATGGACGGCCCGGAAGGCACGCCGCGCAAGGCGCGTATCAATCAAGTGCTGAATTTCAAGGGTCTTGAGCGCGTTCTGGTTGACGAAGCCGTTGCCGGCGACATCGTGCTGATCAACGGCATCGACGAACTCGGCATCGGTACCACAGTGTGCGCACCGGAAACACCGGATGCGTTGCCGATGTTGACTGTTGACGAACCAACCCTGACCATGAACTTCATGGTCAACAACTCGCCGCTGGCCGGCCGCGAAGGCAAGTTCGTCACGAGCCGCCAATTGCGCGAACGTCTCGACCGCGAATTGAAAGCCAACGTCGCACTGCGCGTGGCGCCGACCGATGACGACACGATTTTTGAAGTGTCGGGTCGCGGTGAGTTGCATCTGACCATTCTGATCGAAAACATGCGCCGCGAAGGCTTCGAGCTGGCTGTTTCGCGCCCGCGCGTCGTGTTCAAGATGGTCGATGGCGTGCGCCACGAGCCGTTCGAATTGCTGTCGGTTGACGTGGAAGAAGCCAACCAGGGCGGCGTGATGGAAGAACTTGGCCGTCGTCGCGGCGACCTGCAAAACATGGAATCGGACGGCAAGGGACGTGTCCGTCTCGAATATCGCATTCCTGCACGCGGCCTGATCGGCTTCCAGGGTGAATTCATGACGCTCACGCGCGGCACCGGCTTGATGAGCCACATTTTTGACGAATACGCACCGGTCGACAACACCAAGGGTGAAATGGCCAGCCGTCGCAACGGCGTGCTGATCTCGCAAGACGATGGCGCTGCCGTGGCTTACGCGATCTGGAAACTGCAGGATCGCGGCCGCATGTTCGTGGTCCACAACGACCCGGTTTACGAAGGCATGATCATCGGCATCCACTCGCGCGACAACGACCTCGTTGTGAACCCGATCAAGGGCAAGCAATTGACCAACGTGCGTTCGTCCGGTACAGACGAAGCTGTGCGCCTGGTGCCGCCTATCCAGATGTCGCTCGAATACGCTGTGGAATTTATCGACGACGACGAACTGGTCGAAATCACACCGAAGAGTATTCGCCTGCGCAAGCGTTTCCTGAAGGAGCACGAGCGCAAGAAGGCATCGCGCGACGCAGCGTAAGTTCCAGGCTGCTCGTTAAAACCCGCTCCCGACCTGTTCGGCAGCGGGTTTTTTCTTTACGATGTGGGAATGAATACGAAATCTACTGACCACCGCCGTGCCGTCGTTCTGATGTGTTGCGCTGCCACGCTGTGGAGCATGGCCGGCGTCATCACGCGCCATCTCGAATCTGCGCGTGGCTTCGAAGTCACGTTCTGGCGCAGCGTCTTTGCCGGCACGTTTGTCATGTTTGCCCTGTTTGTGCAAAAACGCGGCAAGGCTGTTCAAACAGTCACGGCAGTCGGGCGGCTTGGCCTGGTTTCCGGCCTCATGTGGTGCGTGATGTTTTCCTGTTTCATGATCGCGCTGACTCTTACCACGGTTGCCAACACGCTGATCGTGATGAGCACGTCGCCATTGCTCACGGCGTTTCTTGCTTGGATATTTCTGCGCCAGCGCATTGCCGGACGTACCTGGGTTGCAATTGCTGCGGCATTCTGTGGCATGGTGTGGATGTTTGCCGGCAGTCTGAGGCAGATCGACGCCACGAATCTGCTCGGCATGACCATTGCGATGGGCGTTCCGATCGCGGCATCAATCAACGTCATAACTTTGAAGAAGGCTGGTCACGGCATCGATTTGATTCCGGCAGTTTTCCTCGGCGCGGTATTTTCGGTTTTGTTGATGTTGCCGATTATGTGGCCTCCCGCGGCATCGATGCACGATCTGTTGCTGCTTGCCTTGCTGGGTGTTTTGCAGCTGGGTTTTCCTTGCATGCTGATGGTTGCGGCGGCGCGGCATTTGTCTGCGCCTGAGATTGGGTTGCTGGGATTGATAGAGGTGTTGTTGGGACCGATTTGGGCGTGGCTCGGGGCGGGGGAGGTGCCTGCCGTCGCTACGCTGGTGGGCGGGGGTGTAGTGTTGGCGGCGTTGGTGTTGAACGAGGTTGCCGCTTTGCGCGAGGTTGACGCCGCTGATGATGTGCCTCCACCTGTGGCTTGACGCAGATTCCTCGGAATTTTACGGAAACCGTCGGGGTAGCCCGACAGCTAGTTTCTTTCTTTGTCTCGCCAAAGAAAGAAACCAAAGAAAGGCGAGCGCGTGATGCCGCCCCCTTCGGCGGCAGCCTCAAAGCGCAGCCCCTTGGGCGCAATCATCACTTGCTTGTTAGCATTTTGACCGTGGATTCAAGGAGAATTCATTGCAACGCACGCGCTGCCAGCATCACGCCAGGGCAGCTTCACTTTCTGGCACACTCTTCTGCACCTTCAACACATCCGCAATCGACCCGAACAATTCATCGATCTGCGCCTTATTGATGATCAACGGCGGCGAGAGCGCGATGATATCGCCGGTGGTGCGGATCAGCACACCCTTGTCCCAAAAACATTTCTGAAACACGTCGAATGCGCGGGCAGTGGGTTTGCCGGGCACACCTTCAAGTTCAATGCCGCAGACCAAGCCGAGGTTGCGCACGTCCTTGACGTAGGGCAGGCCCTTGAGGCTGTGAGCAGCGGCTTCGAAATAGGGCGCCATGTCGGCAGCGCGTTGGAACATTTGCTCTTCGCGGTATACCTCCATTGTCGCCAACATCGCTGCTGAAGCCAGTGGGTGACCGGAGTACGTGTAGCCGTGGAAAAATTCGATCGTATCCTGCGGCGCATTGTTGACGAAGGTGTCGTAGATTTCCTGGCGCACGATCACGGCGCCCATCGGCACTGCGGCGTTGGTCAAACCCTTGGCGCACACGATCATGTCCGGCACGACGCCGAAAAAGTCTGCCGCGAACGACGCACCGAGACGGCCGAAACCGGTGATGACTTCGTCGAATATCAGCAGGATGTTGTACTTGTCACAAATCGAGCGAATCTTTTGCAGATAGCCTTTCGGCGGCAGGATCACGCCGGTTGAGCCCTGGATCGGCTCGACGATCACGGCAGCAATCGTGGATGGATCATGCAGGGCCAGAATGCGTTGTTCGAGTTCGTCGGCCATACCGGCCCCGTGTTCGGGCAGGCCGCGCGAGAATGCATTCTTGGGGATATCGAGTGGATGGCGCAAATGGTCAACGCCTGCCAAGGTCGGGCCGAAGTGTTTGCGGTTGCCGGCAATGCCACCAACGGCAATGCCGCCGAAGCCCACACCGTGATAGCCGCGTTCCCGACCGATCAGGCGGGTGCGCATGCCGTCACCGCGCATGCGGTGATAGGCCAGGGCGATTTTCAGTGCCGAGTCGACCGCTTCTGAACCGTCATTGCAGAAAAACACGCGATTCATGCCCTCCGGTGCAATATTCACCAGTGCAGTCGCCGCTTCGAAAGCTTTGGGGTGGCCCATCTGGAACACCGGCGCGTAATCCATCTGTGCGGCTTGTTGCTGGATGGCGGCGACGATTTTCGGGTGGCCGTGACCGGCGTTGACACACCACAGGCCTGCCGTGCCATCGAGGATCTGACGATTGTCGTCAGTCGTGTAATGCATTCCCTTGGCTGAAACCAGCATGCGCGGCCTGGCTTTGAATTGCCGGTTAGCCGTGAAGGGCATCCAGAAGTGTTCGGTATTTACCATGATGACAATTTCCTTAAAATCAATTTCCCCTGGCAGTGCTTGAGCGCGGGCACATTGAAGCCAGCTTATGCCCAATTTGGCCTTGTTAATAGCTCCAATTCTTCGATCTTGTTGGTGCCACTTTGTCGAACCTAGGCAAATGCACTCTTTCAGTTGAATCTTACCGCGATTGCGCCAATCGCGAACAGCCGCCGGCACCGGTACAATAGCGGCTTCAGATACAGTACGAGCAAGACGATTCCAGTGACTTCAGAAAAACTGCCCGCCCGCCGAGTTTCCGTCGCCCCGATGATGGATTGGACCGACCGGCATTGCCGCGTGTTCCATCGCCATATCACGCGCCATACCTGGCTCTACACGGAAATGGTGACCACCGGAGCATTGCTGCACGGCGACGTGCCGCGCCATCTTGACTTCGATGCCATCGAGCATCCGGTCGCCCTGCAGTTGGGCGGCAGTGAACCGGCGGATCTGGCGCAGGCTGCCCGTCTTGGGCAGCAATGGGGTTACGACGAAATCAATCTCAATTGCGGCTGCCCGTCCGAGCGTGTGCAACGCGGCGCGTTTGGCGCGTGCCTGATGGCCGAACCGAAGCTGGTGGCCGATTGCGTCAAAGCCATGCGCGATGCGGTTGACATCGACGTAACCGTCAAGCATCGCATCGGCATTGATGCGATGGACAACTACGAATTCGTCAGCGATTTCGTTGGAACGGTGGCCGAGGCCGGCTGCAAAACATTTATCGTGCATGCGCGCAGCGCCATCCTCAAAGGTTTGAGCCCGAAGGAAAACCGCGAGATACCGCCTCTGCGTTATGAATCGGCCTATCGCCTCAAGCGCGACTTTCCGCAGTTGGAAATTATCGTCAACGGCGGCATCAAGACCACGGCCGAGATCGACATGCACCTTTTGCATGTCGACGGCGTGATGATCGGGCGCGAGGCTTATCACAACCCTTTCATGATGACGGGATTCGATGCGCGTTACTACGGCCATGAGGCTGCTGCCAAAACTCGCGCCGAAGTGATCGACGCGATGCTGCCGTATATCCGCGAACAGTTGGCCCTGCACGGCAATCGCGGGCCGGGTGGCGGTTTGAAATTGAACAGCATCACACGCCACATGTTGGGCTTGATGGCGGGTTTGCCCGGCGCGCGCGGCTTTCGCCAAGCCTTGTCGGATTCAAAAAAACTCGCGGCCGGCGATCCCGCCATTCTGGCCGAAGCCGTTGGCCGCATGCAGCCCTTGGCTGCGTAGAAAGCTTAATCGACTGATTGCGATTGCGGCCTGGATTCGCGTGGCGGGTTGATCGAGAATTCAACGTTGGTCGAGCCGTCGCCTATCTGGCTTTCCCAGGCCTTGATGCAAAAGCGCTTTTCTTCGCCGCTCAATTGCTCATTCCAGAATACCGTGAGCGTGCCCTTGTCATCGTGAAGCTGCGCCAGCTTGGTGATGAATGCTTTGTTGTGGGCCTGGTCGGCTAGACCGACCATGTAGCCGTAAACCCGGTTCAATCGCTCGATACGGTCCGGCTCGGTCACGCTGTGGGTCGCGGTAATGATGGGGTGGTCCAGGAACATCTTGAGTCTCCGTATGTATCTGTATTCGGCATTGACGCCGGCGGGTTGCGCCGCAGGCGGCGTATTCGCCTTATGCAATATTGTTGGCCGGCTCTTCGGTTGGCATGACAAGAATCTGCCTCCTGTTGTAATACTAGCAGGAGCTACTGGCAAAGTCCCTGAATTTGGCACCGCTGTGGTACCGGCGTCTAATGTAGTGGACAAACGGCGTGGCCGTGGCTAAAGTACGTTGCTTGCCAAGAGCGCAATGCTGGGTGCCGCCGGAATGCGCGCTGCTTGAGAGCGAACATGGATCGGCGTCCGCATGCTTATCACGGCCCCGAATTTACAGCCCCGAATTTCCAACCCCAACCTCCAACCTGAGAACAGTTAAGCGGACATCATGCGAAATCCACCTCAGGCGGTCCAGTTTTTTCTCTCTCTAATCGCCGCGGCGCTATTGCTGTTCCCGGTTGCTTCTGCGACGGCAAGCGACTCCGTCGTCGCCTGCGATTTCAATGTGTTCCCGATCGACCGCGACCCCAAGGGGACCAACGTGCGTAGCGGTCCCGGCCCGGAATATCGCGTCATCGCCACGATCAGCGACCAGGATTCCGAGATCGCAGTCACCGGCATATCGGGCAAGTGGCTGCGCGTTCGACACGCAGAAAGCGTCGAGGGCAAGGTGTTCCTCGATGGCGAAGGCTGTTTATTTGCGACGCTGACGGGCGTCACGGCGCGCCGCGCGATCAAGCTGCACGAGACGCCCGATGCGAAGAGTGCCGTGGTCGGAACGATGCTGGCCGACAATCAAGGGATGGTGTTGAGTTGCGTCGGACAATGGGTGCAAGTGCAGGCCGGGAAGATCAAAGGCTGGATGGCGCCGCAGACGCATTGCGGTAATCCGGTCACAACCTGTGTTTGAAATGGATAGGAGTGTGCGTGCGACAAAGGCCGCGCAGGCACCAAACGGTCTGACATATTCTTTGTCGGATCGTTCGCGGATTGATCGCGTTGGCCTGACTCAGACTGGCGTAAAATTCCCGAACGGGTATCGGCAATAAACAATTTGGACGCACTTCGGCTTCGAATTGGGCGCACCCCGGCTTCGTCAGGAGGTCACTTCCCGTTGGCAAACAACAGTATATTGCGCTTCTTTGCGCCTTTGCAATATTGATCATGGCCTATTTTATTCATTTCACTTTTAACCAATTCGCCGACGCTATCATTCATTTCGTCTCTATGCCTCTGGGTCAGAGCTAGATTGCAACCAATCTGTCGCCGAATTTCAATCTCAGCGTGTTTTCAAAGCCCGCTTTGAGGCGCTTTCCAGAGCAGACGCAGGCCCAATATGGCGATTGCCCCTGCGGCGAGGCGGTCTATGGCAGTTTTGGATTTCAGATACCACGCGCGGGGCTTGCGACTGGAAAAACTCAGCGCCACCACCGTATACCAGCCAGCCTCGATGACGAAAATTGCCGGCGGCAATACGAAGTAACACCACAGCGGCGGATGCTGCGGCAACAGCGCCGCGAAAATACTCGCGTAGTAGATGGCAGTCTTCGGGTTGCTGAGTTGTGTGCTGAGGCCCACCCAAAATGACTTCACGGGATTGCCCGGTTGCCCAGATGCCGCACCGTCAACGGCCAGCGCCTGCTTTGCGCCGCGCCAGATGCGCGATGCCAGATAAATCAGATACACGCCACCCGCGATTTTCAGGCCCAGGTAAAGCCAGCTGATGGAAGCCAGCACCTGATACAAACCCACCAGGGCAACACCGCTGAAAATCACTCCGCCCAAGCCCATGCCGAGCGCCGTCGCAAGACCGTCCTTGCGTGACAGACTGATTGCATTGCGCACCACAATCACAAAACTCGGGCCGGGGCTGATGGCGCCGAGCATGAGCGCGACGAGGATGGATATGACGGCACTTGATGGGCTCATGCGGGTTCTCCCTGGCAGCAATGACAAAGTTGTTTCCGCGATATTAGCACCCGCCGGCGCCTCTGTGACGGACTGCACGCCCTCCGTTTTTCGCCATGGCCTCAGTTCGCTGTTGCTACAGGCGCACCACTGGCGTCGAACACGCCGTCCGGAATTGGCAGAAGCGAAATTCTCATGACCATATGCGAATTTCTGCAAGCAATTGCCTCGCCGGTCCTCGCAGGTATTTCGAACGCCATTTCCCTGGTCGCAATGCCAAATGAACGCTGCAGGTGGCAAGGGCGGGACAAAAAAAAGCCAAACCCCTAGGGTTTGGCTCAAGTATTTTTTGCGGCGTCTTATGGAGAACTGAACCGCGTTTCGCCAATGGTGGGCGGCAATCTACCCGCCCACCGTTGGCCATCGCCACATTCACGCTATCGACTATCAGAGTCCATTGAACAGCAATTTGGTGGCGACCGCTAACGTACCTTTTCCGTCATCCGATTTTGCAAACATCCCTTTATGCGCGCCTTCACCGACTGTCCAGTTCAAGCCACTGCTGGTCGCGCCATTCGCTGTGGTTTCCGTTTTCATCTTGCAGGCCATGAAGGTGCCGGCAGGGACCGTGATCGATTCCATGCCGAGATAGGTCACGACAGTCGTTTGGCTCACATCCGGAATCCCCGTGCTCGCCGGAGTGGATGTGGTTTTTACGACCGTGCTGTTGGAGTAGCTTTGATTCACGGTCAAGGTAAGCGGTGTGACGATAGCCGGTGTGATGGTTGTGGTGGTGACGAAAGTCAGGCCGAACGTGGTGATGGTGTTGACCATCCCGTAGTACGAGAATTTGTCCGAGCTCAGGTTGCCATATGACTTGTCGTTGTTAACCGTACCCGTTCCGGCACCACCGGTAACAGTCGTGTCGATATTCGTTTCTATCGCATTCACACCGTTGAACGCCACACTGCCGTTGACCGTGTATTTGTTCGTGGTAGTTTGCGTGACTGTTCCGTTGGTGGTCACCTGCTGATCGATCTCGTAATTGTTCCCGGTGGTCCATAACGCGGCGTTGTAGCACGCTGCATTGGTTGTTGTATCGCCCGATCCTGTACCGGTTCCAGTTCCAGTTCCAGTTCCAGTTCCAGTGCCAGTGCCAGTGCCAGTTCCGGTACCAGTTCCGGTACCAGTTCCGGTACCAGTTCCGGTACCCGTTCCGGTACCAGTTCCGGTACCAGTTCCGGTACCCGTGCCCGAGCCGGTTCCGGTATCTGTGCCGGTACCAGAGGGATTTGAATAGGCGGTGGCAAGTGCCGTATTGAATCCGCCAGGCGTCGTGAAAGTGCCGGCGGAAGCCGCGCTCAACAAGCTCGCATAGCTGACGCCCGAATTCGTCATTGCCGTTTTCAGAGCACTCAATATGTCATCGACCGTGTTGCCGCTGGCGGCGGTAAACGTCACCGTGACCGGATCAATTGCATCGAGCTGGGGCAGCGCGAGCGCTGTGCGCACATGACCAAGCGCAGTGCTTACTGCAGCAGCATTAATTGATGAGAGGGTGGATGAGTTCAAACCGGCGAACCAGCTAGCGGGGGCCGTGCCGGTCAGGTTGGCGACCAGCAGATCCGTCAATGGCGTGATGTTGACCGTGCCGACACTGGTGGCGATAGAGTGATACGAAGCGTTGTTTGCCGCCCCATTGATGGTGCCGCCGCTGACTTCCGCCGCACAAGGCAAGTTCTGACCCGACAGGGTGACTTGCCATGCGCCGTCTGTGCCGGTCGTGCCGGTCAAAGGGTCGCCATGGGCACAAGTGACCTTGACGCTGCCGTTCACAATCGGATGGCCGACCGCCGCAGTGCCGCCCAGGGTTCCCGTGTCTGGCGGTACGGTGTTGACGGCAACCGGTGTGTCGCTACCGCCGCCGCACGCCCCGAGAACTAAAGATACGGCCAGTATGCCGATCAGCTTCATTGGATTTGTTGTGTACTTCATGACTCGCTCCTTGAATAGAAAATATGTGGCATGGCAAGTCAAAAGGTCCACATGGCTTGCTCATACTTAATATGGCGAAACCGCATGCAAAAACGGCTCATGAAATCGAAAATAAAAATAAAATTCCATGTGGAAACTATCAGGAACAAACTTGCTACGTCTCAAGATATTGATTACACTCAAGAAAATTTGATGAATCCGGACGCATTCCTTTCAGAAAATAACTTGTGACCAATAACGAGTTTGAAACGAACGATCTTGAAGCAGACGAGTTTGATTCGAACAAGTTTGAAGCGAACGAGTTTGAAGCGCTCTTTCTGACGGCGTCGCAAGGGGACAAGGTCGCGCTCGATCAGTTATTTGCCGTGGTCTATCCAACGCTGAAAAAAATCGCGCGCGGCTATCTGCACAGCGAAGGCAAGAATCAAACGCTGCAGGCGACCGCACTGGTCAATGAAGCTTATTTGAAACTGGCCGCGACCTACAAACTCAAGTGGGAAGACCGGAAACATTTCCTGACGATTGCCGCACGCTCGATGCGGCAGGTTCTGGTCGACTATGCGAGAGCGCGCAATGCAGATAAACGTGGCCCCGAAGCTGAACGAATCCAGTTAGCCACGCAACAGCTGTTTGCCATCGAAGGCGGCGACCGGCACCTGCTTGAGCTCGACCACGCGCTCGACACCCTGGAAAAAATTGAGCCGCGCCAGGCGATGGTCGTCAACATGCGCTATTTCGCCGGTTTATCTATCGAAGAGACCGCAGAAAGTTTGAACATTTCCCCCGCCACGGCAAAACGCGATTGGACCGTTGCGCGCTTGTGGTTGCTGCACGAATTGGAAGCCTGAGGTCCCCTCGCATGACTGATCTGCTGCGGCAACAAGCCAATGACATCCTGTACCAGGCGCTCGATTTGACGGCAGACGCGCGCGCCGATTTCGTTGACAAGGCGTGCGCCGCGAATCCGGATCTGCACGCCTTGGTCACTTCGCTATTGCGCCGCGTCGATCAACTCGACGACTTTCTCGAGACACCCGCCTACCATGTGGAACAGAGTGATCACGCTCCGATGCCGGCGCCGCAGCCCGGTGAGATCATCGGTAATTGGCGTGTGATCCGTGAACTGGGGCGCGGCGGCATGGGCTTGATCTTGCTGGTGGAACGCTGCGACGGCGTAGTTGAACAAACCGCGGCACTCAAAATTGTCCAGGACCACGTTGATTCCAAGGCCTTGCTGGCGCGCTTTCAAAGCGAACGGCAAATACTCGCCAATCTGAACCATCCCGATATTGCACGCCTGATCGATGCCGGCAGCACCAGTGACGGTCGCCCGTTCTTTGTCATGGAATACATGAACGGCATCGCCATCGACCTGTACTGCACGGCGATGGCGCTCACGCTTTCGCAGCGGATCCAGTTGTTTGCCAGGGTATGCAGGGCGGTACATTATGCGCATCAGCACCTGATCATCCACCGTGACCTGAAGCCGGCAAACATCCTCATCGGGCGAGACGGGTCCCTCAAACTGCTCGATTTCGGGATCGCCAAATTGCTCCATGATGAAACGCCGGACCCTGATAACGGGGCGTCGTCGTGGTTGCTCACGCCAATGTACGCGAGCCCGGAACAGTTGGAAGGCCGGCCCTTGAGCATCGGCTCGGACGTGTATTCACTGGGTGTTGTCTTGTATGGTTTGTTGACCGGACGCTCGCCCTATCACGTCACTACCGGATCGGTGCCGGAAATCCTCGCGCAATTGACCGAACATGCGCCGACGCGTCCATCCGAAGTCGTCACCCAGGAGCGTGGGGGAACGAGCGCAGGCGGGGCGGCTTTGCCGTCGGACGAAGTCTTGACTCTCGGGCGCAAACTGGCGCGCCAATTGCGCGGCGACCTCGACAACATCCTGCTGAAGGCAATCCGGCGCCGGCCACAAGAACGCTATGCCTCGGCCGATGATTTTGAGCAGGACCTGCAGCGCTACCTTGACCATCTGCCGATTCATGCAACGCCGCCTTCGCGGCGCTATCGCATGAGCAAGCTGATCCAGCGATATCCGTGGGGCGTCGCCGCAACGTCGCTGGCCTTCGTCTCACTGATTGGCGGTACCAGCGTCGCGTTGTGGCAGGCGCACGAAGCAACGCAGGCGCGCATGATTGCCGAAAACCGATTCGACCAGACACGTCAGCTTGCGCGCTCCATGCTGTTCGAGATCAACGATTCGCTGGAAAAAGGACCGACCGTCGCACGCGAGAAATTAGTCGCCACGTCGCTGCAATATCTGAAGCAATTATCGGCCGACAAAAATTTGCAAGCCGATCTCAAACGTGACGTCGCGAGCGCGTATGAACGCATCGGCGACATCGTCGGCAACCAGACGGTCGACAATCTCGGTCGAACCAAGGACGCGGAAGGCTACTATCAGGAGGCTTTGAAACTGCGCCTGTCGGGCGCGGCCGGCGCAAGCGCAAATCTGGACGACCTCGTCGGCATGCGGGAAATTCATCAGCGGCTTGGCGATATTGCATGGAGCCAGGGGCGGGTCAGTGACACGCAACAAAACTACGAAGCCGCAATTGCGGACGCCAGGGCAGTATTCGCCAAAACCCCCACGCCCGCCGCCGAATTGGAACTGCTGTCGCGCCGGCGCTATGGCGCGGCCATTTTGTATACGCGCGGCCAGCCCAATGCAGGCCAATTGCCGCAAGCGGTGCAGCAGTTCGCGCAGCTGAGGCAAGATCTGGAAAGCTTCATGCAACGCAATCCCGGCAATGCCGATGTAGTGAAAATATATGTGCCGGTATTGAGCCAACTGGTCGATCTATACCGCGTCACCGGCGATCTGGCCGGCGCATACCGCACCAGTTTGCTTTCGCTTGATCTGGCTGAAAAGCGCTTGCAGGCAAACAGCGAAGACCCGCGCTGGCTCAGGCAACTCAGCATCACCCTGCGTCAACTGGGTGATATATCGATAGAGCAGGGACGCAACGCAGACGGTTTCACGCAAGTGCGCAAGGCGCTGGCAATACGGCAAGGCATCGCAGAAAAGGATGGCGGAAATGAACGAGCCGTCCGCGATGTCGCCATCGGGCATTCGGCACTGGCCGATGCGATGGTCGCGGTGGAAGACTATGCCGGCGCCCAGGTTGAATTTGCACTCGCGCGCGATACCTATGCAACACAGGCGCAGCGCAATCCAGGCAACGTGGCGCTGCAATCGGGCCTGTTGGAGCTGCAACTGGCGCTCGCAAACTCGCAATACATGCAACACCAGTTCAGTGTAGCCGCGGCGACACTGGCGGATCTGCAAACGCGGCTGGCCAATCTACCCAAGAATCTGGCGTGGCCGGCGGCCGACAGGGCAATGCTGGAAGCACGTATCACACTGTTGCGCGCGCAGGTCGAGGTCAACCAGCAGGCCGTTGGCGCATCATCGTCCGGCAGCTACCAGAGTGCGCAACAGGCCCTGGAAATACTACTGACGCATACCGAAAGCGACCCGCTCGATACCTACCAGCAGCGGGAAAGCGCAGTGGCCTGGCAACAGACCGGATCGGTTGGATTGCGCGCCGGCCAAGTGGAATCAGCCTGCAAATATCTCGATCTTGCCGCCAAACGCTACGACGCGCTGGACAAGGGTGGGCGCCTCAATGCAAGCGACAAGCGCCTGCAGGCAGATTTGCTGGCGCAACGAAAAGCCTGTGGATCAACCAAGGCAGCGTGACGCCGAGTTCAGTTTGCTGTGTAGTTCAGCGCGCTGAATTTATCTGTTGCGAGCGGCAGGTCGACGTTTTCGTGCATGCAGGCTGCTGTTGCCATCCACAGGTCAAAACAAAAATACCTCTGCGAACGCCATTGCCCCTGATGCCGGAAAACAAAAAAGCCAAACTCGGAGAGTTTGGCTCGAATATTCTTTTGGGGTGACCGATGGGGCTCGAACCCACGACAACCGGAATCACAATCCGGGACTCTACCAACTGAGCTACGGCCACCATTGTTATTGCTTTTCTCTTGAATCAAGAGAGCTGGCGATTATATCAAGGTTTGCGGCCGATGGCAATTCAAAGGGTGTTTTATTGCCGCAAAGCTAGTCGGAACGCCTTTCACCCTTGTTTTCTTCACTGTGATGCAAGGTGATTTCCGCGACTTTCGCTTGTGTTTTGAGCAAGTTCACGAAGGCATCGGCCAGCAATGCGGCGCTTGCGGTGGTAAAACCTTCCAATGTGCCTGCGTGGCTGGCGTCATTTTCCAGTTTATGTTGAGTCAACAAGCGGGCCAGCTGGCGCGCCACGGCTTCGCCGGTGTCGACAATGGCCACGTTTTCCTTGCCGGAGCGCTTCACGCTCGCCTCGATGGCAGGCAGCACGAAAGGGTAATGCGTGCAGCCCAGCACGAGGGTGTCGGCGCCTTGTTCCAGCAAAGGCGCAACGTAGCGCTCGACCATCGCCGCGATCTCGGGTGCGTCGAGATTGCCTTTTTCGATCAGGTCGACCAGACCGACGCAGGCTTGCGGCAAAAAGCGCACCTGCGTTGCCGCGCTGATTTGCTCATGCAACTGCGCGAATTTATGGCTGCCGAGCGTGAATGCCGTCGCCATGACACCGACGACGCCCGAGCGCGTGAGCGCCGCTGCGGGTTTCAGACCCGGTTCGACGCCAACCACAGGCAAATGGGGGTAGACCTCGCGCACGCCCTTGATGGCGGCGGCGGTGGCGGTATTGCATGCGACCACCAATGCCTTGGCGCCGCGCGCGAGCAGGAATTCGGTGACGGCGATGCTGCGGGCGACGATGAAGGCTTCGGGTTTGCCGCCGTAGGGCGCGTGGCCGGAATCGGCGACGTAGAGCAAGTCTTCGTGCGGGAGCGTGCTGCGGATATGGCGCAGGACGGAAAGGCCGCCGAGGCCGGAGTCGAAGACGCCGATGGGGCCGGTGGGGGAGTGAGGGGTGGTCACGTCAGGGTTAAGTCAGATTCTCGAATGTCGTGGGAACGTTGAAAGAACTGGTAACTACAGGCCATTCAAAAATCATCGCCGTCGTCCCCGCGCAGGCGGGGATCCAGGTTGAAGTTACGTGGACATAAAATCTACTTGGATCCCCGCCTTCGCGGGGACGACGATGTATATTGAAGCGTTCACTTAACGTCGCTCAGGAAACAGCAAAATAAGCGGAGCCCGCAAACCTTCAATCAAACCGCCTTCACCGCAATCTTACCCAAATTTGTCGTCCCAGAAGCAATCTTCTCCGCCCATTCCTGCGGCCCGGTGTTATGCACCGACACACCCTGCGCATCGACCGCCACCGTCACCGGCATGTCCTTGACATCGAACTCGTAAATCGCTTCCATGCCCAGGTCTTCAAAGCCCACCACCTTGGCATTCTTGATCGCCTTGGCCACGAGGTAAGCCGCACCGCCGACCGCCATCAGGTAAGCCGACTGGTGCTTCTTGATCGCTTCAATCGCCGTCGGGCCACGTTCGGCCTTGCCTATCATCGAAATCAGGCCGGTCTTGTCGAGCATCATCTCGGTGAACTTGTCCATGCGTGTGGCCGTGGTGGGGCCGGCGGGGCCGACTGCTTCGTCGCGCACCGGCTCGACCGGGCCCACGTAATAGATCACGCGGTTGGTGAAATCCACCGGCAGCTTTTCGCCCTTGGCCAGCATGTCCTGGATGCGCTTGTGCGCGGCGTCGCGCCCGGTCAGCATCTTGCCGTTCAACAGCAGCGTCTGGCCCGGCTTCCAGGCCGCGACCTGTTCCTTCGTCAGCGTGTTCAGATCGACGCTGGTCGATTTCTCGGTGTCGGCCTTCCACTCTACGTTCGGCCAGTTCGACAGCGAAGGCGGCTCCATATAGGCCGCGCCGGAACCGTCGAGCACGAAGTGGCCGTGGCGCGTGGCCGCGCAATTGGGGATCATCGCCACCGGCTTGGAAGCCGCGTGCGTCGCGTGCATCATGATTTTCACGTCCAGCACCGTGGTCAGGCCGCCCAGGCCTTGCGCACCGATGCCGAGCTGGTTGATCTTCTGGAACAGTTCAATACGCAATTCTTCCGTCTTGTTTTGCGGGCCGCGCTTGAGCAAGTCATACATGTCGATGTCTTCCATCAACACTTCCTTGGCCATCAGCATGGCCTTTTCCGCCGTACCGCCTATGCCGATTCCCAGCATGCCGGGCGGGCACCAGCCTGCGCCCATGGTCGGCACCGTCTTCAACACCCAATCGACCAGCGAATCGGACGGGTTCAGCATCACGAACTTCGACTTGTTTTCCGAACCGCCGCCCTTGGCCGCCACCTGCACGTCCACCGTGTTGCCCGGCACCACTTCCATGTGGATTACGGCCGGCGTATTGTCCTTGGTGTTCTTGCGCTCAAAGTGTGGGTCCGCCACGATCGATGCGCGCAGCTTGTTGTCGGCATTGTTATAGCCACGGCGCACGCCTTCGTTCACCGCATCGGCAATCGATCCCTTGAAGCCTTCGAAGCGCACATCCATACCGATCTTCATGAACACGTTCACGATGCCCGTGTCCTGGCAGATCGGGCGGTGGCCCATGGCGCACATGCGCGAGTTGGTCAGGATCTGTGCAATCGCATCCTTGGCAGCCGGGCTTTGCTCGATCTCGTAGGCGCGCGCCAGGTGCTGTATGTAATCAACCGGATGGTAATAGCTGATGTATTGCAGGGCAGCGGCAACGGATTCGATCAGGTCGTCTTGTTTGATGATGGTGGTCATGGCGGTCATGGTAGAAAGAAAATTCTGGGGGCATCGCAATTGCCAGGCGGATTGCTTTGGAAAAGCACTGCCGTGCGGTAATCGAATCCATCGACTCTGCAACAGCCGGCAGATTTCGGGTTAGCGTCGGGTCAGCGCGGGTCAGCGCGGGTCAGCGACATATTGCTTCAAAGCGCTATTTTACACCGGCCCGGCCACCCGGCTTGGTCGGTGCTGCGCCGTATATTGCGGCCAAACTCATTGCACAAATATTGATCTTGGACAAAATCGCTGCAAATCACCGCACGAAAATACAAAAAAATGGCGCTATAGTGGTATTGGGCCAAGACTACGCAAGCGAACGCGGCAACAGGCTCGGCTCGGCAAGCGGTATGCAAGCGTCGGGCAGCGTCGGCATGCGGCGAGGCGTGAAGCCCTGCGGCGAGTGGTTTTTTATGTAAGACTTAAGTAAGAGTAAAAGATTAACATTGTCCCCAATAATCATCCAAGCAATCACCAAAGCAGGAGACACGCATGTCTGGAATTGAAACGCTCAAGCAGGAAAACCGCATCTTCGATCCGTCCCCGGAATTCGTCAAGAACGCCACCATCGCCGGCATGGACGCCTACCGCGCACTGTGTGCCGAAGCCGAAAGCGACTACGAAGGTTTCTGGGCCAGGCTGGCCCGCGAGCACATCAGCTGGCACAAACCGTTCACCACAACGCTGGACGAATCGAACGCGCCTTTCTATAAATGGTTTGACGACGGCTTGCTCAACGTCTCCTACAACTGCCTCGACCGCAATCTGGAAAACGGCAACGCCGACAAGACCGCCATCATCTTCGAAGCAGACGGCGGTGAAACCACCAAGCTCACCTACGCCCAGCTGCACGAACGCGTCTGCAAATTCGCCAACGGCCTGAAATCGCTCGGCATCAAAAAGTCCGACCGCGTCGTCATCTACATGCCCATGTCGGTGGAAGGCGTGGTGGCAATGCAAGCCTGTGCCCGTATCGGCGCAACGCACTCCGTGGTGTTCGGCGGCTTCTCGGCCAAGTCGCTGCAGGAACGCATCATCGATGCCGGCGCCGTTGCCGTCATCACCGCCGACCAGCAAGTGCGCGGTGGCAAACACCTGCCGCTGAAAGCCATTGTCGACGAAGCACTCGCCCTGGGCGGCTGCGAAGCCATCAAGAACGTCATCGTGTATCGCCGCACCGGCGGCGACATCGCCTTCAATGCTCCGCGCGACCTGTGGCTGCATGAACTCGTTGAGCCGCAGGCAGCCCAATGCGAACCGGAATGGGTCAATGCCGAACACCCGTTGTTCATCCTCTACACATCGGGCTCGACCGGCACACCAAAGGGCGTGCAGCATTCATCAGGCGGCTACCTGCTGTGGGCCGCGCTGACCATGAAGTGGACCTTCGACATCAAACCGAACGACGTGTTCTGGTGCACCGCCGACATCGGCTGGGTTACCGGCCACAGCTACATCACCTATGGCCCGCTGGCTGTGGGCGCGACCGAAATCGTGTTCGAAGGCATCCCCACCTTCCCCAACGCCGGCCGCTTCTGGGACACCATCCAGAAACACAAAGCCACCATCTTCTACACCGCGCCGACCGCCATCCGCTCGCTCATCAAGGCAGCAGACGCCACACCAGAAGTGCACCCCGACCGATACGACCTCTCCAGCCTGCGCCTGCTGGGCTCGGTAGGCGAACCGATCAACCCCGAAGCCTGGATGTGGTACTACAAAAACATCGGCCGCGAAAAATGCCCCATCGTCGACACCTTCTGGCAAACCGAAACCGGTGGCCACATGATCACCCCGCTGCCCGGCGCCACACCCATGGTGCCCGGCTCGTGCACGCTGCCGCTGCCAGGCATCATGGCCGCCATCGTCGATGAAACCGGCAACGACCTGCCCAACGGTCAGGGCGGCATATTAGTCGTCAAGCGCCCATGGCCCTCCATGATCCGCACCATCTGGAACGACCCGGCACGCTTCAAGAAGAGCTACTTCCCTGAAGAACTCGGCGGCGCAACCTACCTGGCAGGCGACGGCGCCATCCGCAACGAAGAAACCGGCTACTTCACCATCACCGGCCGCATTGACGACGTGTTGAACGTCTCCGGCCACCGCATGGGCACGATGGAAATCGAATCCGCCCTGGTCGCCAACCCCATCGTGGCCGAAGCCGCGGTGGTCGGGAAACCGGACGAAACCACCGGCGAATCGATCTGCGCCTTCGTCGTCTTGAAGCGCCCACGCCCCACCGGCGACGAAGCCAAGCAAATCGCCAAGGAACTGCGCGACTGGGTAGCCAAGGAAATCGGCCCCATCGCCAAACCCAAGGAAATCCGCTTCGGCGACAACCTGCCCAAGACCCGTTCCGGCAAAATCATGCGCCGCCTGCTGCGCGTGCTGGCAAAGGGCGAGGAAATCACCCAAGACGTCTCCACCCTGGAAAACCCGGCGATTTTGGATCAGCTCAAGGAAGCGCAATGAGGGGCCCAATAAGGGAAGTGCAGTAAACGCAAAACCAAGGACGTACACGAAGGCGGGCTCAGTCCCGCCTTTTTGTTCGCGCGCTGGAGATTCCAAGCGTATCGGCGGATCGCTTTCCACAAAACAAAACGAGAAAAACGCAAGGTCTTATAGTAAGATCGCCGAATTACGCTGATGCAACAATCGGCATCCCTCCCTAACCGTTAAGAATGCCATGCGTCGATTACTCGTCCTGATTTCCCTTTGCGTTTCATTCATCATTGTCGGACAGGCCGCCGCAGCTGAAGGCGCCTTGGATGCCGCCATCGTCAAGCCCGATTCGCGCGAAATTGACATGCGCGCGGCCTTGCGGGACAGAATCAAGACCGCATGGCATGACAATGACTACAAGACTTTGGATGAGCTGGGCGCCGACTACGCCGATCACCTGAGCAAGACATACAGCGGGCAGCTGCTGCTAAGCGTCTTTATGTCCGGTCTTACCAGCGAACTCACAATCGAATGGCCGGACGAATGGGATCTTGCGGGGCAGAGCCAGTGCGGCTGCAAATCCACAGATCCATCCCACTATGCCGAAGGCGACAGACGCTGGGCCGAGGTCGATGGCAAATTGAAAGCGTGGGCCAAGCGTTATCCCAAGTCCATCATCGCACCGCTGGCCAGGGTGCAATATGCAATCAATCGCGCTTGGTTTTATCGAGGCAGCAAATATGCGGACAAAGTCAATGACAAGGCGTGGCCTCCGTTCCATCATTATGTTGAAGAAGCCGATAAGGCGCTCCAGTCCAATGCATCGATACGCAATCGAAATCCGGCTTGGTACAATAAGGCCGCAGAGCTCTCAGCCATTGCAGACTGGCCTAAAGCGCAGCGCGAGCGCTTATATACCGACATGGTTGAACACGGCAGGCTCTACGCCCCAGCTTTTTGGAACGCCGCACAATTCCTTCAACCCAAGTGGGGTGGCGACTATGCCGCCATCGAGGAGCTGCTAAAAAGGGCCATGCAGCACGCGCCGGAAAAGGATGGACTCGAGTTTTACGCGCGCGTTTACTGGAAATTCCTGGAATCGTTCGACGATAGTGTCGAGGCCCCCCAAGAGATTGCGGCCGATTGGAACACATTCAAGCAAGGGCTCAACATCATGGTGGAGCGCTACCCGGAATTGATCAATATCCATGGCGCGGCAATGATGGCCTGCAAGTATCGCGACCGTGAATACTTTGACAGTATGATGCGCCGCATGGGAAAAGGTGATTCTTACCAAGGCTTTCCGACTGAGCTTCTGGATTGCTCGAATCCCGATTTCATGCCGAACAGATTTATCCCACCCCCGCCGGCGCGCTAATTCTCTCGTCTGCAACTACCTGGCCAAGCAGCCAGAGGAGCAACTGTAAGCCTTAAGAAACCCTCTCCCCGCACCGTTCCACCCCTCGCCCACTTATGGGAGGGGGGGGCGGGCCACGTAGGTAGAGGGTGCTCGCCAAGTCATTCTGCGTTATCATATTTATTATCAACAAAGCATCGATTGCGTTCGGGTGATCATTACCCCCGCCAAAAACCTGTCCATCCCCTCCCAATTCTTGCTATAATTTGCGGCTTCGCCAAAACAGCGAACGCAGGATTCAGGAGAGATGGATGAGCGGTTTAAGTCGCACGCCTGGAAAGCGTGTTTAGGTTAATAACCTAACGGGGGTTCGAATCCCCCTCTCTCCGCCAAAATGAAAAGCCCCAAGCAAACGCTTGGGGCTTTTTTGATTTGGCCGAGAGAAGTGAGGTCCCTGCGGACCTCACGCGGGGGATTCGAAGGGCTGGCCATACTTGGCCAGCCCTCTCCGAATCGCCCATTTGCTGCCCGCAAAGTGGGCAGCCCCGCGCGCCGGGGGCG
>DATBQE010000191.1:0-20282 GCA_036561005.1 Burkholderiaceae bacterium | reverse complement strand
CTGCGTTATGGAGAATTGGTAGCACTTCGAGCGCGCGAGCACGGGAACGGGAACGAAAATTCTAAACGCCCTTGGACAAACACACTCGACGCCGACCGTTGCTTGCGCGTGGGCCTGGTTTCAGGCGATTTTCGCATTCATCCAGTTGGCTACTTTATTGAAAATGTGTTGGCGGCATTGGCTGCAGACGCATCGGCCAGGATGGAAGTTGTTGCATACAGCACGCATTCTTCTACCGATGCCTTGACCGAAAAAATTAAAGGTTCGTGCCACGGCTGGCGCTCGGCCTTTGGCATGTCGGACGAAGCGCTGGCAGAGTGCATCCGCAACGACGGCATCGACATCCTGATCGATCTCTCTGGCCATACGGGACACAATCGCCTGCCCGTCTTTGCCTGGAAACCTGCGCCTATACAGGCGTCCTGGCTTGGCTATGTCGCTACCAGCGGGATGGCTACAATGGATTACTACATCGCAGACCGCCATGCAGTTCCGGAGTGGCAGGAAGCACAGTTTGTCGAGAAAGTTTGGCGCCTGCCCGAGAGCATGAATTGCTTTACGCCGCCGGCGTTCAACCATCCGGTGTCGCCCACGCCCGCCTTGGCCAATGGATACATCACGTTTGGCAGCTTCAACAACTTGACCAAGATGAACGATAGGGTTGTCGCACTATGGGCAAGCGTGCTCGCCAACATACCCCATAGCAAACTGCTGTTGAACACAAAACAATTGAGTGACGCTGCCACACGCGAGGCAACTTGGCAACGCTTCGCCGATGCCGGCATCGGACGCGAACGCGTTTTGCTTGAATACATCACCCCGCGTGCCAATTCCGTCGCGGCATACAGTCGCGTAGACATCGCCCTTGATCCCTTCCCATACAATGGCGGCACGACGACCGCTGAGGCACTCTGGATGGGTGTTCCCGTTCTCACGCTGGCCGGCGAACGTCTGGCTGGCCGAATGGGGGTTAGCCAGCTTTCCAATGTGGGATTGCAAAACTGGATTGCAGAAAGCGAAGCCGATTATGTGGCGAAAGCTGCGCAACTATGCGACATCCAGGCATTGGCAACACTTCGAGCCGGATTGCGCCAGCAGGCTCTGGCATCGCCACTCTTTGATGCGCCACGTTTTGCCGGGCATTTCGCGCAGGCATTGCGCGGCATGTGGCTGCGCTGGTTGGACGAACGTGCTGTGGAATACTAATCCTACCAAGCTGGATTTGGGTAGCCAGGTGGATAGCTGCTATAAAATAGGCGTCCATAAAACGACGCAAACCCGCATAAATTCAAGGCCCTTACCAAAATATGAAACTCGCTACCTGGAACGTCAATTCCCTCAAAGTCCGCCTGCCGCAGGTGCTGCAATGGCTGGCCGAGAGCCCCGTCGACGTGCTGTGCCTGCAGGAAACCAAGACCGTCGATGAGAAATTTCCCCAGGCCGAGATCGAAGCGGCCGGCTATCAGGTGGTGTTCACCGGGCAGAAGACTTACAACGGCGTCGCCATCCTGTCGCGACACGCGATGACCGACGTCGTCAAAAACAATCCGCTATACCCCGACGAGCAGCAGCGCCTTATCAGCGCCACCATCGAAGGCGTGCGCGTGGTGTGTGCCTATATTCCCAACGGGCAGTCGCTCGATTCGGACAAGTACCAATACAAGCTCAAATGGCTGGCCGGCTTGCAGCAATGGCTGGCTGCGGAAAGCCAGACCCACGCCAACCTGGCGCTGCTGGGCGACTACAATATCGCGCCCGAAGACCGCGACGTGCACGACCCGTCCGCCTGGGTCGGCCAGGTGCTGGTGTCGGAACCGGAACGCGAGGCGTTTCGCGCCCTGTGCGGCCTGGAACTGAAAGACGCTTTCCGCATGTTCGAGCAGGCCGACAAATTATTCAGCTGGTGGGATTACCGTCAATTGGCGTTTCGCCGCAACATGGGCATGCGCATCGATCACATCCTGCTCTCGCCGCCGCTGGCGGCACGCTGCACAGCCTGCATCATCGACAAGGCACCGCGCAAATGGGAACAACCATCCGATCACACGCCGGTGGTCGCAACGCTCAGCTGAGCGCCGGCAAATGCCCCGGCGCAGCGCCAATTTGTAACGAACCGGGTTTGTCCATGGCCCAATTTGTAACAAACCAAAGCGGCCGTAGGGTTTGAGCAACGAACCGGTTGACTTTTTCCCTTGAACGCACGACAGTTGAGATATGAAAAAGACATTGGCACTGCTCTTGATCGCATCCACCCTGGCCTCCTGCGGCGGCGGCGGTGGTTATGGGGGCACCTGTTACCCGCCCTCCGCCTGCGGCCAGACCACAGCTTCCTCTGGGTCGACCGGAACCGGCAGCACTGGTAGTACCGGCTCCACCGGTTCGACGGGCTCTACCGGCTCCACGGGTTCTACCGGCTCTGGAGGAACAAGCTGCACACCCAGCTCGGATACACAAGGCTGCCCGTAACACCCTGTTCAATCAACCAAGGGCGTAGATACTGTTAACTCCGTCAAGCGTTTTGCAACGCGGGGTTAAAAGAAACTCCCGATTTTAGGACACCGTAAGCCACTTGAACCAATTTGCGCATCATGGCGCCGATGATCAGTTTGGGCGGCTTACCGGCAGTGGCTAATCGATCGCGAAATTTACGCCCCCAGTCGGTTTTGTACAGAGTCACGATGGCAGGCATATACAGCGCTTTGTGCAGGATGCTATGCCCAACTTTGGACATGCGCGGCTTGCCTTTTACGCTGCTTCCGGATTCATGCTGGCGTGGATCAAGGCCGGCAAACGCCGCTGCCTGACGGGCATTGGCAAAGCGTCCAGGATGCATGCTAAAAGCGAGCAGCAGTGCAATAGTGCGCTCCCCGATGCCGGGAATGCTGTCCAGCAGCTCCTGTCTGTTCTTCATGTCGGGATCGTTATCAAGATGATCGCGGATCTTTTTCATCAGCACCTTGATTTCGCTGTCGAGCCAGGTAATATGAGCAGCGATATCGGATTTGACAATGTAGCGGGCAACTTCCAGGCGATTGCTTTCCTGTGTTCGCATAGTCTGCAGGGCATCGAGACGAAGCACCAAAGCGCGCAACTCCTGCTCGCTCGATGATGGTGCTTGCCATGCCTCTGGGTGCCGTTCAAAACAGAATTGAGCAATCAGCTTTGCATCAACCTTATCCGTTTTGGTCCGCACAAGCCGGGACGTACCAAAAGCCTTGATTTGAGCTGGATTCATGACACTGACGACCATGTTTTGGCCAGCCAAATATTCAGCAACTGCTTCCCAATAAACGCCTGTTGCTTCCATGCAGACATGCGCATTGCTACCTTCATGCTTGGTTAGCCATTCGGTCAGGGCAGCAAACCCCTTTGGGCTATTTTCAACGACTTTGTGCTTGAATTTCCCATCCACCAAGCGAAGAGCGCAGTCAAGCTTGGCTTTGGCAACATCAATTCCTAAATGAAGCGATTGCATACAATTCCTCTCGTGATCTACCTTGTGAATGCGGGCTGCCGGCAAGCCGGGCCAAAGATACTGTACGATCTTTATGTGAGGGGAGCGGTTGCTGCAAAAATCTACGTTACTGGCTCGAAGCCAAAGGGCGGAAACGGCATCCAACCGCTCGATCTTGAGGTGCCCCTCAAGAGATGAAACAAGGTCCTGACGGCTTGCGCCGCGTTGGGAATGTCTTCGGTCGCGCTGCGCGCTCCCTACGACATTCCCAACGCAACACCATCAAAACAACTGCAAAATCATAATACAAGGTCGGAAAAGCAAAGGCGGCGTAGCAGGGAACACGGATCGCATGCGATCCGCCCGCGCAGCAGTGACGGCATGGAAGCCGTCGCTCCTTGCAATCAAAAGGTTTTATTCATTGCCTTCCGACGAATGTGCGTCATTTCTTCATGCGTCGGATAACGCCTTCGGCTCGGCTCATCCGACCTACCGTTCAAACAGCAACCGTCGGTGCCGCCGCCAAGCAACGATAATGACGAATCGGCGAGGCGTAGCGCACCTGTCAGAACGACTCCCCGGGCACCCGCACCCACCCCTCCATCAACACGCGCGCACTGCGGCTCATGACCGCTTTCGTCACGCTCCATTCACCATCAATCTGCGTTGCTTCCGCGCCCACACGCAATGTGCCGGAAGGGTGGCCGAAGCGCACTGCGGTGCGCGCGCCGCCGCCTGCCGCAAGATTGACCAGCGTGCCGGGAATCGCCGCTGCCGTGCCGATGGCCACGGCCGCCGTGCCCATCATGGCATGGTGCAGCTTGCCCATCGACATGGCGCGCACCAGCAGGTCAATGTCGCCCGCCGCGACTTGCTTGCCGCTGGACGACACATAAGCCGCCGGCTGCGCCACAAAGGCCACCTTGGGCGTGTGCTGGCGCTTGGCTGCTTCATCGATGTGCGCAATCAACCCCATGCGCACGGCGCCATGCGCGCGTATCGCCTCAAACATCGCCAGCGCCTTCGCGTCCCCGTTGATGGCATCCTGCAGCTCCGTGCCGGTGTAGCCGATGGCCTCGGCGTTGACGAAGATGGTTGGTATGCCGGCATTGATCATGGTCGCCTTGAGCACGCCCACGCCGGGCACATCCAGATCGTCGACCAGATTCCCGGTCGGGAACATCGCGCCGCCCGCGCCTTCTTCCTCCGCCGCCGGGTTCATGAACTCCAGTTGCACTTCGGCCGCAGGAAAGGTTACCCCGTCGAGTTCAAAGTCGCCCGTCTCCTGCACCGCGCCGTGGGTGATCGGCACATGCGCAATGATGGTCTTGCCGATGTTGGCCTGCCACACGCGCACCGTCGCCATGCCGTTGTGCGGAATGCGCGCCGCATCGACCATGCCGCCGGCGATGGCAAACGCGCCCACCGCAGCAGAGAGGTTGCCGCAATTACCGCTCCAGTCGACAAAGGCCTTGTCGATTGCGACCTGGCCGAACAGGTAATCGACGTCATGGTCCGGCCTGCCGCTTTTGGCCAGGATCACCGTCTTGCTGGTGGAAGACGTGGCCCCGCCCATGCCGTCGATCTGCTTGCCGTAGGGATCGGGGCTGCCGATTACGCGCAATAGCAACGCATCGCGCGCGGCGCCCGGCACCTGGGCAGATTCAGGCAGATCCTGCAGGCGGAAAAACACGCCCTTGCTGGTACCGCCTCGCATGTAGGTGGCGGGGATTTTGATTTGTGGTTTGTGGCTCATATTGCTTCTTCCTTTTCGTTACATCGCATTCACCGACTCCGAATTCGTAGGGTGGCGCCCACCCTACGTAGGGGCGAATATCGCAGCCACGTAGGTCGGATGAGCCGTAGGCGTTATCCGACGCATGAGGAGATGCATGCACATGCGTCAGAGCCGTAGGCGTTATCCGATGCAGGAGGAGATGCATGCACATGCGTCAGAAGGCGCTTCGCATTTCTGACCTTCGGCTTTGTCCATCAAACGCATCCAGCCCGTAGGTCGGATGAGCCGGAGGCGCTATCCGACGCATGTGTGGCTAATTCTTCATGCGTCGGATAACGCCTCCGGCTCATCCGACCTACGATCCCGTCCTACGATTCTTTTTGAAGCGGATTGATGGCGCATGCAACGGAGTCGAGGTCGGGTTGAGAAGCGCACCGTACTTGAGTACGGTGCGCATCGCAAACCCGAGATCGGCCCGTTTCATGCGTCAGCAACCGCTTTACGCAGCCTTCACAGACTCCAAAAAGTCCTGCGCAAAGCGCTGCAGCACGCCACCCGCTTCGTAAATCGACACTTCTTCTGCCGTATCCAATCTGCAAGTCACCGGCACCTCAATCCGTTCGCCATTCTTGCGCGTAATGATCAGCGTCAGCGTCGCGCGCGGCGTGCGCGCCCCCACCACGTCAAAGGTTTCGCTGCCGTCGATGCCCAAGCTCAGCCGGTTCACGCCCGGCTTGAACTCCAGCGGCATCACGCCCATGCCGATCAGGTTGGTGCGGTGGATGCGTTCGAACCCTTCTGCCACAATCGCTTCCACGCCGGCTAAGCGCACGCCCTTGGCGGCCCAGTCGCGCGACGAACCTTGTCCGTAATCGGCCCCGGCAATCACGATCAGCGGCTGCTTGCGTTCCATGTAAGTCTCAATCGCTTCCCACATACGCACAACCTGGCCCTCAGGTTCCAGGCGTGTCAGCGAACCGGCTTTCACCTTGCCGTTTTCCACCACCATCTCGTTCTTCAGGGTCGGGTTGGCAAACGTGGCACGCTGCGCCGTCAAATGGTCGCCGCGATGCGTGGCGTAGGAATTGAAATCTTCTTCCGGCAAGCCCATTTTGAGCAGGTATTCGCCGGCCGCGCTGTCGGCCATGATGGCGTTCGACGGCGACAAATGATCGGTCGTGATGTTGTCACCCAATACCGCCAGTGCGCGCAGTCCGGTGAGCGTGCGTTCTCCTGCCAGTGCGCCTTCCCAATACGGCGGACGGCGGATATACGTGCTCGGTGCGCGCCATTCGTAGAGCGGGCTGACCTTGATACCGTCGTCCACCTTGATCGCGAACATCGGGTCATACACTGCGCGGAATTGCGACGGCTTCACGCTCGCCGCAACGATGGCGTCGATCTCCGCGTCGCTCGGCCAGATATCGGCCAGCCGCACCGGCTTGCCTGTGGCGTCGGTGCCGAGAATATCCTTCTCGATGTCGAAACGGATCGTGCCGGCAATGGCATACGCCACCACCAGCGGCGGCGAAGCGAGGAAAGCCTGCTTGGCATAGGGATGGATGCGGCCGTCGAAATTGCGGTTGCCCGACAACACAGCCGTGGCATACAGATCACGGTCTACCACTTCCTTCTGGATCACCGGATCGAGCGCGCCGGACATGCCGTTGCAAGTCGTGCAGGCATAGGCCACCACGCCAAAGCCAAGCTGCTCGAGTTCCGGCATCAGCTTTGCGTCTTCCAGGTACAAGGTGACGGCCTTCGAACCGGGCGCCAGCGAACTCTTGACCCACGGCTTGCGCTTCAAGCCAAGCTTGTTGGCATTGCGCGCCAGCAGGCCGGCGGCAATCATGTTGCGCGGATTATTCGTATTGGTGCAGCTGGTGATGGCTGCGATGATCACCGCGCCATCGGGCATCAGACCCGGCTCGTTTTCCACCACGCCGCTGATGCCGCGCGCGGCCAGCTCGGAAGTCGGCACGCGCTTGTGCGGGTTCGATGGCCCGGCGATATTGCGCACCACCGAAGACAGATCGAATTTCAGCACGCGCTCATACTCGGCATTCTTCAGCGTATCGGCCCACAGGCCGGTTTGCTTGGCATAGGTTTCCACCAGCGCCACCAGCGCATCGTCGCGCCCGGTCAGCTTCAGGTATTTGATGGTTTGCTCGTCGATGTAAAACATCGCGGCCGTGGAGCCGAATTCCGGCGCCATGTTGGAGATCGTCGCGCGGTCGCCCAGCGTCAGGTGCGCAGCGCCCTCGCCATAGAATTCCAGGTAGGACGACACCACCTTTTCCATCCGCAAGAATTCCGTCAGCGCCAGCACGATGTCGGTTGCGGTGATGCCCGGCTGCGGCTTGCCCGAGAGTTCCACGCCGATGATGTCCGGCAGACGCATCCACGAGGCGCGCCCCAGCATCACGCTCTCCGCTTCCAGCCCGCCCACGCCGACCGCAATCACGCCGAGCGCATCGACCATCGGCGTATGGCTGTCGGTGCCGATCAGCGTATCGGGGTAAGCGACGCCGTCCTGCACCTGTACCACCGGCGACATGCGCTCCAGGTTGATCTGGTGCAGGATGCCGTTGCCGGGCGGGATCACGTCAATATTCTTGAACGCCTTCTTGGTCCAGTTAATGAAATCGAAACGGTCCTCATTGCGCCGGTCTTCAATCGCGCGGTTCTTGTTGAATGCATCGGGGTCGAAGCCGCCGCACTCCACCGCCAGCGAATGGTCGACCACCAGTTGCGTCGGCACCACCGGGTTCACCAGCGCCGGGTCGCCGCCCTGCGCGGCAATCGCGTCGCGCAGGCCGGCCAGGTCCACCAATGCGGTCTGGCCCAGGATATCGTGGCACACCACGCGCGCCGGGAACCAGGGGAAATCGAGATCGCGCTTGCGCTCGATCAATTGGCCGAGCGAGGCGTCGAGCGTAGCCGGGTCGCAACGGCGCACTAGGTTCTCTGCCAGCACGCGCGAGGTGTAAGGCAGCTTGTCATAGGCGCCGGGCGTGATGGCATCGACTGCGGCGCGCGCGTCGAAAAATTCCAGCTTGGTGCCGGGGAGAGGTTTGCGGTTTGCGGTGTTCATGGTGTGGCTCGATAGAAAGATTGATTCAGTTGCGTAGGGTGGGAAAGCGCAGCACATCCCACCAAATATGCGTCAGCTCCAACGAATTCTGCTCGCAAAGGACACAAGGTGGGATACGCTACGCTTTCCCACCCTACAAAATCGAAGATCCGTAGGCTGGGACGTGTCCCAGCATTTATCATCCGCATGAGCTGGGACACGTCCCAGCCTACGAAAATTTACCCTCGCCCCCAAGCGAGAGAGGGCAATTTGGCTATTTCCTGCTCTTCAACGGCACAAATTTCAAATCCTCCGGCCCGACATAATTCGCGCTTGGCCGAATGATCTTGTTATCAATGCGCTGCTCGATGATATGTGCCGACCAGCCCGACGTGCGCGAGATCACGAACAGCGGCGTAAACATCGCCGTCGGCACACCCATCATGTGGTACGACACCGCCGAGAACCAGTCCAGGTTCGGGAACATCTTCTTCGCATCCCACATCACACTCTCAAGGCGGTCGGCGATGTCGAACATCTTCATCGAGCCGGCCTCCTTGGACAGCGAACGCGCCACGTCCTTGATCACCTTGTTGCGCGGATCGGAAATCGTATACACCGGGTGACCGAAGCCGATGATCACTTCCTTGTTTTCCACGCGCTTGCGCACGTCGGCTTCCGCTTCGTCCGGGTTCTCGTAACGCTTCTGGATCTCGAACGCCACTTCATTGGCGCCGCCGTGCTTGGGGCCGCGCAGTGCGCCGATCGCGCCGGTGATGGCCGAATACATGTCCGAACCCGTGCCGGCAACCACGCGCGCGGCAAAAGTTGACGCATTGAATTCATGTTCCGCATACAGGATCAGCGACGTGTGCATGGCTTTTTCCCACGCAGCCGAAGGCTTCACGCCATGCAGCAGGTGCAGGAAATGGCCGCCGATCGAATCGTCGTCGGTTTCGGTTTCGATGCGCTTGCCGTTGGTGCTGTAGTGGTACCAATACAGCAGGATGGACCCGAGCGATGCCATCAGGCGGTCGGCAATGTCGCGTGCGCCTGGGGTGTTGTGATCGTCCTTCTCCGGCAAAATGCAGCCGAGTGCCGACACGCCGGTGCGCATCACATCCATCGGATGCGAAGCCGCAGGCAACCATTCCAGCGCCGCCTTCACGTTCGCCGGCAGCCCGCGCAACGCCTTCAGCTTGGTCTTGTAAGCCTTCAATTCAGCCGCATTGGGCAGCTTGCCGTGCACCAGCAGATGCGCAATCTCTTCAAACTCGCAGCTCCCTGCCACGTCGAGGATGTCGTAACCGCGGTAATGCAAATCGTTGCCGGTCTTGCCGACCGTGCATAGCGCCGTGTTGCCGGCTGTAACGCCGGACAGGGCAACGGATTTCTTGGGCTTGAAGGCCGGGGCTTGTGCTTCACTCATGGGGCAATCTCCTTATTTTAAATTGGTCGTGCGCAATTCATTTGAATCTAGATCTGTATGCGGGTGTTGAAATCCGTCAGTCTCGTCTTCTGGCGATTCAATGCCTACATGCTGCGGGTCAGTCTCCCCTCTGCCCGCTTGCGGGAGGGAGGTAGCGCGTAGGGTGGGCACCTGTGCCCACGCGGTCATTGCATGTCAACACGACTGCTTCAAACAATTCATATGGGTGTTCCGTATCAACGTTCCGCGTGGGCACAGGTGCCCACCCTACCCGCCTCACTTACTCTTCTGCTGCGCAAACAACGCATCCAGCTTGCGCTCGAAATCGTGATAATTAATCCGCTCGTACAACTCCATGCGCGTCTGCATCGTATCCACCACATTCTTTTGCGTGCCGTCGCGGCGGATCGCGCCATAGACATTTTCCGCCGCCTTGTTCATCGCGCGGAAAGCCGACAGCGGATACAACACCAGCCCCACGTCGGCGCCCTTCAATTCCTCGGTGGTATACAGCGGCGTGGAACCGAATTCCGTAATGTTGGCCAGCACCGGCACCTTCACCGCCGCAGCAAATTGCTTATACATCGCCAGTTCCGTAATCGCTTCCGGAAAGATCATGTCGGCCCCGGCTTCCACGCAGGCCAGCGCGCGGTCAAGTGCCGATTCGAGTCCTTCAACTGCCAACGCATCGGTGCGCGCCATGATCACAAAGTCTGGGTCAGTGCGCGCGTCGACGGCCGCCTTGATGCGGTCAACCATCTCCTGCTTGGTCACAATCTCCTTGCCCGGCCGATGGCCGCAACGCTTGGCGCCGACCTGGTCTTCGATATGGATGGCGGCTGCGCCGAACTTGATCATGGACTTCACCGTGCGCGACACATTGAAGGCCGAAGCGCCAAAGCCCGTGTCCACGTCAACCAGCAGCGGCAGATCGCACACATCCGTAATGCGGCGCACGTCGGTCAGCACGTCGTCCAGATTGGAAATGCCGAGGTCAGGCAGGCCCAGCGAACCGGCCGCCACACCGCCACCGGACAGATAGATCGCGCGGAACCCCGCACGCTTGGCCAGCAGGGCGTGATTGGCGTTGATCGCGCCCACCACCTGCAACGGGGACTCTTCTTGCACGGCGCGCCGGAAAGCGGCGCCAGCGGATGTATTCATGAAGCCACCTGTTCTCTGTGAGTGTTGAACGATATGCCCCCTATTGCAATCGCTGTGCCACGTCATGACCGGCCTGCCAGTGCCTTGCCGCAATACGATATTTACACGATAAATCAAAGGCTTGGGCAGAGTTTGATGCACATCAACGGCTCTGCATCGACATTGCGATGTTTCAAAATGCGTTACAATTGAAACATTGAAACAAAAAGTGGAACAAACTGCAACATGCGCCGCCCCATTCCTCCGCCGCGCGACACCGGCGACAAGCCCGTCATCTGGACCGTCTCCATCTCGCGCCTGTTCGACCTGTTCCGCGACATCATGCCGGAATACACCGACCGCGCCGTCATCGAACCGATCCAGCTCGGCTTCGAAGAAGCCGTCAGCCACATCCGCGAACGCATGGCCACCGAGCGCTGCGACGCCGTCATTGCCGGCGGCTCCAACGCCGCCTATCTCAAAAGCCGGCTGGCCGTGCCGGTGGTCATCGCCAAGGCCAGCGGCCTCGACGTCATGCAGGCGCTGGCACGCGCGCGCAAGTTCACGCCCGACATCGGCCTCATCTCCTACCAGGAAACCCTGCCCGAACTGGCCGATTTCCAGGCCACCTTCGGCCTCAAGATCGTGCAGCGTACCTATGTCACGGAAGAAGACGCGCGCGCCCAGATCAACGAACTGAAAGCAGCCGGCATCAAAGCCATCGTCGGCGCCGGCCTGATCTCCGACCTGGCCGATGAAGCCGGTCTCACCAGCGTGTTCGTCTACTCCGCCTCGTCCATCAGGCAAGCCTTCGACGACGCCCTCGAAATGGCCCGCTTCACCCGCCTTGAATCGGGGCGCGGGCGCAGCCACGCCGTGGCCGACACATTGCGCGCCAGGCACGGGGTGGCCGACCTGCGCGGCGACTCTGGCGCCATGCAAAAGGTCAGGCAATCGGTGTTCCTGTTCGCCAAATCGCCCGCCACCGTCCTCATCCACGGCGAGACCGGCACCGGCAAGGAACTCGTCGCCCAGGCCATCCACAGCGAAAGCCTGCGCGCGCGCCAACCCTTCGTCGCCATCAACTGCGGCGCCGTGGCCGAATCGCTGCTGGAATCGGAATTGTTCGGCTACGAAGAAGGCGCCTTCACCGGCTCGCGCCGCGGCGGCCACGCAGGGTTGTTCGAAGCCGCCCATCGCGGCACCCTGTTCCTCGATGAGATCGGCGAAATGCCGCTCACACTGCAAACGCGCCTGTTGCGCGTGCTGGAAGAACGCGAAGTCGTGCGCGTCGGCGGCACACGGCCCATTCCCGTCGATGTGCGCATCGTCGGCGCCAGCCACTGCGACCTCGACGCCCGCGTGCGCGCCGGCCAGTTCCGTGCCGACCTGTTCTACCGCCTTTCCGTCCTGCGCCTGCAACTGCCGCCCCTGCGCGAACGGAACGGCGATCTCGTCGCATTGGCCGAATGGCATCTGAAAAATGCGCTGGCGGCACTGGGGGTGCGCCCGCACGCCAACCTGCACGCCGAAGTGACTGCCTGCGCTGCCTTGTTCGAAAGCTATGCGTGGCCGGGCAATGTGCGCGAGATGCGCAACCTGATGGAACGCGTGGCCCTGTTCCTGGCCGCCGAACCGCTGCAGGCGCTCACGCCCTCATTTCTGATCGGCGTGGCGCCCGAGCTCAAGTCGATCGCGATATTGAATCCAGCGTCAAATCTGGTAGCCAGTTCTGCGGCAGACAGACGCGAAGCCGGCAATGCCGGCTCCCTTCCGCAAGAAAGCTACGCCGCCGTCCTTACCCGTTTCGGCGGCAACCGGCAGGCCGCTGCGCGGCACCTGGGCATCAGCCGCACCACCTTGTGGCGCAAGCTGCAACAGGCATAGCTCACCAGAGTCCTTGACTGCAATCCAGAAATATTTTAAGGTCATCTCAACCGAATCGAAGCGGGCTGTGCGCTGATTCACGCGGCATATGTCTCCTAAGAGCCTGTTTATGATCTATTTGATGTGCCCGTTCGAGCGAAAAGGGATGCAGTGCAAGGCGCGACGCGCCGCTCAGGGTGCCCCCTGAGCAAGCGCCGCAACGCCGCAATGCGCCCTTTTCGCTCGAACCCTCCGGGCAGCCCCGTAAACCGGTCGCTTGCTGCGTTGCGGCTCCTTGCCGTAGCACCGCTACGCCGCGTCGCCGCGCCTTGCATTCGACCGGTTTGCGGGGCTGCGGACACATCAAATAGATCATAAACAGGCTCTAACGTTCCCCGACTTTGCCCGGCAAGGCAGCATAAGGAATTTCGTCAATGTCCATGTCACTGGTCCTGCGGGAATTGTTCGGCAGCGAACTCCTGACGATCCGTCACGCCGTGGCGCGGCCTTCCTTGTCACGCGGCGACGACGTCCCGCGCGGGACGGCCGATCTGATGCTGCTGCCAATTTCGGGCGTGTTTGCCAAGCACGAGAGCCCGAAACGGCATGGGCATATCATTGCCAATTCGAACCATGCACTGTTCTTTGGCCATGGAAAGGACTATCGCATCAGCTTTCCGGGACATATCGGCGATGAAAGTCTGGTCTTCGCGTTTTCGCAATCCGCACTGGCAGAGCTGCTGGCGCAAACGGTCGGCGCAGAGCAGTTGTATTCGGATCATCTGAACACGCACAGCCTGTTGGCCCCCTGCACGATTCTCCAGCGGGAATTGCTGTGGCGTCATTTGAAGTCGGGCGTCTTCGACCGGCTGGCCATCGAAGAACTCAGCATAGCGATGCTGACGACATCGCTGCTTGCCGCATGCAAGGACAGCCGCAGCGCAGATCGCGCGCGCCACTCCTTCACGCTGGCTCGCCGGCGGCAACAGGTCGAGCTGGTGAAGGAATTGATTTCGCTCCACCCGGAGCAGGATTGGGCGCTTGGCGATCTCGCGCGCGAAGCTGCCGTTTCCCCCTATCACCTGGTCCGGGTATTCCGCGAAGAAGTCGGCGTGCCGGTGCACCACTACCTTGTTCGTACCCGCCTTGGCAGGGGCCTGGAAGGCATGCGCTCGCCCGATGCGGGCCTGACCGACATCGCATTGGAAGCCGGCTTTGCCAACCACAGCCACTTTACTTCACACTTTCGAACGACGTTCGGCACAACGCCGTCTCAATTTCGCAAGGCCATGCCGGCTTGACAACCGCAGGTAGCGCTCGCGCATCTGGAGCAATGCGCGCGCTGCCGATGTAATCATCACGATCGGGCAAACAAGCGAGCAAGATCGTGGTAGCGGCCACGCGGAACCGTCCATAAGATGGTCTCCAGGCACATTTCCGCAAACGTCCTCTCGATGATCAACGCTTTCCAAGCCAAAACGCTGCCGCACAAGGCGGCCGCCAGCCTCGCTCTCCTCGGCGTGACGCTGGCGCTGTTCCCTTTCATCGCCTCCCACTTCGGCAATTCGTGGGTGCGCATCATGGATATGACGCTACTGTACGTCATGCTGGCGCTGGGACTCAACATCGTGGTCGGTTTCGCCGGCTTGCTCGATCTGGGCTACGTCGCTTTTTACGCGCTCGGCGCCTACATGACGGGACTGCTGGCCTCGCCGCAATTCGCCATCGTGCTGGAATCGCTCGTCAACAGCTACCCGCAGCTTGGTCACGCACTGCTCCGGCTGCTCGGACCCGAGGTTGCAAAAAATGGCATACACCTCTCGTTGTGGTGCATCGTGCCGCTGGGCGCGGCGCTGGCGGCTTTTTTCGGTGCACTGCTGGGCGCGCCTACGCTCAAATTGCGCGGCGACTACCTGGCAATGGTCACGCTCGGTTTCGGCGAAATCGTCCGCCTGATGATCATCAATCTGAACCAACCGGTCAATCTCACCGACGGTCCGAGCGGGATCAACATGATCGACCCGATCCGGATCTTCGGCGTCTCGCTGCACGGTGAAGCAGGCTCACAGGCGACCGTATATATCGGCACCTTGGCGATGCCTTCGGTGAACGCCTATTACTTCCTGTTTCTGTTTCTCTGCGGCGGCATCGTTTTCGTCACCTTCCGCCTGCGCGATTCGCGCCTGGGCCGCGCTTTTGTCGCGATCCGCGAGGACGAAACCGCCGCCAAGGCCATGGGCATCAATACCCGCAATATCAAATTGCTCGCGTTTGCGATGGGCGCGTCGTTCGGCGGCGTAGCGGGTGCGATGTTTGCCGCGTTTCAAGGCTTCATTTCCCCGGAATCGTTCTCGCTAGACGAATCGATTGCGATGCTGGCGATGGTTGTATTGGGCGGCGCGGGGCACGTTCCCGGCGTCATTCTTGGGGCCGTGGTGCTGGCCACCTTGCCGGAAATTTTACGCCACGCGGTCGAGCCGTTGCAGCGCCAATTGTTCGGGCATGTGCTGGTCGATGCAGAAATACTGCGCCAATTGCTGCTGGGCTCCGCGATGGTATTGATCATGCTGAACCGCCCCGCCGGTCTGTGGCCGAGTCCCAGACACGAAGATCGATCAGGGGGCGGGAACGGCGACAACGCCCCTGCCTGAAGTCACGACTGCTAACGCTTTCCCCAAGTTCCAAACCATGGCAAGCCTGGCAGGGCGACCATGGTTTTCCTCGTTCGGCAGCGACTTCAATTACGACTTTCATGTGACGCTCGATCCGGATGTTGCCCCTGTCGAATACAACTACCGGAATCAGGCAGAATTGGAAGAAAGAAATGGCCCCAACCGAATGCGCGGCGAGGAACACGGGCACAGCGTTTTCTTTCGCCTCGGCGCCGAGGTATTTCATACCTATTCGAGCTACGCGCGTGGCACTGAAGGGCGAACCGACGCCAATGCCTTGCTCGACATTACGCCTTATGGGCGGCAGCAAGACTTCGAAGAGTCGCCGGCCGGCTGGCCTCAGGTGCCGACGTACGGATAGACCGGGACATTCACGTCATCCGGGCGGCAGCAATCGCAACAGGAAGCAAAATAGCCGTCGCAATGATAGGCGTAGCCGGCCGGCACAGCGCATGGCGGGGCATGGGCGGCCGAATTTCGCCACCCTGGCGAGCCCCTTCGCACCATCCTGCCTGCTCCGCCCACCTTGCCGTCCGAGCGAAAACCCTTGACCCAGCGTAATTCAAATGAAACTATCTGATCAGGCGATTTCTTCGCCTGAGAGCCCGCACGAAAAACAGAACCTAACTCAACGAGAGGCACACATGACAGACGCATATACGCCACCGCAGTCGGATATGGCAGAACACAACGCAAGACCAGGCGCAGTTACCGAAGAAATGGTCAGCGCATTACGCGGCACCAAGGGTTGGGTGCTCATGTTCGGGATTTTCATGTTTATCGGTGCTGCATTTCTGGTGCTCGGCGCAATCGGGATGATGGCCGGCGGCGCCTTGATGGGCGCAGGAGCCCAGGGAATGCCGCGGGGCATGTTCACCGGCGTGGGCATCATGTATATTCTGATGGCCTGCCTCTATATTTTTCCGGCCATATTCCTCGTCAAGTATTCGTCGGCTATCGGCAGACTGCTGAGCAGCGGCCACGTGGCAGACATGGAAGATGCCTTGAATCAGCAGCGCAAATTCTGGAAGTTTGTCGGGGTGATGGCGCTGATCGGCATGGTGCTCGCGGTCGTCGGCATCATTGCCGCCATCGCCGTGCCAATCATGATGGCAGCGCACGGGTAGTTCAAGGGCGTTGATCTTTCCCTGATCGCTTGCTTGCCGTTTTACCGGCAAGCTGGCGATCGATTGGGCCGCTAGCTGGACCCCGTCTCGAAATGCGTAGTGCCTGTCGCAGCGACCGCGCCAGGACTTCGGATCGAATAAGCGCAGCGCCATCCCACATATCTGCGCAAACACTTCATGCGTCGGATGTCGCCTTCGTCTCGTCCAGCCTGCAACGCAACCAACCGTATAATTTAACGCCGCACCGCGCCGTGCGACCCGCCCGATGACCTCGGCGCGGCAGTCGGAGCAGGGTTCGGCGTGGCGGAGCGTGCCGTTTGTTCGCGAGAATGTTCGTGATTATTCGGCGCAACGACAACGACATGGTGCCGCAAATAGGTCACCGGTCGCGCGTAAGTCATATTGTCCGCCCCCGCGCCGCCGCCTGCATCGGCATTGCCGGCCTGGTATTGACCGCCACTTTGCCCCGCCGCCCCAACGTAAGACAGGCTTTGGCCAGGCGATTGCGTATGGCTGACATCGACCGCCTTAATTGCGGAGCTGGCCTTGGGGCAGGCATAGTCCGAATAGCTCACTTTGCCGTCCGGGCCGGTGCAGCGCACAACCTCTGCGCCGGCGCTCGCTGAGATGGAAGCAATGACGAGGAACAGACAAACGAACTTGGCGAATTTGGAACTCATAATTTCCCTTCATGCCGGCGTTTGAAGAAGGTCGGCAACGGTCATTTGGCACTGGAATGCGGTGAACGGGTTCTAAGCGGGTAACTCAAGCTTGCGCACTTTAGTAGGTTCCATGCGATGTGCTTTGCGGAAACCTTGTTTTGATGTGCTTTTTTACCATCATGCCATACATTTCTCAAGCCGCAGCAATTTTATGCACATTTAACAATTGCGGCGGCAAGCCACCGCCATTTCCTGTTGACGATTGCAGAGGTGCAGGCCTTGGGCCTCCACCATGACGTGCGCAACCGACGGCAGCCCGTAGGGAGGAAAAGCCGAAGGCAGCGTAGCAGGGAACACAGATCGCATGCGATCCGCCTGCGCAGCGGTGACGGCATGGAAACCGTCGCTCCCTGCAATCACCAGGTTTTATTCATTGCCTTCCGCCGGGGTGATGTCTCAAGTCCACCACATACGGCGAATACGCCAGGCGTCGCACGCTTCGCTCATTCCCCGTACGAACCGATCAGATCGCTACGAATCAACCGTACCGAGTGCAGCCGCACCAATCATCAAACCAATCATCACCGCATAAGCCAGCCATTTCTCCCTGGCTTGAACAGCCCGCAAAAATCCAAACAGCCCGGCCACTTCGACAACAATGAGAAAAATCCCTCGAAGCGCATGTCCGCCGATCAAGAAGTCGATTGCGCGGAATGGCGTAATGGCAGCAATGAGCAGCGCCGGTATTGCCTCCGGAAAGAAAATCAGCCAACCGCTGCCGTCATGTTTTCCTTCTTGGGACGACGGCAAATCATCTCCAGCTTTTTTTGCCGCCTGGATATTCCCTATCGTGAAATTTGCGGGACAAGCGCAAGAAAAACACTTTTCTGAACCGGGTGAATTTGCGATACCGCATCGCGCACATTTCCACTCGTACTCCGGCACTTTTTGAACCATCATCACCTCCGCAAAGAGCATCTTAGAAGTCGTTTTGAAATGACCATGGCGTTGTTGCCGCTCCTAGTCGCACAGGTGTACTGCCTTCGTCGCGGCGCCTGGCCACGCTCATTTTGAAACGACTTCTTATTGGATTATCGCAAAGCACGCCGAAAAAAACACCTGACACCCGGGTTCATGGCCCCCAATCCCGCCATGCCCCGCACTCGTAGTAACATACGCATTTTGATGGCGAGGTGCGCATGGTTTTCGGGCAAGGGATCAACAAACGTGCAGTCATTTTTATCGTTGCCACGGCATTGCAGCTGGCCGCCAAAGCCGCTGCGCCCGACGTCGTCCCTCTCACCTTCATCAACGGCCTTCCCTTTGTGCACGTCACGGTAGGCGCCGCGCCCACGCTCCTGATGCTGGATTCGGGCGGTGCGCTCGGCATTTCGCTTCCGGAAGCAACCGTGGCCAAAGCCGGTTCGGTCACACTGACCGACCACAAGACCCGGTTCAGCGACCTGAGCGGCAACGTGTTTGAAGTCCAGGACCTCGTCGCAGACCATGTCGTCGTGGGCGCCACGCGGCTCGATCAAATCAATGGCCGTATCCATACCCAATGGGGCGGCGCACCCGAAGGACCGGAAGCAGAGTTGACCAAGGCGCGGCAAGCCGGCGCAATGGGTCTCGGAGCATTCGGCAATCGCTCGCTGATGTTCGACTACGGGCAACGCACATTGACCATCTTCGAACCCGGCGAAGGCCCGCAAGCCAATGACCCGGAATGGCAAACGCTACAACTCGACTACGGCAAGGAAGGGCCGCACGTCACCTTGCTGGTCGGCGGCAAGGCGCTCAAATTCGTCCTCGACACCGGCGCACAGGTCAATCTTGTCAATCCCGAGGCACTCGGCCCCGCGCCCGAGGCGCAATCGTGCGAACGCCCCACAGCGCAAGACGAAGGCTGCGACCCACGTCTGCTACCGGATGTCCGCGACACCGGCGGCCACCCGCTGGGCGCGATGAAAGCAGAGCGCGTAAAACTCAACGGCGCACCTTTCGACGGCATTTTGGGAGCAAGTTTCTTCGCCACCCATCGCGTGGTATTCGATCTCATCGCACACAGGCTGCTGATCGCGCCACTGCAAGTTAATTCCGAATCACGGCAATGATGCGAATGTGCCCATGACTGGTCTGGAATAGACGCCGCGCCGGCGATTGGATGGTCAGAGGCCATGCGTGACCGTGTCGCGGCAAACACAAGGGACGAGAAGCCGAAGGCACCTCCCGCCGGAGGCCGGCTCAAGTCCATCCTATGCGGCGGATACGCCGGGCGTCGCAGGCTTCGCTCATCCGTCCTACCAGCTGCAAGCAGTCAGGCAAACAATGCAGGCTCGCATCATTGATTTGGTAGGCTGGGTTGTAAACCCAGCACACGTGCGACAGTGATTGCTGCGTTTATAACCAAGCCTACGAGCTTATTGCGATGGATTCGTACCCCACCCGTCAAAGTCCGAATCGTTTCTAAATCCAACCTCACACATCGCCTTCGTCCAGTTCAGCAATACATCCTCTCGCATTGGAATTGCGCAAGTCCAGCCCGTCACAATCTCGACCTTTCGATTCGACGCTGACGGTCCGTGACTAACCTCATAAAGCAAGTTTTGAAGGTCTGCGGCCAAGGCGACCGCCTTTACCGAAGTATTCGTATAGAAAAAATACTCCAATTTTAGTTCCGTCGATGGCGTTACGCCGTATTTTCGGAGTTGCGCAAGCGTCAGCGGTGTCATTTCCAGCTGCTTGGCGAGATTTTTTTCGAACGCCCGTCGCGTAACAAATTGCTTTGGCAAAAACGGTAGAAATTCGAAAATTCCCATGCGGAATTCCTATGAAAAATCGATGATGTTATGCCGAACTGCCGCGACCGTGAGCATAGGTCCACCAAACGACAATCATTGTTAATTTGCCTCATTGCCTGGTTCGCCCAACGGATGCGATCGTCCGCTTTACGCAGCTCAAGCGGAAGTCGCTCCTGGCCGATCTGGCTCTTCCAACGCCCCTCTCCGAACGACCAGTTTGCGCATCTTACCCGACCATCGGCAAGAAAACCATCAAGACGCGTGTCGACCCAAACAGGTCAAAACTGAACCGGCAAGCGGCCGTTCATGAAGATTTA
>DATBQE010000190.1:0-10211 GCA_036561005.1 Burkholderiaceae bacterium | reverse complement strand
ACACCGGTGATAAATCCCCACGCAAGGCCTTGAAAATTCCTTGTAACAGCCGCATTTGAGGTGCACAATGCGGCCCTGCTCGAATGCGAGTAGAATATTTTGAAACGCACGAACGAATCACGAAATAGAAACATATGATTACAGCAAACATCACCCTGCAAACCGAGGCACGCCGTCTGGCGGCGCCGCAGGGAAGTCGTGCGCGCTTGCCCTTCGGTGATCGCGCCTTGATCAGCATGATGTAAGCCTTTCGAATTTACTTCGGGAGGCTTTTGGGCCTTCCGGGAAAAGAAAACCCCGGTCGCCCACCGGGGTTTTTTGCTTTTGAAGTGATGTTTTTGGCGTAGTTTTTGGAGTTACTTATGCGTACTTATGACAAGTTGATCGCCGCAATTTTTGCCCGCCGGGCAAAGGGGGGCTTGCGCCCATACCCCGGCGGCGCTGACGCTATTACGCAAGAAACGAACTAGTCTTCTCGGGTGTTCAACGCTTGGAAGGCTAGGCACTTATCCAGGAATTGAAAGACACTATCATGAGAAACAAAAAACTAAGAAACATCGGCATCATTGCGCACGTTGATGCAGGTAAAACCACGACCACCGAACGCATCCTGTTCTACACCGGCGAGAGCCACAAGATCGGTGAAGTCCATGACGGCAACACGAAGATGGACTTCGACGACCAGGAACGCAAACGCGGCATCACGATCAATAGTGCGGCCACGACCGTGCTGTGGCGCGACAGCCAGATCAACATTATCGACACGCCGGGCCACATCGATTTCAATATCGAAGTGAACCGCTCGCTGCGCGTGCTCGATGGCGCCGTCGTGCTGTTTGACGGCGTGGCTGGCGTTGAACCGCAGACCGAGACCAATTGGCGCCTGGCCGACAAGTACGGCGTACCGCGCATTGCCTTCATCAACAAGCTCGACCGCATCGGGGCCGATTTCCTGCGCGTGGTCGCCATGATCGAAGAACGCCTCGGTGTGAAACCGCTCGTCCTGCAATTGCCGATCGGGAAAGAGGAAGACTTCCGTGGTGTGGTCGACTTGCTGGAAATGAAAGCAATTGTCTGGCACGGCGATCTGGCTGAAACACCTTTCACCATGGAAGACATTCCCGCCGACATGCGCGAAAGTGCGGCTGCCTATCGGCAACGCCTGGTTGAAACCGTGGCCGAGCTTGATGACGCCGCGCTGCAGGCTTTTGTCGAAGGCCGCACGCCGAGTATTGACGTTTTGCGCGCGTGCATTCGCAAGGGTATTGCGAGCGGCAGCATGGTGGCAGTGCTGGCAGGTTCGGCCTTCAAGAACAAGGGTGTGCAGCCTTTGCTTGATGCGATTATCGACTACCTGCCGGCGCCGGCTACCGAAGCCGCAGAAGCGCCTTTGCAAGCATTGGCATTCAAGGTGGTCGATAGCGATCATGGCACGCTCACTTATGTGCGCGTCTATGAAGGCAGTATTCGCCCCGGCGACGTGGTGTTGAATGTCAACACCGGCAAGAAGGAACGCGTCTCGCGCATTTACGAGATGCACGCCGACAAGAAGCAGGAACGCGACGTTGCGGAAGCCGGTGCGATTGTTGCGCTGGTCGGCTTGAAGGAGACTTTCACCGGTCACACCTTGAGCGACCCGCAACATCCGGTACTGCTGGAACAGATCGTCGTTCCGGAGCCGGTGATCGACGTGGCAATCGAGCCGCGCACGCAGGCCGACCAGCAAAACCTGTCCAAGGCTTTGCAGTCCATCCTGCGCGAAGATCCGAGCGTGCATGTGCGGCATGATGAAGAATCAGGCCAGACCATCCTCTCGGGCATGGGCGAGTTGCAGCTCGAAGTCGTGCTGGAGAAACTGCGCACCACGCATGCGGTCGATGTGATGGTCGGCAAGCCGCAGGTGGCGTACCGCGAAACCATCGCTGCCGCAGCCGAAGTGCATTACCTGCACAAGAAGCAAAGCGGCGGGCCGGGCCAGTTCGCGGAATTGAACCTGCGGCTGGAACCGCTGGAACGCGGTGCCGGTGTGCATTTCGAAAGCAAGATCGTCGGGGGTGCCATTCCGCGTGAATTCATCCCTGCCGTGGAAGCGGGCGTGCGCCGGGCGGCCAGGAGCGGCGTGTTGGCCGGCTTCCCAACAGTCGACTTCAAGGCGGTGCTGGTGGATGGCAGTTTCCACGAGCGCGATTCGTCGACCCTGGCTTTCGAGCTGGCTGCTACGGCAGCCTTCCGCGAAGCGATGGCAAAGGCGCGGCCGGCCTTGCTCGAACCGGTGATGGCAGTCGAGGTAACGACACCGATTGCCTATGTCGGCGACTGTATCGGCGACCTCAACCGCCGGCGCGGTCTCATTCGCGGCCAGGAGCAGCGCAATAACGGCGCGACTCTGGAAGCGGATGTGCCTTTGAAGGAGATGTTTGGTTACATCGGGCATCTGCGGGCGATCAGTTCCGGGCGCGCGCAGTTCTCGATGCAATTCGATCATTACGCCGAAGCGCCTGCGGCTGTTGTGGCCGAAGTTACGAAGAAGTAGTTTGCAACCTGAAGTAAAGCGGGGGCTTCGGCCTCCGCTTTTTTCATGCCACTTTTACAAATCTGAGACAAATTCCCGACATTTGCAGGACGATTTTTCGCCAGAAGCGCCCTAATCTACCGCTTTCTCCAAACCGGTATTCGACCAATGCCCTTCCCCTTGCGGCGGATTATCGACACCATTTGCGTCGTCTCCCTGACCGGCGTCGCCCTGTGTCTGCCCTATTGGTGTGCCGCAGAAGAGCAGCCGGTGCTGGACCTCAACGCCTACCAGGGACAAGTGGTGCTGCTCGATTTCTGGGCCTCGTGGTGCGGCCCTTGCCGCGAATCCTTTCCGTGGATGAGCGAGACCGAGAAAAAATATCGTGACAAGGGCTTTGCCGTCCTGGGCGTGAATCTGGACAAGGACGCCGCGTCGGCCCAGGATTTTCTGCGCCGCTTTCCGGCCGAGTTCAAGATCATCTTCGACGCAAGCGGCACGATCGCCGATCAATATCACCTGATGGCAATGCCATCAAGTTTCCTGATAGACCGCACCGGCCACGTTCGCTACAAGCATCTGGGCTTCCGCCAGGACAAACGCGCCGACTACGAAGCCGAACTCCAAACACTACTTTCCGAAAAATAAAAACAGGAGGATTTCTTGAAGACCATCCGAAATGCGGTGTTGCTCTTGCTGGCAAGCCAGCTTGCCGGTTGCGCGCTCGGCGTCAAGCCGTGGGAGCGCGATCTGCTGGCCAAACGTGAAATGCAGATCAATGGCTACCCGATAGAAAACAGCGTAGACGACCATATCTACTTCAGCCGCGAAGCCTCCAACGGTGGGCGCGGGTTTGCCGGTGGGGGTTGCGGATGCAACTGAATTCCAAAAATACTTCACTGCGCCTGAAGCTGGCGGCTGCCAGTTGCGCCTTGCTCGGCACGGCAGCCAATGCCGAGGACCTGACAGTCGATTCGGGCATTCTGTTTTACAAGGAGGGCGACGGCCGGGTTCAGGTTGTGGAACCCGTGGTCAGCGTCAAGAAGGCGTTTAGCGAAGACAACAGCCTCAGCCTCAAGCTGACCTTTGACAGCCTGACCGGCGGCTCACCGAACGGTGCGATTCCCGCCAAATCGGCGCAAACATTCTCCACGACGTCGGGTTCTGTCGCCCCGGGCGGGCCGCCATCGAATTCCGGCTCCAATAGTTTCACTACACCGCCCGGCGCACTGCCGGTCGACCCGAACTTCACGAAAAAGCGCGAAGGCGCTGTGCTGAACTGGAGCAAGGGTATCGATGAAGCCAATGCTTTCACGCTTGGACTCGGCTATTCGAACGAGCTCGACTTCAAGTCGACCAGCGTTTCAGGCACGTACAGCCACGACTTCAACAACAAGAATACGACCTTGACGGCCGGTCTCAATGTCGAATATGACAAGCTCAGCCCGGTAGGCGGTACGCCGGTGCCGTTCAGCTACAACACCGACGGTTCCACCGAAGACGATCAGCATAAAACTGTAACAGGCGAGCTCATCGGCCTGACGCAGATCATGAGCCGGCGCTGGATCATGCAGCTCAACTACTCGCATGATGTGGCGATCGGTTATCTGAACGACCCCTACAAGCTGGTGTCCATCGTCAGCCCATTCCTAGGCGGCGCATTGCCGGAGCCGGGGGCCGGTGGCAAAGAGATCATATTCAAGAACGTGCATTATATTTATGAGCAGCGGCCGGGTTATCGCCACAAGGACAGCATCTACCTGGAAAACCGCTACGCATTCGACCACGATTCGGTAGCGGTTTCATACCGCTACTCGAGCGATAGCTGGGGCATACGTTCGCACACGCTCGACACCCACTATCATTTCGACGCCGGCAACAAGTTCTATGTGGAGCCGCATCTGCGTTACTACACGCAAACAGCGGCCGACTTCTTTCGCTACTACTTGCTGCAAAACGACGACCTGCCCGATAATGTTTCGGCCGATTACCGGCTTGCGCATTTCAATGCGACCACGCTCGGTGCCAAGCTCGGCCGGCAGTTGAGCGATGGGAACGATATCAGTTTGCGCGTCGAGCGTTACGGCCAATTCGCGCACGGCGGCACGGACAACCTGCCGGGCGTATTGCAGGGATTGGACATTCATCCCAACCTGCATGCGTGGATCGTGCAGGTTGGCTACGGCAAAACGTTTTGACCTGAAGCGGAGATGAAAACGCCCCGCGCTTGGTAGATACAATGCACGCTATGCAAGATTCGGGCACGCAAATAGTCTCAATCGAAACACGCGACAAGGGCATCCTTGCCGCGTGTTTTGTTGCCATGGCAAGCCCCTGCGAAGTCTTGCTCGAATCACGCGACAAGAGTTTGGCAGAGCGGCTGGGCTGGATTGCCGCCGGCGAAGCATGGCGTATCGAACGCAAGTACAGCCGCTACCGCCCTGACAGTGTGGTCTCCCGTATCAATTCCGCTCACGGCGAACCGGTCGTGCTCGATACCGAAACGACCGCATTGATCGAATACGCCCGCCATTGCTACGAACTGAGCGAGGGCATGTTCGACATCACCGCTGGCGCGTTGCGCCGTGTCTGGCGCTTTGACGGATCGGATCGCGTTCCCGAAGCGGCGCAGGTGCAGGCGCTTTTGCCCCATATCGGTTTTCAGCATCTGACCTGGCATAGTCCCACGCTGGTGCTTCCCGCAGGAATGGAACTCGATTTCGGCGGGGTCGGCAAGGAATACGCCGTCGACCGCGCCCTGGCCTTGATCATGAAAGAGACCGATGCACCGGTATTGGTCAATTTTGGCGGCGACCTGTGCGCCAGCGAGCGACCCGCTTCAGGCCCATGGCAAGTCGGAATTGAACATGTCGGCGCACTCGGCGTTGCCTCCATGCTGCTCGATCTGACCAAGGGCGCGCTCGCGACCAGCGGCGATACGCGCCGCTTCCTCGAAAAAGACGGTGTGCGTTACAGCCACATCCTCGACCCTCACACCGGCTGGCCCGTGGCCGGCGCGCCCGGCAGCGTGACCGTGGCTGCAGGCACCTGCACCGAAGCGGGCCTGCTGGCTACCCTGGCTCTGTTGAATGGACCAAACGCGCGGCAACTGCTGGAAGAATCCGGCGCACAATTCTGGTGTAGTCAAAACCAATAGTGTCATAATCGCACATCGATATTACAGGGCTTGGCCGAGATGGCACGCCGCAATCATTATCACGTGTACGTGATCGAACTGTCCCACGATGTCTGGTATGAAGGCAAATTCAAGCGCGCCAACCCGGACTATATCCCCGGCAAGCCCTGCGTCTATGTCGGCATGACGGGGCTCAACCCGGACCTGCGTTTCGACAAGCACAAGGCCGGTATCCAATCCAATCGCTTTGTGCAAACCTACGGCCTGCGCCTGCTGCCGGAACTCTACGAAGTCTATAACCCGATGCCCTACCATGGTGCGCGCGACATGGAAGTGGAGCTGGCCATCGGTCTGCGGGAGGCCGGTTACGGCGTCTGGCAAGCTTGATCCGCACGCAATAATCCTATTTCACCTTGCGAGTCAAAAACAGACCGTGTTGCTGCGCCCGGATTTTCGTGTCAGCATGCATTAATTCATCGGTTCGGCCGGGATTTCTTGTCAAAGGTGTGCAGTGGATAGAGCGCAATTCGCAGAGCATGTCGATTCGTCCTACTTCGACTGGATGACCGGTCGCAGTGGCGACGCGCAGGACGACGACCAGGCACAGGTCATGTTGCTCACCTATCTCGGCGAGTTGGCAAAATCCGACCTGGCTGGGTCGGACCTGATACCGCGCATTCCCGGCGTGATGCAGGAATTGCTGAAGAACATGCGCGACGAGAATGTTTCAACTTCCGATCTTGCCGCATTGATCAAGAAAGATGTCGTGTTGCTCGTTGCCGTGCTCAAGGAAGCCAACAGTGCCCTGTACAGCCCGCGCAGCCCCATCATCGATTTGAACAAGGCTATCCAATTGCTCGGCCACAATGGCTTGCGGCTGGTGCTCGCCAAAGCAGCTACGCGGCCAATCTTCAATGCCAAGCTTGGGAATTTCACCAAGCAATCGGGGCCCAGGATCTGGGAGCATACCGAAGCCCGTGCGATTGCCTGCTCGTTGCTGGCCAAACAACGCGGAATCGATCAGTTCCAGGCGTTTCTCGCCGGCCTGATGCAGGACGTGGGCCTGATGGTTGCCTTGCGCGTATTCGACCGGGCTGAAGTCAACGGCGCGTTGTCAACGTCCGCGACATTTCGCAAAAGTCTGCGAAAGCAGTCCCGCATTTTGTCATCCCAAATCGGCCGTGTATGGGAACTGCCGCAACCGGTACTGCAGGCAATCACCGAGCAAGACAGCGACAAGCATGGGTTTGATTGGTCCGCTTTGGGCCAATTGTTGCGCATGGGCGATTTCATCAGCAAGGCTTGTGTATTGGTCAATTCAGGAGGCCTGCTCGAAGAACTTGGCATCTTTAAAGAGGTCTTACCCAAGGAAGAATCGGATTGCCTGTTTGCGCTGATCAAGGTGACAAAATTAAATTGAACGACAGGCTCGCTGCAGCCGCATCACTTTATTGAATTCGGAGGTGTTATGGGATATCGAATCGCAGTCATCGTCGGTAGTCTGAGGAAAGAATCGTTCAACAAGAAACTGGCCCATGCCTTGGCCGGGTTTGCCGGCGCGGAGCACAGTTTCGACTTCGTCGATCCGGGCCAACTTCCGCTGTTCAATCAGGATGAAGAAAATCCGCCGCCGGCCGCCGTGGTTACATTCAAGCAAAGCATTCTGGACGCACAGGCGTTGCTGTTCGTCACACCCGAATACAACCGCTCGATCCCCGGCGTGCTGAAAAACGCCATCGACTGGGGTTCGCGCCCCTACGGCACAACGGTGTGGAAAGGCAAGCCGGCTGGTGTCGCCGGCATTTCTCCGGGCGCAACCGGCACGGCGATGGCGCAACAACATCTGCGCAACATCCTGGCGGGCCTTGATATGCCGGTAATGCCAACGCCCGAAGTCTTCTTGCAGGCCAAAGAAGGCTTTTTCGATGCCGATGGCGGCATTGCCAATGAAAGCACGCAGAAATTCCTGCGCGGATACATGGAACGTTACCTCGCGTGGGTGCAGAAGTTCGCCTAGCAATTCGGACATGACTTGACGATAAATTTTCCGCCTTTGGCGAAGGAGCATGACATGGCAAAGAAGGAAAAACTTGATGAAGAAACGCTCGCGCTGATCAACTGGTGCATCGAAGTTGAGGGATTTCTGGTTGCCGGCGGCGCGACCGTGGCGCAGGCGCAGGACCATATCGAGGAACAGGTCGAATGGTTCACTGACCAATTCTATGATGGACTCACACCGGAGCAGGCGGCCAAAGAGGCACTTGCCTGAAAGCGATCCGTCGGAGCGGTTTTTTGAGGCGTCCTTGCACGGACGAAGGGGAGTTTGATGAGCGACGCCAATAGCCGCATCAGCAGCATGCGCTACGAACTGTATTATTGGCCAACCATACAGGGCAGAGGCGAATTCGTCCGGCTCGCCCTGGAAGAAGGCGGCGCCAAGTACGTTGACGTTGCGCGCCGCGCTGCCAGCAGTGGCATGGGCGTGCCGGCCATGCTGCGCCTGATGAACGGCAACACGCAGCATCTTCCCTTCGCCCCGCCTTTCCTGAAGGCGGGAGAATTGATCATCGGCCAGAGTGCCAATATTCTTGCCTTCCTCGGCCCGAGACTGGGCTTGGCACCTGCCGACGAGGCGGGCCGCGTCTGGACGCATCAACTGCAATTGACCATTGCCGATTTCATCAACGAAGTGCATGACACCCACCACCCGGTGGCCGGCAGCCTGTATTACAAGGACCAGAAGCCGGAGGCGTTACGGCGCGCGGCGGATTTTTTGCAGACGCGCCTGCCGAAATTCCTCGGCTACTTCGAACGGGTCATGGAATGCAATTCGGCCGGCGACAAGTTCATGGTCGGCGCCGAGCTGAGCTACGTTGACCTGTCCGTCTTCCAGATTGTCGAAGGGCTGCGTTATGCTTTTCCCAAAGCCATGAAAAAGGTGCAAGGGGACTATCCGCGCCTGATCGACTTGCACGACCGCGTTGCACAGCGCCCGAAAATCGCCCGCTACCTGGCGTCGGCGCGGCGCTTGCCATTCAACAAGCAGGGGATATTTCGGCATTACAAGGAGTTGGATGCTTGATGCTGTGATCAAGCGTCCTCCACCAATCACGTGTGCGACCGGATATCTATAGAGTTGCCGAAATCGGCAAAGGTTTTCTGGCCTTCATGGCGAAGTCCGCTCAGGTGCCAGACACCGCCGAGGATGTCGAGTGGGTAGTCACCAATCAAAAAGCGCTGAAAACAAATTCCGTATGATCGGACTGTTGCACTTCGATGCGCTGCCCGCGCATTCGCCCACGAGTGCTCATCCCGGTAACGCCGGCATGTCGATGCCGGCACGCATATTCAATGCATCTTGTCCTTGTACAGGACCGCGTATCCGCCAATAGGCTGCCCCACATCGTCGGCGCGCAGATTGTCGTCGTGCGAGCGCGAAAGCCTGAAGCGCCGAAACATGTCGAGTATGAATTTCACGAATACTTCCTTGTGATCAATTAATGGTATATATTATTTATACCATTAATGCGCCGGAAGTAAAGAAAATTCTTGTTCCCGTGGGTTGCCGTCCCAGCCCCAGGGTGATTCGATTGCGCTCGGTCGTGCGCACAAACTTTTTGCTTGCAGAGGTATTGTCCGATGGGCAAGCCGGGCTTCTTTCTCATCTTCATATTGGGCTGCGCCTGTGGTCTCGTGCGGGCCGAAAACCTCGAGGTTCCCGGAACCGGCCGGTGGGAAGGTATGGCGTTTTCGACTGCCGAGGTCAATCGATTGGCCAAAGATAAATATGACGATATTTTGAGCGATTATGCTGCCAACAGGCAGCTTGATTCGGACCGGGACGCGACGCGCCGCGTGCAGCGGATCGGCGCGCAGCTGCTTGCCAGCGCGGTCAGGTTCAAGCCGGCAGTGGCAACCTGGAAATGGGAGTTTCATACCACCAGCGATGCCAACGTCGATGCGTTCAGCCTTGCCGGCGGCAAAATCATGATCGGCAGCACCTTTGTCCGCAAGCTCCAATTGACGGAAGGCGAACTGGCCGTGCTCATCGCCCATGAAATGTCGCACGCCATTGCCGAGCACCAGCGGGAAGAATTATCCGAAGCGCTGCGGATCAAAGGAGGGCGCTTGACGGCCCACGTATTGATGGAAGAGCTCGGTCTGGAACTTGGCTTGCAGATCAAGCTGTACGGCTTGTCTGTGATACAGGAAACCGAAGCAGATCAATTGGGCATATTGATCGCGCACCAGGCCGGCTCGAAGGCCGGCGAGATTGTGTCCTTTTACACCAAGCTGGCGGCATCGGACCAGGGTTTGGCCGAATCGCACGCCTATCCATCGATGCGCTCGCGCCTGAGCATGGCCAGGGGCATGGAAAAACTCTTCCTGTCTTTCGGCGGATAGAAGATATTCCGCCGCTTGTTCCGTACTTGCGTCCCTTACATGCGTACTTACATGAGTTCCTTACATGCTCATTTCCAGCACGCGCCTGCTCACCTCCAGCGTCACGTCGCGCCGCTCGCCAAGTCCCGTCATCTTATGATCTTGCAACTGCTGCAGCAC
>DATBQE010000189.1:0-16439 GCA_036561005.1 Burkholderiaceae bacterium | reverse complement strand
GATTGCGCTCGATGCCTACAAGGGCAAGTGGCTCATGTTGCAAGTCAATGGCGGCGCGTGCGACAAACCATGCACAGACAAACTGCTCGACATGCGCCAGGTTCGATTGATGCAAGGCAAGGAAATGGACCGTATCGAGCGCGTCTGGCTGATCACCGACGAACACCCGCTCGATACCGTCGTAATGCGTGAATTCGACGGCACACGCATGCTGCGTGTGAAAGGCGAGGCGGTTGGAAATTGGCTGCCGGTCGAGGCGGGTGGCAAGGCAAGCGACTACATCTACATGATCGACCCTTTGGGCAATCTGATGATGCGCTTCCCCAAGAGCCCGGATCCATACAAGCTGAAAAAAGACATCGCAAAGCTGCTTACGGCATCGAGCATCGGCTAGCAGGCAAAAAGCATGAATCTCACTGTTGTCGGCTTGACCAACATTCTGCTCACGGTGCTCCTGGTCGCCGCGCTGCCACTGACAATCGTATGGACTTCCGGCGATACCAATAAATATCGCAAGCTGGCCCTGGTCACCTTGTTTCTGACATTCGATCTCGTCGTATTCGGCGGCTTCACGCGTCTGACCGATTCGGGGCTTGGTTGCCCCGACTGGCCAGGTTGCTATGGGCACGCCAATCCGTTACAGGCGGGCGGCGAAATCAACGTCGCCCAAGCGGCGATGCCGACAGGTCCGGTGACTCAGGCCAAGGCGTGGATCGAAATGATCCACCGCTATCTTGCGTCAACCGTAGGCGTTCTGATTGCCGCCATGACCTTTATTGCGTGGTACCGTTGGTTAAAATCGAAACGTCAGATTGCGCAATTTGCACCGCATGCGCCGATGGCCTTGCTGGCATTGGTAATGACACAAGGCGCGTTCGGCGCGTGGACCGTGACGTTGAAATTGCAGCCGGTAATCGTCACCACGCACCTTTTGCTTGGTCTCAGCCTGCTCGCCGCGTTGACCTGGAACTATGCGCGCTTGGCACAGCCCGCCGCTTACAGTCCAGATGCGCGCGCACTGCGCGGCCCGGCCGTGGTTGCGCTGGTTCTCTTGACGATGCAGATCGCGCTTGGCGGTTGGGTCAGCACCAATTATGCGACGCTCGCTTGCAGCGAATTCCCTACTTGTCAGGGGAGCTGGTTGCCGTCGATGGACTTTACGAACGGCTTCACATTGTGGCGCAGCCTCGGCAGAACGGCAACCGGCGAATTCCTGCCTTTTGCGGCACTGACTGCGATCCATTGGGTGCACCGCAATTTTGCCTTCATCGTGATCGCGTGCCTGGCTTACGTCGGCGTTCGGGCAGTCAGGCAGCAAGGGCTGCGCAGCATCGGCCGCTGGCTGTTGCTCGTCCTGTCGGCACAGTTTCTGACCGGTGTGTTGACCATTTATTTTCAGTTTCCACTATTGCTTGCCGTGCTGCATAACGCCGGGGCGGCAATGCTCGTCGTCCTGCTCATCATGTTAAACTACCGCACTCGCCGTGCGATTCCCCCGGAATCCGCAAGTCTGCGCCAAAGCCCATGAATACCCTTGTTGCACCACCGAACCGCATTGCCCAGTACTGGGCCCTGACCAAACCACGCGTCACGCAATTGGCCGTGTTTTGCGCGGTAATTGGCATGTTTCTGGCAACCCCCGAATTGCCGAAGGCGCGAATTGTCATCGCGGCAACGATAGGCATCTGGTTGTTGGCCAGCGCCGCGTTTGCCATCAATTGCCTGGTGGAGCGCCAAATCGATGCGCGCATGGCGCGCACGGCGCGCCGACCGATGGCGAGCGGTGAAATCACGGTACCGCAAACGCTGGTGTTTTCCGGCGTCATCGGCGGCCTCGGCATGTGGACCCTGTTCAACTTCGTCAATCCGCTGACGATGTGGCTAACATTTGCCACCTTCGTCGGTTATGCAGTGATCTACACCATCATCCTCAAACCGGCGACGCCGCAAAACATCGTCATCGGCGGCTTGTCCGGCGCCATGCCGCCGGCCCTGGGCTGGGCCGCCGTCGCCAACGATGTGCCTATGCAAGCCTGGATCCTGGTCTTGATCATCTTCATCTGGACGCCGCCGCATTTCTGGGCGCTGGCCCTCTATCGGCGCGACGACTATGCAAAGTCCGGCTTACCCATGCTGCCCATCACCCATGGCTCAGAGTTTACCCAGTTCCACGTCTGGCTCTACACCATAGCCCTGGCTGCCACGTCGACCTTGCCCTACGCGGTGCATATGAGCGGCCTGATCTACCTTGCCTGCGCCGTGGTCCTATCCGGAATATTCCTTTGGTATTCCTGGCAGATTTACCGCCACTACAGCGACGTTATTGCGCGCAAGACTTTCACGTATTCGATCATCTACCTGTCGCTGCTGTTCGCCGCCTTGCTGGTCGACCATTACCTTGTATTCTGACCTGCATGTCTAAAACAATGCGCCTGCTTACAACGATCATGCTCGCGGCCCTGCTCTGCGCCGGCTGCCAGGAAAAGAGCCCTGTGCAGGCGGTGCCGCCACCTCCGGCTTTCAGCAACACCGATGTAACCGGTCTCGGCTATGCGCACGATTTTTCCCTGCAAGACTTCAACGGCAAATTGCGCACCCTGGCAGATTTCAAAGGCAAGGCGGTTGTCGTCTTCTTCGGCTACACCCAATGCCCGGACGTTTGCCCTACCACCATGCATGATCTCGGTGAAGTGATGCAACAACTTGGACCACAAGCCGACAAGGTGCAAGTGATCTTCATCACACTGGATCCGGAACGCGATACGCCGAAGTTACTTTCGCAATATGTGCCCGCCTTCGACAAGCGTTTTCTGGGTCTCGTCGGCAGTCTGCAGGAAACAGAGAAAGTCGCGAAGGAATACCACGTTTACTACGCAAAAGTGCCGGGCAAGAAGCCGGGAAGTTATTCCATGGATCACTCTGCCGGTCTGTACATTTACGACCCGGAGGGCAGGATTCGGATCTATGCATCAAGCACTCAGGGCGTCGAGCCGCTGGTGCACGATTTGAAAATTCTTCTCGCTCAAGCGGCCGCACCGCCGCCACCGAAGACCTGACGCATCAGGCAATAAAAAAGCGCCGCGAAGGGCGCTTTTTTATTCGTCAGGAGCGCTTAAGCAAAAGCAGTCAGCGCACCCTTCATCTTCTTCAATGCCGCCGTCTCGATTTGACGGATACGCTCAGCCGATACGCCAAACTCGTCGGCCAACTCATGCAGCGTCGCACCCGAGCCGTCATCGTTGGCCAACCAGCGCGCTTCCACAATACGGCGCGAACGCGCGTCGAGCTTCGACAGAGCTTCCTCGAGGCCATCGGACTGCAGGCGATCATACTGCCTGGCTTCGATCACGCGAGTCGGTTCCTGCGTTTCGGAAGACAAATAGGCGATCGGTGCGAACTTGTCGTCCTCGTCATCGGTCGGCGATTCCAGCGCAATATCGCGACCGGACAAGCGCGTTTCCATTTCAATCACTTCTTCGCGCTTGACGTTGAGCGAATCGGCCAACGCATCGACTTGCGCCGGCGTCATGGAATCGAGGCTCTCTTTGTGGCTGCGCAAGTTGAAGAACAGCTTGCGTTGTGCCTTGGTCGTAGCGACCTTGACCATACGCCAGTTCTTCAGGATGTATTCGTGCATCTCGGCCTTGATCCAGTGCATGGCATAGGAAACCAGGCGCACGCCTTGATCGGGGTCGAAACGCTTGACCGCCTTCATCAAGCCGATGTTGCCTTCCTGGATCAGGTCGGCATGCGGCAAGCCGTAACCGAGGTAACCGCGCGCAATCGACACCACCAAACGTAAATGCGACAGCACCAGCGACTGCGCTGCAGCGAGGTCGTTGTGGTCGCGCAGGCGGCGCGAGAGGGACATTTCTTCTTCGTGGCTCAGCATCGGCAAGCGATTGACTGCCGAAATGTACGAATCGATATTTCCCAGGTTTCCAGAAAAGCCAAGCGCCAGCGGGTTACCCGCCGGGATCAATGCATTCTGCGACAACGCTGCGTTCATAAACTCTCCTTGCTTCCTGATTGTTGCTGTGAGGAAAGGCAAATTTACCAATCCACGCACGCTTGACCATAATATTAGCACTCTCTACGGATGAGTGCTAATCGGCTATTACAAACGCCACGATAGTAAAAAGGCTATGAATGTCGATTGCCACGATACCTTGAACTATTGCCTTCGTCTGAACTGCCGCAGAGCGGAAAGTTCCTGCCCGACCAAGCACCGCTCTTCCCAATCACCTCCGGCCACGACAATTTTACCTATATCGTAGTGGCAAGCTGGAATTCAAGTTTGATTCAGGTCAAACTTTCCGATATGGGCGTAGATTGCACGAATTGGTATTTCCTTTGCAATTCCCGGGCTCAAAATATCCGTACCCCCGAGAAATGTCGCGACGCCGTATTGCCAGCCTGGAAGCGTCGGAGCTGACGCCTCCTCCAGGCAAACTCGCCGAACCACGAGGAGAGTTAAATCCCCTGCAACATCCCTGGTCGGATTACCGGCAAGCGACGCGGGATCGATTTGGCGCGCATCATCTTGTAAGACGGTTTGCCCATTGCGGGATCGAACGCTGCAGTCGGAACCTTGCCGCCCAAGTAGCCGACCATGTTGGCGATGTTTGGCGCTCCCAGCCCCGTCACCTCGTTGTAGGCGCCAGTGGCGGTGCACAACGCGCAGGTCGCGGCGGTCAAGTTGTTCGAGCCAGAATTGCTGTGATAAAACAAATTGGGGCTACTTGTGCTGACGGCCATCTGGTAGAGGATTTGGCTGAATCCGCCTTGCGGCGTGCCAAGCTTGCTCAATAAGCTTTGATTGGTGGCGCCGACCGACTCACCTAATAGTGCGGCAAAGCCGGCCCAGATCGGGGCCGATGCACTAGTACCGCCGGACAATCCCCATGTGTCTTCCGTGTAAATCGATACTGCGCTGTTCTGGAAATCGGCAACTGCCGCCACGTCAGGCACGCCGCGTGCACCAAGTTGCTGAACTTGGTCCATCCAAACATTGTAGGCGGAGCCGGTTGTGCTGCCGCCACCGGAAAATTGCCAGCCCGATTCACTCGCTGACGATGTCCAGTTGACGGCGTTGACCCGGGTGCCGCCAACGCCGATGACCCAGGCAGAATTGGCAGGGAAATTCGTGATGCCGGCGTAGCCGGCGTCCCCGCTACTGGCGAAGGTAATCGGACCTCCTGTCTGGACGGCTTTCATAAAGATTTGATTGGCCGCCGAATCGTAACCCTGCCCACCGAAGCTCATGGATACCGCCGTCACGCCGGGCAGCGTGTAGGCATAACTCTCGGCGTTGTACAAGTCTGTGCCGCTGTCGCTGGCTGCGGTGACGAGAATGATTTTCGCGCCGGGGGCGATGGCATGCACCATTTGCACGTCGAGCTCCGGCTCCGAGCCCCAATCTGTCGCCGACGCGGTTCCCTGAGAAAGGTTGACGTGTTTGAAGCAGCCGTTGAGTGTGGTACAGGAAGGCAGTTTGTAGTACTGGCTATAGGTATTGAGGTCATCTTCGATATCTGCGCTGCTCGGCGCATCGATGACGACGACGGTCTGGCCGGCTCCGGTCAATCCGGCTGGCACGTTATAGTGTGTGCGCAAATCGGCCGGCGAGAGCGAGCCGTTGACGCCGCTGCCTCCGATGCTGAACATGTCGGTTGCGTCGGCGACGGCCGTTGTCGTACCGACTTTTGATCCCACAGTCGAGCCGCTGATCAGGCCCAATCCGACGCTATTTGCCGCTGCCTGATTCAATCCAAGCGCGTAGTTGACGACGCTGCCGTCTGCCTGCGAATAGTAAATGGGTGCGCCGTCCTTGACCAGATTCCCCATATACACGTTGCCGTTCATCAGTATGAAGATGCGGTATTCGGCTAGGCCGGATTCGGCCAGCGGTTTTGGGTTGTTGGCGATCCACATTTGCAGGCCCTGTACGGTGGCCAAGGTGCCGTCTGCTGCATAGTCGGTTTCGTAGGGATGGCCGTCACCCTGGAGCAGGGTGATAGGGAAGATGCCGGTTAAGCCCCCACCGGTTGCGCATGGCGACGGGTTGATACCCGACGTAATGGTTGGGTTGGCGACGTTGTAACAATCGTCGATTTCGTATTGGTCACCCACAGCATGCCCTTGATGCTTGATATAGCCGGCACCGGTTTGCCAGGTCGCGGTCGCAGCGAAGTTGTTGTAGGCGATCCACTGTTTGATGGGCACGGTGGCTTGCAATTCTTCGGGCGCAGCCGACATTTGCCCGCTCAGGCTTACGGCGGCGTAATTGTCGAACTGCGATGCCCCCACGACGGTCTGCTGGGTCGAATCGTAGTATTGCACCAGCACGCCGTTGCCTGAGTAGGACACCTTGCGTAAGCCCAAATCCGGGTATAGCAGCACTTGGCCGCCAACGAGGACGCGTGTTGCGCCGGACCCAGGAGCCGGGAGTGCCGCGTCAAGGGTGGTGTTGCGCGTAATCGCCTGCTGTGACGCTTTGGCCGGCGATTGCGTCAGGGTATTGACCACTTCGGCAAATACGTAGTTTTGGCGCGGCACGAGTGCGCCGCCGCCGTAGGGAATGTTGTCGTACACGTACCACTCGCCCCCGTTCAGGGCTGTGCTTTCGAAGATTGTCTGGTTATTGATCGCTTGCGCCTCGGTGACGGCCGTGCTCTGTAGAGCAGCATTGCCTGTGGCTGCGTTGATGCCGGCCAGCATGGCCCGCGCCGCCGCAGCGGCCGTGGCGCCGGTATAGGTGCCGGCCGTAGCGGCACCGCTGAAATAGCCGGCCGCCGCAAGGCGATTGTTGACCAGTTGCGCGTCGATCAATCCCTGCACCGTGGTATTGGCCAGCGCGCCCGCCATAATCGAGAGCGCCGCGTCACCCTTGCTGACCGAGCCCGTATCGATGGCATTGATCCAGAACGTCAGGCCGGCCGTTTGCGGAGAGCGTCCCAGCACATTCTGGAAAACGGCCGTGACAAAATCGGTGGTGCCGCCGCCGTTATATAGTTTTTCCGATTCGCTGCTCGTGCCGAAGCTGTCAATCAGGCTCTTCACCGCCGGATTGCTGGCGTAGGCGGTGGCAAGTCCGGTCACGTCGGTTGGCGCATTGGCGGCTTGAAGCGCCGCCGAGAAATTGGCAAGTCCGTTGGGATCGGCCGGGCGACCGAAGTAAGCAACATAAAGCGCTTCCACCGCCCTCTGGTAATTATTGATTGCACTCTTGCTTTGCCGCGCTAGCTGTTTCGCTTGCGAGCCAGGGCCGCTGGCCTCATTGTTCGCACCATCATTGGTGCCGCCGCATGCAGCCAGACTTAGTGCCGTCAGCGACCATACCATCGCAGATTTGATGAATTGCATTGCCATTCCAGGGTAGTGACGCCGCGGTTAGCCGCGATCTAGTGAATTGCCGGTCCTCAAGAGGGCCGGCACGCATGCAATGTGCCGGATGCCAATCATTTTGCCACATAAGTCCGTTTCCGGATTGAAACAGAACTTGTATGCTAAAACCCTGCATTTTCAACAGCTTGGCAACGCTTTGCGCTTGGGTGCAATTGCGCTCCCGCCACGCGCTCAAGATCACGGCACATTCCAATGCCTGCGGATCGATTTCAATCTGCCTGTTTGATCCAGTCTTCAAAATGCCCACCTCCCGAGAGCGGAGCCAATTCAGGCGCGAATACAGCGTGTAATTGCAAAATACCATGCCGGCAATGCCGAAAACCAACAAAAGTGTGAATTTTGCACGAAAATCGGAGAGACAATGTGGCAACATTTGCGCTACGATACTTGCTTACATATATATAGTGTGTCGGACCCATGGCCGCGTCGGTGAAGCAATGCGCGGTTTGGCGTACCAGGCACAATTTTCGGCGGCTCGATCCGTTGTTTTGAAGCAATAGTAGGGGAGTCGGGCATTCTGCCCGAGTCAATTGACCGTTTTTTCCTGGGGGTAGCGTGGCGCTGACCGATGCATTGCGTATGACTAGTCTCAGCGATCCAGGCATGATGCGGGACCTGAACGAAGACTGCATAGAGCTGCGCCCCGAATTGGGTATGGCAGTTCTGGCAGATGGCATGGGCGGCTACAACGCCGGCGAAGTGGCCAGCGGCATGGCAACCTCACTGATTGCCAATGGCCTGACTGAGGCGTGGAACGACGATTCCCTGAAAAACCTCGATCGCGCCGCTGCGATTGCACTGTCGCACGAGCTGTTGCAAAAGCAGGTCATGAGCGCGAACGCCGAAATTTTCGCGGCGGCACAACAGGAAAATTCCTTCGAAGGCATGGGCACGACCTTGGTCGCCTGCCTCTTTTATGACGATTTCATCACCGTTGGGCATGCCGGCGACTCGCGGCTCTATCGCATGCGCAATGACGTGCTCGAACAAATTACGCGCGACCATTCCCTGTTGCAGGAGCAGATCGATTCCGGCATGATCAAAAAGGAAGACGCGCACCTGTCGAACAACCGCAATTTCATCACACGCGCCATTGGCGTCGCGGCCGAGGAACAGGCGGAAATACATACCTACGACGTCATCGAGGGCGACTTATACATGCTTTGCACCGATGGCCTGTACGGCATGGTCAACGACGAAGAGATCCAGATGACATTGCAAACGTTGAAGGCCAACCTCGACCTGGCGGCCGATCAGTTGATTCAGGCCGCCAATGATGCTGGTGGCACCGACAACATTTCCCTGGTTCTGGCACATGTCGTGAAAAGCTTTGCGCTCGCTCGCAACTGATCCGGCACGGCTCCATGAAATGCGCAAACAGGCAAGACACAGTAAATAAAGTACTTTTCTAGAGGTTAAGTCCATGGCAAAGCTGATTCTAAGTTTCGACGGTGCAATGCTCAAAACTGTTGAATTGAACAAAGAACGTACCACGATAGGCCGCAGGCCCGACAACGATATCCAGGTCGACAACCTGGCCGTGTCGGGGCAGCATGCCGTGGTGACGACGGTACTCAACGATTCAGTCATCGAAGACATGCACTCGACCAATGGCACGATGGTCAACGGCAACCTGGTTCAAAAGCACTTGCTGCAGCATGGCGACACGATTGAAATCGGCAAACATCTGATCAAATACGTCGTGGAAACTGCGGTTGCAGCCCCGTACCAAGACTTTGCCAAGACCATGGTGATCCGCAAGCCTGATGCCGGCATGATGGCGGCTGCAGCGCATCCCGCTCCGGCGGCGCCTGCACCTGTGCATTCGGCGCCGGCTGCACACGCGCCCGCGCCAGCCCCAATGATGGCCGCGCCTGCGCCCGCACCTGCCGCTCCAGTCCCTGCGCGCGAAGCAGGCCTGCAAATCCTTACTGGTTCTAATGCAGGCCGCGTACTGGAATTGAACAAGAGCCTGACAACGCTGGGCAAGGCCGGCCATCAGGTTGCCGTGTTCACGCGGCGCCCGGTCGGGTTTTTCGTGACGCACGTCGAAGGCGATGTTTTCCCGCTGGTCAACGGCGAACCGATCGGCACGCAGGCGCGCCAGCTCAACGATCAGGATACGATCGAAATCGCCGGCACCAAGATGAGTTTTTTCTACAAGACCTGAACGTTATGAACATGACCGGTGCCCGCGCCTTGGGTGCGCGGTGTGCCGGCCGGCGGAAAAATCAATAGACGGCAGGCGCCCGAGCGCTCAGCCTAAGAAATGTAAACAGGGGGCATGCCATGGCGGGTTCAACCAAAAAGCGCGGACCGATTTGGAAACAGGACTGGTTTGTTGCCGGTCTTGTGGTCGTGGCGCTGATTCTTGTCAATTTCTTTAGCGATTTCTTCGGCGCGGTCGATCGCCGCTATTACGATTTCGCCAGTACCAGCACGTCACGCCAGCCTTCTGACCGCATCGCGGTGATCGCAATCGACGACCAGAGCATTGCCAACATCGGTCGCTGGCCCTGGCCGCGCGACAGGCTGGCCAAGATGACCGATCTGCTGGCCGGTGCGAATGCCAAGGTAATCGGCAACACGGTGTTTTTCTTTGAACCGCAAACCGATCGCGGCTTGGACTATATCCGCAAAATGAAGGCAGTACTCAATCCTGCCTCGGCTGATGCCACACCCGCCCCCGCCCCATCTGCCAATGCGGCGGCCGCATCTGCGGCGCCTGCCGCAGCGGTTCCTGCAATGGCCGCTCCTGCAGCGACAGTTTCCGCCCCCGCCCCCACGGGCGACCCTCTGCACGACCAACTTAACCAGATCATCACCGATGCCGAGGCCGGCCTCGACACTGACGCGATTCTGGCAGGTAGTTTTACGAAGGCCGGCAATGTCGTCATCCCGTCTTTTTACACCTTGGGCGATCCCATCGGTAACCCCGACAGCCCGTTGCCGGGCTACGCGGCGAAATACGCAATCGACGATCCCTCGGGCTTTTCGCTCAGCTCGATCAAGCAGCAGCAACCTATCCCTGTCCTCGGTTCGGCGGTGGCCGGCATCGGGCACTTGAACCAGATCCCGGACCATGACGGCGCGGTGCGGCAAGAGGCTTTACTCGTGAACTATGCCGGCAAGGCCGTGCCCTCAATGGCGCTGGTACTGGCAGCCAAGAGCCTCAACATCAATCCCGCCGATATCAAGACCGATCCGGGCAAGGCCGTACTGCTCGGCAAATTGCGCATCGGTACGGACGAAGAGGCATTGATGTTGCCGCAATTCTACAAGGCGGCAGACGGCAAGAGCGCCTTCCCGGTGGACTCGTTTTACGACGTCCTGACGGGCAAGATACCGCCATCGAAGTACAGCGGCAAGATCGTCATCATCGGCGCCACTGCTGCGGGCGTGGGCACACTGTTCCCGACGCCTGTCGGATCCAACATTTCACCTGCGGAGGAATTGGCGCACGTTACCTCCAGCATTCTGAACGAGCATTTCATCGTCGAGCCGGGTTGGGGGCGCTTCGCCACCATCTTTGCCATCCTGGCTGTTGCCGCTTACCTGATCGCCGGGTTGCCACGGCTCTCTGCAGGCAAGGCCGCTGCTGCAACGGCTGTTTTGTTCGTGGTGCTGCTGGTTGCCGAGTTCGGCCTGCTCTCGGCCTCGGCCATCTGGCTCAAGTTCACTTTCGCTGCGGCACTGCTGATCATCGGCCACTTGGCCCTGACCACCAAGCGCTTCCTCGTTACCGAAGCCGGCAAGATCAAGTCCGATGAAGAGTCGGCTGAAACCAACCGCATGATGGGTCTTGCAATGCAGGGCCAGGGCCAACTCGATGCCGCATTCGACCGCTTCCGCCGCGTGCCCTTCAACGATGCCTTGATGGATAACCTGAACAACCTCGCGCTCGATTTCGAACGCAAGCGCCAGTTCAACAAGGCGCAGTCGGTCTACGAGCACATGGCCAATTACAACAAGTCATACAAAGACCTGCAGACCAAGCTCAACCGCGCAAAAAATCTTTCCGAGACCGTCATCCTGGGCGGCGGCGGCTCGCATGCCGGCGGCACGCTGCTGCTCGACGGCGGCGGGGTAGAGAAGCCGATGCTGGGCCGTTATCAAGTAGAGAAAGAGCTGGGCAAGGGTGCCATGGGTATTGTCTACCTCGGCAAGGATCCAAAGATTGGCCGCGTGGTGGCGATCAAGACCATGGCCTTGAGCCAGGAATTCGAAGGCGGTGAACTCGACGATGCGCGCGCACGTTTCTTCCGCGAAGCTGAAACAGCGGGACGCTTGCAACACCAGAACATCGTAACGATTTTCGACGCCGGTGAAGAGCACGATCTTGCCTACATCGCGATGGAATTCATCAAGGGCAAGGATTTGGCGGAGCTCGCCAAGGACCAGAAAATTCCGGTCGAGCGCGTCTTGTCGATCGTCGCGCGCGTAGCCGATGCATTGTCTTATGCGCATCGCCAGGGTGTGGTCCACCGTGACATCAAGCCGGCCAACATCATGTGCGACCTGGATGCCGATTCGGTCAAGGTGACCGACTTCGGTATTGCGCGCATCACCGATTCCAGCAAGACCAAGACCGGCGTCATTCTCGGTACGCCGAGCTATATGTCGCCGGAGCAGGTGGCCGGCGAAAAGATTGATGGACGCTCCGACCTGTTCTCGCTCGGCGTCATGCTTTATCAAATGCTGACCGGCACGCTGCCGTTCCAGGCTGACTCGATTGCGCGCCTGATGTACAAGATCGCCAATGAGCAGGCACCGGACATCCGCACCATCCGCCCTGAGCTGCCAAAGAAATTATCGACCATCGTCGCCTTTGCCATGAACAAGCAAGCTGAAGCGCGTTATCAGGACGGCGAAAAATTTGCCTCGGATTTGCGCGCGGTCATCGCCGAAATGGCGCGCGTTCCAACCGTGCCGGCCGCACCGCGAGCCAACGAGGTGCCGGCTGCCCAGCCAGTCGCACAAGCTGCCGCGCCTGCTCCTGCCGCTTCCGATGCCTATGAAAAGACGACCCGGATCGACAGTCCGCCGGCATTCGACAAAACCGTCGCCACTCGGGCGCCAGAACCCGGCAGCGCCGACGATCCATCCAACGACGGGGGAACCGGGCAATAGGCAAAGACTCCATATGATCGTCCACATATGCTCCCAGACCGACCCAGGTCTGGCACGTGCGCAAAACGAAGACTCGGTTGCATTCGACGAGTTGATCGGGCTATGCATATTGGCGGACGGCATGGGCGGCCATAACGCCGGCGAAGTCGCCAGCGGCATGGCCGCAGCATTCATCAAATCCGATATGCGCGCTTCACTGAGCGACGCAAGCAAAGGCATCAAGCCCGGCGAAGTACAGCAAGCAATCGCACAATCGATCGAGAAAGCCAACAGCGCGATTTTCAACATGTCGCGCACCAACCCGCATTACTCCGGCATGGGAACTACTCTGGTGGTCGGCGTATTCTGCGGCGATGCGCTGGTGCTCGGCCACATCGGCGATTCGCGCTGCTATCTGGTGCGTGACGGGAAGATCGTGCAATTGACCAAAGACCATTCCGTCTTGCAGGAGCAGGTCGATCACGGATTGATCGACGCCGACGGCATCATGCCGCGCCTGGCGCAAAACTTCGTCACCCGTGCGCTCGGGGTCAATGAAGTTGTCGAGGCCGACTTTCAGCATCCTGCCCTGGCCGTCAACGACATCTACCTGATGTGTTCCGACGGTCTGTCGGATATGGTCGACGATGAGGCCATTTGCGCAATACTGGCCGGCCCGGAAGAGCTGGAAGACAAAGCCGCAAAATTGGTTGCCGCCGCCAATGCAGGTGGCGGCCGCGACAATATTTCGGTTGTCCTGGCTCAGGTGATGGAAGAGCCGAAGGCTGGTTTGCTCGGCTCCGCGCGCAGAGCCTTGCAAGGCGTCTGGTCCGGATCGAAAGGGCGCTGATCATTCTTCAGTTCGACAGTATTGCCTTCCTTAAAGGGGCAGGCATCGGCGCCGGCTTGATCGTTGCCATCGGCGCGCAAAATGCGTTTGTCCTGCGCCAGGGTTTGATGCGGCGCTTCGTATTCACCTGCGCCTTTATCTGCACAGCCTGCGACGCCGTTTTGATCGCTGCCGGTGTTTCCGGCATGGGGCAATTGATTGCCGCTCATCCGACTCTCTTGGGTATTGCAAAATGGGGCGGCGCGTTATTCCTGTTTGTTTACGGCTTGCGCTCGGCGTGGGCTGCAACCAAGCAAAGCGGGCTGGTAGTCGCTGCCGACGTCGCGCCGTCTCATGCTGCGGTTATTGCGTCGGCTTTCGGTTTCAGTCTATTGAATCCTCATGTCTATCTGGACACGGTAATCCTGCTTGGTGCTGTCGGAGGCCAGCAGGCCGCTGACGGCCGTCTGGCGTTCGCGTTGGGCGCCATGAGCGCCTCCGCAGTGTGGTTCTTCGGATTGGGTTACGGTGCGCGCCTGCTCGCCCCGCTATTTGCGCGGCCTGTTGCCTGGCGCGTGCTCGATGGTTTGATCGCCGTCGTGATGTGGGCGATTGCCTATTCGCTGATCAACTGAGCCGCGCGAGATGCCGTTGTACCGAAAGGAGGGCGCCGATCAAACCGAGACCTGCGCTCAAACCGAGCAGGACCGCGCTGGTGGCGACGCCCATCGGCACCAGCCGGAATTCGGATGCGTAAAGGCGAGCAAAATCGGCAATCGCGTCGTTCAAGGGCAAGAGCGCCAATGCCGCCAGGCCAAGCGCCACTGCGCCAGCGCACAGTCCCAGCAGCGCGCCGCTATAGTAGAACGGTCGGCATATGAAGGTGTTGGTGGCACCGACCAGACGCGAGACTTCAATCTCGTCGCGTTGAGTCAACACCTGCAGGCGTATGGTGTTGAATACGACGGCAACGACCACCACGCCAAGCGTCAGGGCGAGAAACAGCAAGCCCAATTGCAGGATGTGCAGCAGTGCTGCCAGACGCTTGACCCAGGTCGAATCGACCTGGACGTTCTCCACATCGGGAATTGCCTTCAACTTCGCCGCAATGGCGTCGATGCGCGACGCTTCTGCCGCGTTACGGAAACCCGCCAGCTTCAAAACATAGCTGTCCGGTAGCGGATTGGCACCCAAGGTGGCGAGCACATCGGACAGGCCGCTCTTTTCATTCAACACTGCCAGCGCCTTTTCGCGCGGCACGAATTCAAGCTTGCTCAGCGCCTTGCCGTCGCCGACGACCTTGCGGATCGCGTCGGCCGCAGCCAGGGCCTTGTCACGCGACGCATCCATGGCCATGAACACGCTGATTTCCGGTTCGACTGCCATTTGCTCGGACATGGGACGAACGTTTTCCAGCAATGTCAGGCCGGCAAATGGCAGAGCCAGCGCAATTGCGACTACGATTACGTTAAGCAGGAAACCGCTGCGCGGTTTGAAAATATGGCGCAAGGCACGAAGCAGTGCGAAACCGTGCTGACGCAGCCAGGTAATCATGCCGGCACTCCCTGGCCCTGCGTTACCACGCGCCCCTGGTCGAGATGAATGACACGTGCCGCTTTCGTGAGGACTTGATCGTCATGTGTGGAAATAAGACAGGTGACGCCGACGCCGTGAAAGGCCTTCAGCGCGTCCAGCACCTTGTCGGCGTTGGCGCGATCGAGGTTGGCCGTTGGCTCGTCTGCCAGGATAATTTGCGGGCGGTTGACGATGGCGCGCGCGATGGTGGCGCGCTGCTGTTCGCCGCCCGACAAGCTCAGCGGTTCGGCCTTGGCATGCGCAAGCAAGCCGACCTTTTCCAATGCGGCACGTGCACGTTTTTCCGCATCGCTGCGCGTCGAGCCCGCCACCAGCAGCGGCAGCATGACGTTTGACAGCACGTCGCGGTCGAACAGCAGGCGGTTCTGCTGCATGATGAGACCGAGATTGCGCCGCAGGTAGGGCAGGCCCGAGGTGGGAATCTTGCCGATGTCCTGACCATTGACCAGAACCGTGCCCGAACTCGGGCGCTCAATGGCGGCGATCATTTTGAACAGGGTCGATTTGCCTGCCCCGGAAGGCCCGGCCAGAAATATCAGCTCACCCTTGTCTATCGACAGGCTGACGTCGGACAATGCGGCATGTTGCGAAGAGTAGCGTTTGGTGAGCTTGATGAATTCAATCATTGAGTTGATCAGGTAAGCAAGGCATCGACAAACTCCACGGCATTAAACGGCTGCAAATCCTCGATCTGCTCGCCGACCCCGATGAAATATACCGGTAGCGGGCGGGTTTTGGCAATTGCGGCGAGTATGCCGCCTTTGGCCGTGCCGTCAAGCTTGGTGACGACCAGCCCGGTCAGCCCAAGCGCATCGTCGAAAGCCTTGACCTGGGTCAGGGCATTTTGCCCGGTGTTGCCGTCGATAATGAGCAAAATCTCATGCGGTGCGCCGGCCATACCTTTGGTCACGACGCGTTTGATTTTCTTCAGCTCTTCCATCAGGTGCAATTGTGTGGGTAAGCGGCCCGCAGTATCGACCATGACCACGTCGATTTGCTTGGCGATAGCGGAGTGGATGGCGTCAAATGCCACCGCAGCCGGGTCGCCCGATTCCTGCGCGATCACCGTCACGTTGTTGCGTTCGCCCCAAATGGTCAATTGTTCGCGTGCGGCGGCGCGGAAAGTATCGCCCGCGGCGAGCAGCACCGACTGATCGTGTGCCTGCAAATGCTTGGCCAGCTTGCCGATGGTGGTGGTCTTGCCGGCACCGTTGACGCCGGCAATCATCATGACCATCGGTTGGTGGCGCCCCAGTTCCAGCGGCTTTTGCAAAGGCGTCAAGAGATCGATCAGGAGCGTGCGCAGGGCCGCCTTGACCTGCTCCGCTTCGGTCAGCTTGTCTTCCTTGACCTTGCGCTTCAAGGCGTCAAGCAGATAGTGCGTCGCATCGACGCCTGCATCGGAAACCAGTAGCGCCGATTCCAGTTCTTCATACAGGTCGTCACCGATTCTGGCGCCGATGAAGAGCGTGGTCAGGCTGGTCGAGGTTTTCGCCAA
>DATBQE010000188.1:0-13864 GCA_036561005.1 Burkholderiaceae bacterium | reverse complement strand
CCGCGACAACATGGACGAAGTCTCGCTCGGTGCCGGCACCATGATTGGCGAACTGGTCAACGGCGAAATCCGCGAATATGAAATCCACCCGGAAGACTTTGGCCTGCAAATGATCGCCAGCCGCAACCTGAAAGTTTCCGGTGCGACGGAATCGAAGGAAAAGATTCTGGAAGCACTTGGCAATGTACCCGGACCTGCGTGCGAGATCGTCGCGCTCAACGCCGGCGCCGCGCTATATGCCGCCGGCATCTCGACATCGATTCAGGAAGGTTTGACCAAGGCGCGCGAAGTAATCGCTTCCGGCGCGGCGATGGCAAAGCTCAAGCAGTTCGTCGAAGTCACGCAGCAATTGGGTGGAAGCTGACATGTCCGATATTCTCAACAAGATCCTCGACGTCAAGGCCGACGAAGTCGCGGCGGCAAAGAAATATCGCGACCTACCGAGCCTGCGCCGCGAAGTGGAAAGCAACGACGAAGCACGCAAAAATTTGCGTGGTTTCGAGGCCAGCATTCGGCAAAAGATTGCGGCTGGCCATGCCGGCGTCATCGCGGAAGTAAAGAAGGCCTCGCCGTCAAAAGGCGTGCTGCGCCCCGATTTTCGCCCGGCCGAAATCGCCGCCAGCTATGCCCGCCACGGCGCGGCCTGCCTGTCGGTGCTGACCGATGTGCAGTTCTTCCAGGGCGCGCCGGAATACCTGCAACAGGCGCGCGCCGCCTGCGCCATTCCGGTATTGCGCAAGGATTTCATGATCGACCTGTATCAGGTCTACCAGGCGCGTGCGTGGGGCGCCGACTGCATCCTGCTGATCGTGGCCGCGCTCGACCATGGCTTGATGGCCGAACTCGAAGCCTGCGCGCACGAACTCGGCATGGGCGTGCTGGTGGAAGTGCACGATGCGGAAGAGCTGAACGCAGCTTTACGACTGAAAACCGCACTGCTCGGCATCAACAACCGCAACTTGCGCACCTTCGAAACCTCGCTGCAAACCACGATCGACCTTTTGCCGCGCATTTCGCCGGACAAGCTGGTGGTGACGGAATCGGGAATTTTGGCGCGCGACGACGTGCAGCGCATGCGTGATGCGGATGTGCATGCGTTTCTCGTGGGTGAGGCGTTTATGCGGGCGGAGGAGCCTGGGGAAGAGTTGGCCAGGTTGTTTGGTTAGAGCACGGCTCTGCTCGCGGAAGCATGCGCTGGTGGGTGTACTGAAAATGATGTCAATTTAGCGCTGCCATTCTGTCACCGCTCCGTCGTCCCCGGGAAGGGTGTAGCTGGGACGACGAATTGTAGCGGCAGTTTTTGCGCGAAAACAATGTGACGTCGATGTCGCATGAATAGTCCAACGCACGATTGTTTGCAAACAACTGGCTTTGTCCCCCTACTTCCCCGTCCCACCACCATCCCCCTGCCGCTTCAAGCGTATCCCCAAATTCGAAGTCAACGCATACCGATCCGCAATCCTGCGCAACTCGCCCGATGCGTCCAGCTTGTCAATCGCCGCATCGATTACCGCAACGTCGCTTCTGGTCACAGTGCGTTTGCTGAAGATCAGATGTACCTGATTGTCGTTCACCAGCACGCTCAACGGTTCCGGGACAGGCAAGCCCTCGTGCTTTGCCGTATAAAAGAATGTATATAAATCCCCCACCAGCAAGTCCGCCCGCTTGTGATACAGCATGGCCAAGCCCTGGCTTGAACCAACATAGGAATAAAGTAAATGGCGCGCTTCCAATTGCGGCTGCAAATCTGCAAGCGCTTGTCCATACCAGCCTTCATAGGGAGACAAAATTTGCCAATTGTGGCGAGACAGGTCGCTGAGTTGTTTGACCGAGTATTGCGCCGTTTCACCGGGCCGGGCGAACAACGCGACGATTTCGCGGCGATAGGGAAGGCTGTACCAGGCATAGACATGGCGCTCGCGGACCTCGGAGGCACCGAGTTGCATGTCCATGTCGCCCGATTTCATGTAGGCAGACTGACGCTTGGCGGGCAATCCCTGCACGAACTCGATTCTGCAACCCGCAGCCTTGAATATGCTGCGCGCCATCTCGACATCCAGGCCGACGGGTTCACCATCCTGCCCGGAAAAAACATAGGGGGGAAACTCGTCCCAACCAACACGCATGGTCCGACTGCATGCCGCGTTGACCTGGCAGGCAAAGCAAATCCAGCAAACAAGCAAACTGTAAGTCGCAAGGCGCATGGGGTATCGAATCAGAATACCTGCCGGTGATTGATCTCGTTCTAGCCCAGTATAGGGTTATCCCTGCGCGCGTGCAATCCGGCGCGTCAAAGACGGATTATCCCAACCACGCCCTGCGGCTACGCACAAGCGGAGCCTGTTTGCCGTCGGCCTTCAACTCCCACTTGGGAATATCGTCGTTCATCAGCTTCACTGTGAAACACATCAACTCATCGCGCCGAAATACATGCAGCGTCACCACGTCGCCGACGCGGTAGCGCTCAAGCAACTTGTCGAGATAGCCGGCAGTGACGCGCACGCCATCGAGTGCTGCCAGCAGGTCGCCGCCGGACAGGCCGGCGCGGTGTGCCGCGTGGCCCTCATAGACGGCCGCCAACTTGCAGTCATTGCCATCGCGCGTCGTACGCACGCCCAACCCCGGCTTGGCTTCCTTCGCGCCATCTGCCACGTCAATGCCGAACGGAGCGAGTAATTCTGCTAAAGGCAAGTCCTTGGTGCCGCGTACCCAGCCATCGAGCCTGCGCTTCAAATTCACTCCACTGACTTTCTCGATCAGCGCTTCAAGTTCCGCTTCGGTGACGCCACGCCCACCCTTGGCAGAGTAAAAATCGCGCCCGTATGTGGCCCACAATGCACGCATCACATGGTCGAGCGACTTTTTGCCTTGCGTTTCCTGGCGTATCGTCAGATCCAGCGCCAGCGCCACCAGTGACCCCTTGGCGTAATAGCTGACGATGGCATTGGGCGTGTTTTCATCCTGGCGGTAATATTTCACCCAGGCGTCGAAACTCGATTCGGCCACGCTTTGCTTGTGCCTGCCGCTGCCGCGCAAAACCTGGTTGACGGTTTTCGCAATGGTCTTGAAATAGCCGGCCTGATCGATCAGGCCGGTGCGCACCAGCATCAAGTCGTCGTAATAACTCGTGAAACCTTCGAACACCCACAGCAAGGGCGTATAAGTTTCCTTGCGCAGATCGTAAGGTGCAAATGCCGCCGGCTTGATGCGCTTGACGTTCCAGGTATGGAAATATTCGTGGCTGCACAGGCCGAGAAAATTGCGATAGCCCTCGCTTTGTGCCGGCTGTCCTTTCACCGGCAATTCGTCGCGCGCGCACATCAGGGCAGTCGATGCGCGATGCTCAAGCCCGCCATAGCCGTCACCCGTCACCATGGTCATGAAGACATAGCGCTGCATCGGCGCGCGCTTTGTGTTCGGTTCAAAGAAGGCAATCTGCGCTTCGCAGATTTTCTTCACATCGGCAGTCACACGCGCCAGATCGAGATTGGGAATGCGGCCGGTGAACACCATGTCATGCTGAACGCCATGCGCCTTGAAACTGGCCAGCTCGAAGGTGCCCATTTCGACCGGATGATCGATCAATTCGTCATAGTCGGCGGCAACATACGTGCCGAAGCCATAGCGGCGCGCCTTCAGTTCCGGCAATGAAGTCGCCACGCGCCATTTCTTCCCTGCCTCCCCGGCTGGCGGTAGCATCTCGACGACATGCTTCGATGCCTCCTGCCCCAGCACCTGCAGGAACACGCTGGTGCCGTTGAAGAATCCGTGGGTCTGGTCGAGATGCGCGGCGCGCACCGAGAGGTCCCATGCATAGACTTGATAATGCAGACGCAGAGGCCCACCGCAAGGCGCGGCTTGCCAGCTATGCTTGTCGAGCTTGGTCAATGCGATCTTCTTGCCGCCGCTCTCGGCGCGAATCTGGACGATATTGCGCGCGAATTCACGGATCATGTAGCTTCCTGGGATCCAGGCCGGCAAGGCGAAGACTTGCCCTTCCGCAGCAGGGGATTCAACCGTCAGTGTAACGTCGAACAAATGCCCCGCGAGATCCTTCGGGAAGATGGTGTAGTGAATGGCGTTTTTCAATTGATGCTCCGCTATATTGTTACGCGAAATTGCTGCGTTTTTTATTGATTTACCCTCTGACATTCGCACCAACCAGCGTCAGCAGCAATGCCACCACAACCACGCAAGTCAACACAAAGCGCAGGCGGATAAACCATTCCGGCAACTTGTACCAAATATAAAGCCGCTTATCGACCTGATACGCAGCGATGAAGCCGATTGCCAGCAAAACGAGGTGGTAATTGCGCGACAAGCTTGCAAGGCAGGCAAACAGGCTGGGCACCACGCTCCAGGACAGCGCGCGCTTGGTTTGCCTGGCCGACAGATCTGCTGAAACCATGGTTGCGCCCCAATGGATGCCGCCCAGAAAAGACAGGATCACGACTGTGTACACTTGCTGGCAGGTCACGAATGTCTCAAGCCACTCTATGTTCGCGACCCAGCAGGCGAATGCAAACAGGACAAACGGAATCAGTCCGGCGAATCCCAATTGATGCGCCAGACGCTTATTCAAGAAGTGCTTGTTCATGTAAGTGGTGGAGGTCAGGCAAAGCGCATAGTTTAGCGGGAAACGAATGCGCAAACTGCAACGAGGCGCACCGAATTGCTCAATTTATTTGCAGCCTTGGCGGAAAGATAACAACTAGTGGACTGTAACAGTGAAATCGAGAGTGAAAGACGCGTGCTGCGGTGGGCAGGGCAAGGCGCAGAGCGCAACGATAGCAAGCCTATCGTGAGCATCTGCAACGCAGTCCTGCGCAGCGCAGACGCGGAAGGCACTCTTGATTTCACTGTTACAGTCCACTAGGCCCGCTTCGGCAAATCGGCCGGCGTATCGATGTCCTGCAGGATGCCGTGGTCTTCGACCGCCACTTTCGTCACGTGATGCGCCTTGAGCAAGGCACGCGCACCCTGGTCGCCGCCCATTTGCAGCAACTGCGCAATATGGAGCCGGCTGAAGCCGACCGGGTTGCCGGGTGTGCCATGGTAAGTCGGTTGTACGATGTCAGCCCCACCCTGCAGCGCCGCAAGCAAGGTTCGCACTGTCGCCTCTTGCACATGCGGCATATCGGCCAATCCAATGATCCAGCCATCGGCCTCCAACGCCTGGGAAATCGCACAGACGAGGGAAGCGCCCATGCCCTGGTCGGCCGTGGCGCAAACCTCCACGTGGCAACCAAGCGCACGCAATTGCGTCGCCAACTCGGCCGCGCCGGTCCGCACCACAGCGACGACATTCGGGAGAACGCTCAGCAGATGGCGCGCTGAGGCCAGCGCCACCCGTTCGCCGTCGGGCAAAGCCTGCATCAGCTTGTCGTTCGCCCCGCTGGCATCGAAGCGCATACCGCGCCCCGCTGCCAGCAGGATGCCGACGATCTGCATGCAGGCCGGTCCGCCTACGCCAGGTTGAACGGCAGCTTGCGCAGGCGCTTGCCGGTTGCCTTGGCAATCGCGTTGGCAAACGCCGGCGCCAATGGCGGCAAGCCCGGCTCACCCATGCCGGTGGGCGGGTCTTCCGACGGCACGATGTGAATGTCGATGGTCGGCATGTCGTTCATGCGCGCCACCGTGTAGTCGTTGAAGTTCTGTTGCTCGACCACGCCGTTCTTCAGGGTGATGGCCGCGCCCGGCAAGGTGGTGCCCAAGGCCATGGCAATGGCGCCCTGTGCCTGCGCTTCAATCGTCAATGGATTGACGGCGCGGTTGCAATGCACTGCGCCTGTCACATGGTGCAGGACCGGCTTGCCGTTCTTGACCGATGCCTCGACCACGTAAGCCACGACCGTGTTGAACGACTCGTGCACCGCCACGCCGAAGGCATGGCCGGCCGGCAAATGCTTCTTGCCGTAGCCCGATTTTTCCACTGCCAGATCGAGCGCAGCGATGTGGCGCGGATGATCCTTGCCTATCATCTGCTTGCGATAAGCAACCGGATCGACGCCTGCCATATGGGCCGCTTCATCGACCAGCGTCTCCATCACAAACGCCGTATGGGTGGAGCCGACCGAACGCCACCACAGCACCGGCACGTTCGCATTGGCGTTATGTACCGACAAGCGGAACGGCACTTCGTACGGATCACCGAGGCCTTCGACCATGGTCGAATCGACGCCGTTCTTCACCATCATCGGTTCGAACGGTGTACCGCTGATGATCGATTGCCCGACCACCGTATGATTCCACGCCACGATCTTGCCCTTGGCGTCGAGCCCCAATTCGGCACGATGCACATGCGACGGGCGATAGTACCCGCCCTTGATGTCATCCTCGCGGCTCCACATCACCTTCACCGGACCACTCCTGCCGGCCGCAACGTTGGCCTTGGCGATATTGACCGCCTCCACCAGATAGTCCGAGGTCGGCACGGCGCGCCGGCCGAATCCGCCACCTGCCATCATCGTGTTCAAGGTCACCTGCTCCGGCTTCAACCCTGCCGTGCGCGCAATGGCACCCTGGTCGATAGTCTGGAACTGTGAACCGGCCCACACCGTGCAGGCATCGGCCTTCAGGTCGACCACGCAATTGAGCGGCTCCATCGGCGCATGGGCAAGATAGGGAAACTCATAGACGGCCGTGATTTTTTTCGCCGCACCGGCCAGCTTGGACATGTCGGCATCCTTGGCCACCGTACCCGGCTGTCCGGCCAGAATTTTGTATGCTTCCAGTTGGCTGTCGCTGCTGACCTTTTCCACGCCGGCGGTATTCCATTCGACAACCAGCGCATCGCGCCCCTGCTTGGCTTGCCAATAGCCATCTGCAATCACTGCCACGCCGCGCCCGCCGCGATCAGTCGAAATTTCAACCACGTCGATCACGCCCTTGATCTGCTTGGCCTTCGATGCATCGAGCTTGCCGACCTTGGCGCCGAACACGGCAGGCCGCAACACCACGGCCACTTTCATGCCGGGGAAATAATTATCGATACCGAACTGCTGCTTGCCGGTCGACTTCGCGCGCGCGTCAAGGCGCGGCGTTGGTTTGCCGATGATGGTGAATAGCTTCGGATCTTTCAGCGTGACCGTTTCCGGCACCGGCAGCGCCATGGCCGCATCGGCCAGGCTGCCGAAACTCGCCTTTTGTCCGGCCGGGCCATACACCACACCCTTGACTACTTTGATCTGCGCCGCATCGACCTTCCATTGCTGCGCCGCCGCAGCAACCAGCATGGCACGCGCACGCGCACCGATCTCGCGGTATTGCGTGAACGAGTGCGCAATCGAACCGGAACCGCCCGTCATCTGAATCCCGAACAGCGGGTCTTTGTACGCATCGGCAGCAGGCGCCAGCGCGCCGTTCACCTTGGACCAGTCGGCATCGAGTTCTTCCGCAATCAGCATCGGCAGGCTAGTTTGCACGCCCTGGCCAAACTCCAGTCGATTGACCATAATGGTCACGCTATCGTCCGGTGCAATATGCAGGAAGGCATTCGGCGCAGATACCTTCTTGGCTTCTTGCGCCATGGCAAAACGCCCCGCGCCCGGCACCACGAAACCAAGCACCAGGCCGCCACCTGCAACGGCGGCCGCCTTGATGAAACCGCGCCGCGACATGCCCTCACGCGGCTTCGCAATCTCATTGCCGGCCAGCGACGCATCGAGCGTGCTGCCGGTTACTCCGTTCATCCATTCGATACGCATGCGCTACTCTCCTCGATGTAATCAGGCCAGGGACTTGGAAGCATCCTTGATCGCAGCACGGATGCGCTGGTAGGTGCCGCAACGGCAGATGTTGCCGCTCATGGCAGACTCGATATCGGCATCCGACGGATCCTTGTTGACCATCAGAAGCGCCGTAGCGCTCATCACCTGACCGCTCTGGCAGTAGCCGCACTGCGGCACATCGTGCCTGACCCAGGCGTCTTGCACCGCCTTGCCGATTTTGTCGCTTTCCATGGCTTCGATGGTCGTGATCTTTTGCCCGACCGCCGCCGAGATCGGCGTTACGCAAGAGCGCGTCGCCTGCCCGTTCAAATGCACGGTGCAGGCGCCACACAATGCAGCGCCGCAGCCGAACTTGGTACCCGTCATGTTCAATACATCGCGCAGGGCCCATAAGATGGGTGTCGCCGGATCGGCATCGACCTGCGTGTCTTTACCGTTGATGTTCAATGTAACCATGCCATGCTCCCGTTGTTCTGTTGGATGAACTGCAGCCAACGATTATAGACCCGCTGACGAAATCCTGCGTTTCCTGGTTGCATGCAAGCACTGAACCGGTTTTGCACTATTGAACGATGTCTACCACAACCTTGCCCTGGGCGGCGCCCCTCGCGACAAGCGCATAGGCGGCCTCGACCGTGTCCAACGAGAAACGCTGCGGATCGACCCTGACCATGAGCTTGCCGGCCTCGACCAGTTGCGCGACGTTCGCCAGAATATGCCCATGATGCGCACGGTGCCGCCCCGAAAGCAAAGGCAGCAGGGTGAACACGCCTGAGTAGGTCGCGCCGCGGAAAGACAACGGCGCCAGTTTGTGCTCGCCCCACCCAAGGCAACTGATCACGTGGCCGACATATTCGCGCGCAGCCAGAAACGAAGCATCGAGCGTCGCGCCGCCCACCGTATCGTAGACGATGTCGAAACCCTCCCCTTGCGTGTATTGCCCCACGTAATCGGCAACACCGGCGGTGCGGTAGTCGATGGCCGTGGCGCCGAACGATTCGATCAGCGCCTTGTCCTGCGCCGACCCGGTCGCATAAACGGTGGCGCCTTGCGCTCTCGCAATCTGCACGGCCACATGCCCCACGCCGCCCGCGCCGCCGTGCACCAGCACTGCCTGCCCTGCCTGCACCTGCGCGCGATCGATCAACCCCTCCCATGCCGTGATCGCTATAAGGGGCAGGGCCGCCGCCTCGCGCATGGATAAATTATTTGGCTTGTGCGCCAACAGTTGAGCATCGACCACGGCATGCTCAGCCAACGAACCCTGCACACCCGCCACGCCGCCCGCCATGCCATACACAGCGTCACCGATTTTGAAGTGCTCGACGCCGTCACCGACCGCCTCCACGACACCGGCCATATCCAGCCCGAGCACGGCTGGGAAAGGATGGCGCGCATGGGCTGCCTGCCCGGCGCGAATCTTGAGATCGAGCGGATTGATACCGCTGGCGTGAATACGCACCAGCACCTGCCCCGCTTGAAGCGGCGGCAGCTCGACGCTGGTCGAAACAAACTGGCCATCGGCTTCATGAAGCACGAGTGCGCGCGTGGTGTGAATTGCTTGGGACATGTTGTTCTCCTGGCTGATGAAAGTAAGTGTATTCTCAGCCTGAACATCCATTCCGATAAGACGCTATATTGAAATATGATACATTCCATATTTGCATGAATAAGGCAGACAAAGGCGCAAACAACCCGTACGTAACCAAATTGCCCACCATCGGCATGTCCATGAATTCACTCCATTCGCCGCCATGAACAAACTCGAAGCCATGGCCGTTTTTGTCCGCGTGGTCGAACGCGGGAGTTTCTCGGCAGTCGCACGCGAGATGCAAAGCAGCCAGCCCAACATCAGCAAAATGATTCGCGCACTGGAAGTCTCGCTCGGCGGCCGCTTGTTCGCACGCACCACACGCCAATTGTCTTTGACCGACGAAGGAGAACGTTACTACGCTGAATGCCGCCAGATCCTCGCCGCTGTCGACGCCGCCGAACACAGCTTCAAGAGCGGGCAGGAAGAAATCGCCGGACCTTTGTGCATTGGCGCCTCGGTCAGTTTCGGGCGTACCTGGCTGGCGCCACGCCTGCGCGCCTTCCTGCTCGCGCATCCCGGCATCCGCATCCACCTGCATTTGAGCGACCGCAACGTCGACCTGGTTGGCGAAGGCATCGATGTCGCATTTCGTTTCGGCGCCTTGCGCGACAGCAGCCTCGTGGCACGCCCTGTCGGCGACATGCCGCGCGCCGTGTACGCCTCGCCCGCCTACGTGGCCGAGCATGGCGCGCCGCGCACGCCAGCCGAATTGAGCGAGCATAACTGCCTCGCATTCACCCTGCTGCCTACTCCCAATGCCTGGACTTTTTCCAAAGCAGGCAAGGCGCAAGGCAAGCAAACAACCATAGCCATCACGGGTAACGCCAGCAGCAACAGCTCGGAAGCAATACGTGAAATGGTATTGGCAGGAATGGGGATTTCCCAATCGCCGACCTGGCAATTCGAAGAAGACCTCGCGGCCGGCCGGGTCGTGCAATTGCTGCAGAACCATCGCTCGCCGTCGCTCGCCATCAATGCCGTGTTTTCCGGGCGCAGACAGTCGGCACGCGTGGCTGCCTTCGTCGACTACATCATCGCATCGATGCCGCCTGCTGCGTGAATCATCTATTCACGAAGGCAAAAAACAAAACGGCACGAGGTACAAACCATCGTGCCGCCGTGAAATTTCGCAGGCGCTGAGCTTAAGGGCTCAGACTTGCCGCTGCGTGACCTGCAAAACTATCGAACCGCGGTCTGCTCAAGCGACGACCATTTTTCTTCCAGAGCCGGGCGCTCCATGAAACCCGGCGTACGTGTGCCGTCGGCAAAGAAGATCGTCGGCGTGCCCGTGATGTGCAACTTCTGGCCGAGCGCATACACCGCGTCGTTCGGATTGGTCGTGCAGGAAGCCGGCGCAGAAGCCGGATTCTTGCCGCTCAACATCCAGTCGTCCCAAGCCTTGAGGCGATTTGGCGTGCACCAGACATTCTTCGCCTTGACGGAAGAATCCGGTGCCAGAATGTTGTACATGAAGGTATACACGGTCACGTTATCCATCTCCGCCAACGTCTGGCGCAGCTTCTTGCAGTAACCGCAATTAGGGTCTTCAAACACCGCAATCACACGCTTGCCATCACCCTTGACCATCTTGATTGACGATTCAAACGGCAAATCGGAAAACTTGATCTTGTTTAACTCGGACAAACTATCGCGCGTGTAATCCTTGCGCGTTTCCATATCGACGATATGGCCAACCACGAGATACTTCGCATGCTCGTCGGTGTACATCACTTCGCCGTCGGAATGGAACTCGTAAAGGCCGGAGAAATTGGTCTTGTGCAAGCCATCGACCTTGACACCACCGCCAATACGATTTTCAATCAACTGCTTGAGCGCCACTTCCTGCGACGTCATGGCAGGCGCACCAGTCATTTGCGCGGCATTGGGCGGATTATCGGCATGCGCTACTGCGGCAAAGGCGACCATCAGGGTCGGCATCACGATTTTCATCAGTTTCATGGCTATTCCAAAAAATGAACGTTTCGAGCGATTGTAGCGTGTTCCGGGAAAAATCTTCCGACGATGTCTGATATCAGCGAAAGGGCACCCCATCGCAGGCTGACGTTTTGTCAATCAATTGCAAACCAGCCAATCAAATCTCTGACGCCACAGGCCGCCCCAATGCCTGCGCAATCAGCCGCCTCTTTAAGACCGGCAACTTGTCCAACAAGTTCATTCCGGCATTGCGCAGCAAGCGCAAGGGCTCGAATTCGCTGCCGAACATGCGCTGCAGGCCATCGGTGGCCAGTTGCATCAACAATACCTCTTCCTTGCGCACCCGCGCATAGCGACGCAGAGCGCGCGCATTGCCATAATCGCGCCCACCATCGCGCGCCGTATCGACATCGGCCAGGACAGCCATCAGCGCCGCCACATCGCCAAAGCCCAGATTCATGCCGTGCCCCGCCAGCGGATGCACCACGTGCGCTGCGTCGCCCACCAACGCCACGCGCGGCGCCGTAATCGCATGCGGCCGAATCAGCGAAAGCGGAAACGCCTTGATCGCTTCCGGCTGCACCGGCGTCAATGCGCCGAGCTTGTCCTGCGCCCAATGCGCCAGCCGTTCGGCAAGCCGGCCTGCCGGCTCGCGCACCAATTGATCGGCCAACGCATCAGGCGCCGACCAAACCAGCGAAACCCGCTGCCCCGGCAAAGGCAGCAAGGCAATAATGCCCTGCACACCGCAAAACCACTGATGCGCCACACCGTGATGCGGCTTCTCACATTCAAAATTACTCACCACGCCGCGCTGGCCGTAGGAACGATAGTCATAGCCGATCTCGCACTGCGCACGCAACCACGAATGCGCGCCATCGGCGCCCACTAATAATGAGGCATCGAGCGTGTCGCCATTCTCCAGCGTCAAAGTCGCTGCGGGCCCCACCGTAGTGACGGCCGTCGCGCGCCCCACCACCTGGCGCACCTTGGGCATGAACTTCAATGCCGCATCGAGCGCCTGATTCAAATTGCGGTCTTCCACAATCCATGCCAGCGCACCAACGCGCGCACCATAGGCATCGAAACCCAGGCGCCCGGCAGAACCATCCCCATCCCCCGCAATCGCCATCGCGTCAACCGGGGCCACGCGCGACAAATCGAGCGCATCCCAAACACGCAGGGACGAGAGCAAAGAATGCGCGACATGGTTCAGGGCATACACGCGCACATCCCAGCTTTCGACCGGTGCGGTTGTCAGCGCAGGCGCAGGGCTAAGCAAGGTAACCGATAACCCGGCCTGGGCAAATCCCAAAGCCGCCGTCTTGCCGACGGCGCCGTTACCAATGACGCAGATATCAGATTGCAAATTCATGGGAGAGTGATTGCAAATGGCCGCTCACAGCCCGACCGAAGCGACCATTATAACGCTGGTCCAAAATAATTTTTGCCAATGCTCTTGCAAATTCCAATAGTTTTGCTATACTTCTGCCCCTTGGCCTGGTAGCTCAGTCGGTAGAGCAGAGGATTGAAAATCCTTGTGTCGGTGGTTCGATTCCGCCCCGGGCCACCAAGATTTATGCGGGTTAGAAGCCGATTGCATCTAACCTGCTGTTCTACAAAATCCCCTCTCGTTCTACAATTATTCGCGTAGCAGCATTGGAGTTTTTCCATTCGCATCGCGACAACGTCCACTTTCATCGCGTACCCAAGTTTATTCCGCCCCCCAGGATGGTTGAATACCTTGCGCCAAAAGAATTGCCGTTCTCCTCGGATAAAGTTTGGTTCGCACTTGCACTTTATCTCCTCGGCGGTCGCTGAGTGGGAGGCGGCTAGATGATTATCAGTTCTAACATTCCAACATTCCCAATGCGTTTGTGTTTATCTCCCCGAATGGTCAGACCCCTAAGATTGGAATTTGCGGGTGCTGTGTATCACTTTACCTCGCGAGGGGATACCAACAACCCCAATAAGATTCTAGCGGGGGCTTTGTGGCCATGATATTTTGCGGCACCGCTGGACAGTTCTAGCACCATCTATGTCCATAGCGCCTTGACCCGTTCTGGCATACTTTTGACTGCATGGATTGCACCGTGGAACTGCGCCCCTCGAACTTGATGGACATCCAGACAATTTGCCTTATTCTCGAAACGACATCGCTACCTTCAGACTTGCCTTCGGTGGTAATTTTTACTACCATATGCGATATGGAGGTATTTAATCATGGCCAATGTGGAAAAGGTAAGTATTGCCCTGACGTTTGATATGGCGTCAGTTGTCCGCGAAGCGGTCGCAAGCGGCGAATACGCGAGCAGCAGTGAAGTTGTACGGGATGCGTTACGCGACTGGAAGCTTAAGCGTTCCTTGCGTCGGGCTGAAATCGAACACTTGCGGGGCTTGTGGGAAGAAGGGCTGGCAAGCGGCACAGGGCAATTGTCCGATATGGATGCCATTAAGCAGGAAGCGCGTAAGCGTCTCGCTCAAAGCAAACTGTAGTGGAAAATATTGAAGACTATGCCGGTCATCAAAAAAACATTTCAGGCCGAAGAAGACCTGATTGAAACATGGGTATACGTCGCGCAGGATAGTTTTGCCGCTGCAGATG
>DATBQE010000187.1:0-13233 GCA_036561005.1 Burkholderiaceae bacterium | reverse complement strand
CACATTCCCGCGACGCAATCCAGTGCACTTTGTCAAGGCACCAGGACATCACTGAATCGAAAGAAATATCCCCGCAATAGCAGCACTCATCAAGTTCGACAAAGTCCCAGCAGCAACCGCACGCAATCCATAGCGCGCCACCTCCGACCGCCGCTCCGGCGCAACTGCGCTAAAGCCACCGGTCAATACCGCAATCGAAGCCAGATTGGCAAAGCCGCATAACGCAAACGAAACGATGGCGATAGTGCGCGCGTCCAGCAGCGGCAGGCCGGCCGTCTGCACCGCAGCCGCATCCTGCAGGTAGGGCGCCAAGCCGCTATAGGCCACGAACTCATTCAAGATTATCTTCTGGCCGATGAAGTTGCCGGCCAGCGGGGCGTTTTCCCATGGCACGCCGATCAGGTAGGCGAGGGGGGAGAAGAGGTGGCCGAGGATTGATTCGAGCGTTACGCCTGGGTAGCCGAACCACCCGGCGATGCCACCGACCAGGCCGTTCAGCAATGCGATCAATCCGATGAAGGCGATCAGCATGGCGCCCACGTTGACGGCTATCTTCAAACCGACTGCGGCGCCGGAAGCTGCTGCTTCGATGACGTTGGCCGAGGCTTTTTCGTCGAAGCCGGAGGTGCCGACCTTGACCTGGCTTGCTGCGGTGCTGGGGCAGATGATTTTGGCGAACAGCAGGCCGCCGGGCACGGCCATGAAGGAGGCGGCGATCAGGTATTCCATCCTGACGCCGAGGCCGGCGTAGCCTGCCAGCACCGAACCCGCAACGGATGCCATGCCGCTGGCCATGACGGCGAATATTTCGGGGCCGTTCATGTCCTTGATGAAGGGTTTGACGGCGGCCGGCATTTCGCTTTGGCCCAGGAAGATGGTGGTCACTGCGGAAAACGATTCGATCTTGCTCACGCCGAGCAGTTTGTGGAACAGGGTGCCGAGCAGGGTGACCAGCCAGCGCATGATGCCGAGGTAGTAGAGCACCGAAATCAGTGCGGTCATGAATATGATCATGGGCAGCACGCGGAATGCAAACACGAAGCCGAGATTGCCGAACAGGGTAAACATTTTGGCATCGACCAGGCCGCCGAAGAGGAAGGCGATGCCGTGATTGCCGTAGGCCAGAACCTGGTTGACGGCCTGGGCGATGGCGGCCAGGGCTTGCTTGCCGGCGGGGATGAACAGGATGAGGGCACCGATGGCGATTTGGGCCAGCAGGGCCGGGCCGACAGTGCGCAGCTTGATGGCGCGACGGTTATTGGAAATGGCGTAGGCAACCAATAAGAGGATGGCCATGCCAAGCAGGCTGCGGGCAATTTCCACGGGGCGTGTGCTTTCAATAAAATGTTGAAGGACTCTACGGCGAATTCGCAAGGAAGCGAGGCCAGGCCGCCTATTGCGCCACGCTAACGCCAAAATTCGGCATATCCTACAGGATTTGCCTTGACGCGCAAATTGGCTCCGGGCTTGGCTGCGCATGGCAGTTTCGGCGCTAATTGGCTCGCCTTTGATATTAATTAACCGTACCTGTCAGAGTTGACAGGTACGGAATCGCGCTGCATGGATTAATTTGATAGTAGTAGTTAATTCACGGCAATGCGCGACGGCAATGCACGATGGCAACGTGCAGTTGCGATTCAGATCACAACACCTCCTTCGCAAATTGTGGGACGCCCCCGGAGTCCAGCCCGCAATTGGAGCAGTTCATGGAAAACCCAATTTCTGTCCTCATGACCAGAGAGATCTGGACGGTCGGCTCTGAAGATTCGATCGATAAGGTCGACCATATGTTTGCGCTACACAATCTATCGGCCGCACCTGTGGTTGACGAGACAGGGGCGCTGTTCGGGATTATCAGTTCGCACGATTTGTTGCATTTCGCTGCGGCAAAAAGAAACCCGCGGGCGATACGTGCATGGGAGCTATGCACCTATAAGCCGGTTTCGGTCAGCCCCAATACGCCGATCTCGCAGGTTGCGCGCATGATGCTGACGAACAAAGTGCACCACGTTTTGGTGGTGGAGGACCGCCAGCTCAAAGGCATTGTTTCGGCGATTGATTTCGTAAAACAGTGTGTGCCTGACCTGGCCAAATTCGGTCAAAGCGCAAATCAGGAACCGGCAACGCCGCTGTGAACCGGTGCGACATTTAGCTGGGCAAATGCCGCGAGGCCGGAAACGGTGAGCTGGGTTTGCAAGGTTGGAAATGGCGACGGGCAATAAGCGGCAAATGTCTCTGGGGGATGGCGGTCAGCGGACACCGCAGCAATAATGACAGCAGGCATCTCGTCAATGCAATCGGTTCGGAAAATTCAGGGCAGCAAATAAGGGTTCACTCATGTTGATTGGCAGCGCAGTCTATCTTCCGGGCAAGAAGGGAGTTCTGTCATGGTGCATCTACGCAAGGTCAAGGCGCTAAGCGCGCACTCGGTCAAAATCATCGCTTTACTGTTGCTATTGTTGGGCATGCTGCTGCTTCCCATGGAAGCGGCCGCCATCGACATGTTCGATAATACCAATGTTGCGGCAGTATCCAACTGCCCGCAGCCGTTCAATGCTTGTTTCCCGAAATTCAGGTTGGTGGCGCCGATGCCGATCACGGAAATTGAAACCTATCATTGGGACAACGGCATCGGCGCACCGGCCGGCAGCATTAGCCTGCAAAACGCCGCGGGTGCTACGGTCGGCACGTTTGCGGCCAGGGATATACCCGGCACCAATGGCGTGCCGGCAAACTGGGTGGCACAGGTCAATCGCGTTCTGCCTGCGGGAATTTATACGATAGTCGATTCGCAGCCGGCAACGTGGTCGCAGAATGCGCAGTCGCAGCACAAAGGCTTTGCGATTGTGCGTGGCGGCGCAACGGCCGGGGCCGGCACGCCGCCTGCGCCGGCCACCGCGCCCAATCCCGTGCCGTGCACTTTCCGTAACGGCTTCAATTTCCTTTGCTACGGCGACGTGATTACGCTCAGCGAGCGCCCTGTGGTGTTCGGCACCATGCTGACCCTGACGGTGAATCCTGCATCGGGTTATACCTTCGATGCCAATACGGTCATTGTGCTCGAGCGCAGCGGCGGCGTGGGATTCGGGGTCGGGCTGTTGACGCTGTGCGGCGGCTTGAGCGGCGGCGCGATGGCGCCGGCTTGCGTGCCGACCGGGCCGAAGACACTGACGGTTGCGGTGCCGGCCGCCGGCCCGATTGCTGCGGGAAACTATCTATTGCGTGCGGAGAACTGGAACCCGATTACCATCGCACCCGGTATTGCCAATGCCTGCAATCCGACGTGCACCGAAGCCGATGCCGGTATTGTTCAATTCACCGGGAACGCGGCAGGCAACCTGCAAATAACCAGCGTCGTCTATCCGGCCGTCAACGGCCAGATTGGCGTCAATTTTGTGGATCCGAATCAAAACATCAATCAGGTGCAGGTGCGGCCGTGGATGGGCTATCAGTGGGGCAATCCGGTTGCGTGGAATCCGGGCGCTTCGGGCATGGGTGCGGGAGAGTTGTTTATCGCCATCGGGTGCAGGCCGGGCAACAGCTATTCAATGATGATCGAGCTGTTCGATGCGTCGGGGCAGGCGGCTTCGACCAAATTCAACTATACCTGCAGATAAGCGCTCACCTGCTTCGTACATCGGCATGTTGCAATTTGCCGGCGGCGGACGGATACTGCAGTGCAAATAACGCGGCAGCGTCGCCTGTGACCTGGGCACGCTGCCGTTATTCCAACCGTCCTGGAGACTTCCATGCTGACAGTCGTGTACGTTGTTGTTGCCGTAATCGTTGTCGTGCTCATTCTCGCTGCCGCCAAGCCCGATGTGTTCAAGGTGGAGCGCTCGACCGATATCAAGGCCGCGCCGGACAAGATTTTTGCGCTGATCGACGATTTCCATCACTGGGCCGCCTGGTCGCCCTGGGAAAAGCTCGACCCGGCGATGATGCGCTCATTCAGCGGCCCAGCCAGCGGCAAGGGTGCGGCCTATGCGTGGGAAGGCAACAAGAAGGTGGGCAAGGGCGCAATGGAAATCACCGACCTGACCGTGCCGGAAAAGATCGTCATCAAACTCGATTTTTTCATTCCCTTCGAGGCACACAACACCACGGTCTTCACACTGACCCGCAACGGTGAAATCACGAGCGTTAATTGGCTCATGTCAGGACCTGCGTCTTTTATGGTCAAGATCATGCATGTCTTCATGAACATGGACAAAATGGTGGGCAAGGACTTCGCAGCGGGTCTGGCCAATCTCAAGGCCGTCGCCGAAAAATGAACACCCCTGCGGGTGCCTGCGTGACGCACGGAGAAAAGTGCACATGAACAAATTATGGATCGCGCCGATTCTGGCGTTGATGCTCGGTGCCTGCGACAACCCGGTGCCGCCGGACAAGAAGGCCTATGTCGGCCAATGGCATGAGAAGAACATGGTCTTGCGTATCACGCAGGAAGGGCATGTGAAATACAAGCGCGTCAATGGGAACACGACGACTTCCATGGATGTGCCGATCAAACGTTTCGAGGGGAATAATATCGAGGCCGGCCTCGGACCGATGAGCGCCACCTTTGTCGTCAGCATGCCGCCTTACCAGGACGGCGATCAATGGAAGATGGTGGTCGACGGTGTGGAGTTGACGCGCACTGCCGAGTAGCCATCAAACCCAATCTACCAGTTTGACGCGCACCACATGTTTGCGCCGACGGCGTGCCAACCCATATAAAAACAGGCGCGCCATCACCTGCATGCACTGGACAACGTTATTTTCCTGCCTGCACACCGGGCAGCGGAATCGACGCCAATACAAACTTATCTTATTTTCCACATTACGCGACTTTTCGGTTTTGTCCCGAAAATAAAGCCGCTTCGGCCTGGCACTTGTCACTCAGTGGTCATGTTGGGCAACTAGCATCGTGTGCTTGATTGCCACGTCGACTTCGACGACTTTTGTTCCATAATTGCCAGGAGATTCAGGTCATGAAATTCGCCACTTCCCTTGTCGCGGCCGGGTGCGTTGGCGCCCTGCTTGCCGCGTGCGGCAGTTCTTCCAAGGTGCCTGCAGCCGCCAGCCAGTCAGCGCTGACTGCTACGCGTACCATCATCATGGTGTGGGACGGTTTGCGTCCTGATTCGGTTACCGAAGCCGATACGCCAAATTTGTATGCACTGCGCCAATCGGGCAGCAACTTCACCGATAACCATTCGACGTATCCCACGTTTACGATGATGAACGCGTCGTCGTTTGCCACCGGCTCCTTCCCCAAGACCAGCGGCTTTTACGGCAACACTTTCTGGACGCCGCCGCAGGGCAGCACCAATACGATTCCTTCCGGCCCAAGTGCCGGCGGCACGGCGCAAGACTATACCGATCCGGTTTTCACCGAAGACTATCAGGTGGTCAACACGCTCAACACTTACTACGGCGGGCAACTTCTGCTGGTCAAGAATTTGTTTGCCGCGGCACAAAGCGCGGGATTGACGACGGCAACGATCGGAAAATCGGGTGCCGCTTATATTCAGGACATCAACAAGGGAGGCTATTTCGTTGACGAAAACACGGTCGAGCCGCGCAGCCTGGTTACCGAGTTGCAAGCCAACGGTTATGCCCTGCCCGTCAATGTCGTGCATGACTATTCCGGCACCGATGCGGTGACGCTCGCCGGCACCAACGGCAGCCCGACCAACCGCGCCGGCTACGTGACGTTCAACACGACGGCTTACGATCCGAACGGAGCGATCGCCATTGCCGCGCGCGACCCGAGCGATGCCACGCAAGGCGCCCCGGAAGATGCGGCCAACCAGTACATGATGTCGGTATATACGACTTACATCCTGCCGGTGAAGAAGCCGATGTTGTCGCTGATCTGGTTCCGCACGCCGGATAACGTCGAACACGGTTACGGCCCCGGCACGGCCAACATGAAGGCCGGCCTGCATTCGCAAGACAAGCGCCTGGGCGAATTGATCGCCTCCTTGCGCGCCAACGGCCTTGACAGCAGCACCAACCTGATCGTGGTTTCTGACCACGGGCACAGCAGTGTCTCCGGCCCTCTGAATCTGTATCCGCTGCGCACGGTCAATCCGTCGGTCAGTTTGCCAACCGGCCCGCTTGTCAATGGCGCCACCAGCGGCTCCAATGCGGCGAGCCTGGGCGGTGTTGCTTCGTCAGGTGGCTATTCATTCTCGGGCGACGTGCGCTCGGCAGATTTGCTGACCTACCGCGGCTTCAGCGCCTTCGATGGTTCGAAATGTGCAACCGATCCCATGTACGGCCTCAACGCTACCGGCATGCCGACTGTTCCCGTGCAGATCGATACAACCGGTGCATTGTGCGGCAGCGCCAACGCCAAGTACCAGGCCATCAGCGCCACTTTGGCGAAACCGGTTGCGTCGTTTGCCGTGCCGGCGCCGGGCAGCCTGCCTGCCAACGGCGTGGTCATTGCAGCCAACGGCGGTTCCGATTATTTCTATGTGCCGAGCCATGATGCAACGACCGTCAAGAACCTGGTGAAATTCTTGCAGCAACGTGAGGAATACGGCGCAATCTTCGTCGACAGCCGCTACGGTGCCATTCCCGGCACCTTGCAGTTGGCACAGGTCAATCTGGAGAACGCCACGCGCCAAAACAATGGCCAGCCCGATGTCGTCGTCAGTTTTTCATGGGACAACACGGTGTCTGTTCAGGGCATGCCGGGCATCGAGTTTGAGAGTTTCAGCGCCGGCCAGCATGGCATGCACGGCAGCTTTGGCGTGACCGATGTGCATAACACGCTGATTGCCAACGGCCCGTCCTTTGTCAAGGCCGCCGTGTCCAATCCATCCGGTAACGTCGACGTGGCTCCGACTGTTGCCTACCTCCTGGGCATTTCCTTGCCGCAGGCCGATGGCCGCGTCCTGAACGAGTCGCTGGTTACGCCTGCCAGCAAGTCGGCGCCTGCCGTGGCGGCGTCGGTTGTCACGCCGACGGCTAACGCCACCGGGTTGCGTTTTGAGTTGCCGACCGACCCTACCGGCGCAACGGCCGACAGCGCGTTGACCTCCGGCACTTATACGATCAACCTGGCCGTCAAGGATTTGACGGTCGACGGCAAGACCTATCGCTATTTTGACTTCGCAAAGGCAGTCCGCCAATAATGAATTTTCCTGTACCCGGCAATAATGCGGGACTCGGAATAAAGCTCGCCGCGTGCTGCGCGGCGGGCTTTTTTGCTCTGAGTGCCCAAGCAAAAGATATGACGTTCGACCAACGGTTTTCGGACAAGGGTGAGCCGGCTGCACTGCACTACCGGGCCAGCTTCACCAATCCGGGCGGCAACCATCAGCTTGAAGCATGGCGCGATGGTCGGCATCGCCTGAAGCGGCGCACAGACGATGTGCTTGAGACCTACGTGACGCTGACCGAAGGCGAGGCCGAATACCGGCTCGACGTGCTGGATCTGAAAAAGAAAATTCACACCACGATTGACCGCAGCAATCTTTACCGCATCGGCAATTTCACCGACTGGTTCGATCTGGCTCATGGCTTGCGCCACCCCAAAGGCGAATATCGCCTGGAGAACGGCATTGCGCCGAAAGGGGCGCCGCGGGCGATCGACGCATGCAAATGGGTCGAACTAACGCAGCAGGAACGCACTACGCATATTTGCTGGAGCGATGCGACGCGCTTGCCGCTGTTGATTGTGACGCAGGAAGGTCAGACGGTCTGGAAAATCGATGTCGTCGACCGTAAAGCCGCGCCGGCAAAAATATTCGAGATACACGATGAAGGATTCATTCGCAACGACGCCAATCAGGATATCGAACGTGATTGATCCTGCCGGGAAGCGGGCGCTGCACCCTGACGTCCATCGCGCCGGGGCCCTCCGTTTGGGCTATTTATTTGCGCCTTCCGCGGACGCATCAACCGTGGAAAGATATTGCGCAAGCGCCTGAATTTCGGTGTCGGTCAAGGACTTGGCCTCCAGGTTCATGAAGCGCTCCGGGTCATTGTGCCTTTCACCACTGCGCCAATCGTATAACTGCTTTTCCAGATAGCCATGGGCTTGGCCGTGGATGCGCGGTAAGACGGGTTTTCCCTGTGGCGCTATCGCGCCGTGGCAGCTTGCGCATGCCGCGATGTTGCGGGCTTTGTCGCCATGATTGAATAGGTCCCTGGCCACCGGATTCGTGTCTGTCGCACCGGCGCGTGCTTCGCCAAGCGGTCCGTTTTGGTTAGCGAAAAAAGCGGCGATGTCGACCAGATCGGCATCCTCGACATTTTTCGCAATCATTTCCATGTAATCGTTCTTGCGCGTACCGGCGCGAAAATCGCGGAATTGTTTGATCAGGTATGCGGGATCCTGCCCGGCCAGTTTGGCGATTTTTGCTTCCGGGTCGTTGCCGCCGCCGTTGCCGTAGCGCCCGTGGCATTCGATGCAACGCCAGTCGTCGGCCTTGCCTTTGCCGGCGCCCGGGTCGCCCGGGTCGCCCGGTGCGAAAGTCGTGGTTGCCGGGGCCTTGTTGCCGGCTGGCGCTTTGCTTTGGCCGGTAGCGGCAAATGCAGGAAACATCATTGCCAGCGTCGGCAACATGCACAATAGGGCGAATCTCAATTCAGAATTCTTTCCGGCGATGGGGTAGAGAAAGGATGCAACGGGGATGCAAAAAGCCGGACGCTGCGCGGGCAGCATCCGGCGTTCAGTAAGTTGGCTCTTCGTTAGTTCAGGCGGCTGCGAACCTTCTCCAGCCCTGCCAATGCGCAAGCTTCATCCTTCTCGCTACCGCGTGCGCCACCAACACCGATTGCGCCGATCACTTCGCCGCCCACCGTGATGAGGATGCCGCCGGCGCGGCTTAGGTAGTTGGGGTTGCTTGCGAGCTTGTCTGCGACGGCCTTGTCGGTCTTGGCTTCTTCCGCGAGCTGACTGGTTGGCTTGTTGAAGGCCAGTGCCGTCTGCGCTTTGAACGTGCTGTTTTGCACGCCGCGAGCGGCCGCGCCGTCCGTGGCCAGCAGCACCTTGAGCACGCCTCCCGAGTCGATCACGCTGACGCCGACTTTCTGATCGAGCCCGCGGCAGGTTTCGACTGCCGTCTTGGCTGCTTCGAGCGCCAGATCAAGCACCGGGCCGCGTGCAGGCGGGGGCGGTGATTGGGCCGGGGCGGGCGGAGTTTGTGCCTGTGCCAGGCTGACCAGGCAGCACAGGCCGAGGGCAAGCGCGTTGCGTTTCATGGTTTTTCCTTGTTCGTTTTGAGATACCAGTGAGTGGATTGTGATCAATTCGATATTGCGCAGGTTTACGCAAATTGCAGCGATCGCGCGTGGCTATCTGCAACTGGCGTGCCAGCAAGGTGGAAAGAACAAGAAACGCCTGCCAATTGGGGGAACTGCAGGGGAACGGGGCGTCGCATGGCGATATGCGAGCATTTGAAGACGACGACAGGCTGTTGGAAAGTCAGCAGGCAGAATCGCCTTCTGCTTGATTCCCAGCAGCCCGCGCCATACGATTGCGCCTAAATCGCGTCGAATGCATCGCTCAAATCACGGCGCAAATCGTTGACGTCTTCCACGCCGACCGACAGACGAATGAACGAATCGGTGATGCCGAGCAGCGCACGCTGTGCTTCCGGTATGGTCGCATGCGTCATGATGGCCGGGTGTTCGATCAGGCTTTCGACGCCACCCAGGCTTTCGGCAAGCGAGAACAACTCGCAGCGTTCGAGGAAGCGGCGCGAGCCGGCCAGATCGGTTTTCAATTCGACCGACACGATGCCGCCGAAGCCGTGCATTTGCCGGCGTGCCAGCGCATGCTGCGGGTGTGACTCCAGACCGGGATAGTAGACCTTGGCTACCTTAGGATGTTTTTCCAGCCAGTGCGCCAGCTCCAGCGCGCTTTCGCAATGGCGTTCCATGCGCAGCGCCAGGGTCTTCACCCCGCGCAGGGTGAGGAAACTGTCGAACGGGCCGGCGATGGCGCCGACCGAGTTTTGCAGGAACCCCAATTGCTCGCGCCACGGTGCCTGGTATAACTCACCACCGACCACGGCAATGCCGCCGATGACATCGGAGTGGCCGTTCAGGTACTTGGTGGTGGAATGCACGACGATGTCGAAGCCAAGTTCCAGCGGACGCTGCACGTAGGGGCTGGCAAAGGTATTGTCGGCCACGGCAATGATGCCGCGCTCGCGGCAGATGTTGCCGATTGCGGCCAAGTCGGCCAGCTTCAGCATCGGGTTGGTCGGCGTTTCGACCCACACCATTTTCGTGTCGGGCTGCAAGGCGGCCAGCAGGTTTTCCGGTTTGGTCAGGTCGGCATAGGTGAAGCGCAAGCCGGCGCTGCGTTTGCGCACGCGCTCGAACAGGCGATACGAACCGCCATACATGTCGTCGCCGGCCACGATGTGCGAACCCGAATCGGCAATCTCGAGCACGGTTGCGATGGCGGCCAGGCCGGAGGCGAAGGCAAACGCCTGCGCGCCGCCTTCGAGGTCGGCCACGCAGCGCTCGAGCGCCCAGCGCGTGGGATTGTGCGAGCGGCCGTAGTCGAGGCCCTTGTGCACGCCGGGGCTTTCCTGGACGTAGGTCGAGGTGGCATAGATCGGCGGCATGATGGCGCCGGTCGATGGATCGGGCGACTGGCCGGCGTGGATCACGCGTGTGGCGAAGGCATTCTGCGAATTTTCGGAGGCGCGCGCGCCGCCTTCTGGTTTGATTGGGTTGCTCAAGATAGTTTCCTGCGTAAGTGATTCAAAAGATCGAAACGGGTTATGAGACCGTAGAAATGTTCGCGGTCAGTAATGATGGCTACCAGGCCGCGGTCGAGAATGGCGCGCAAGCTGTCCAGGCTTGCGCTTGGGCGCAGGATTTCGACATGCTCGGTCATGGTCGTGCCGACCAGACTGCGGAATTGATCGGCATCGGCGGCGACTTTCAACAAGATGTCGGACTCGTCAATGATGCCGATTACCTGGTCGTTCCTGACCACGGGGAGTTGGGAAAATTCCGCACTGCGCATGCGATTGAATGCTGTCATCAGGGTGTCGGCATCGGAAACGCTGACCACGCCGCCTTCGTCAAAGCGGCGCGCGACGATGTCACGCAAGTCGCCGAGCAAAGCGCGTTTCAGCAAGCCTTGATCGATCATCCAGTAGTCGTTATAAATCTTCGACAGATAGCGTGTGCCGGTATCGCAGACGAAACTCACCACACGCTTGGGCGTAGTTTGTTCACGGCAATAACGCAGTGCTGCGGCCAGCAGCGTGCCGGTTGACGATCCGGCCAGGATACCTTCCGCACGCAGCAGTTCGCGGGCGGTACTGAAGCTCTCCTGATCGTCGATGGTATAGGCGCGCTTGACGCCAGACAAGTCGGCAATGGCGGGAATGAAATCTTCGCCTATGCCTTCCACGGCCCATGAGCCGCTTGTGTCGGCCACGTGACCGGTCTCGACGTATTCTGTGAGGATTGAACCCTTCGGGTCGGCCAGAACGAATTCCAGATTGGGCTGATGCGCCCGAAAGAAACGCGTCAAACCGGTGATGGTACCGCCCGAGCCGACGCCGCAGACAATGGCATCGACGTTGTGTCCGCTCTGTTGCCAGATTTCCGGCGCGGTGCCTGTTTCATGTGCCAGAGGGTTGGCCGGGTTGTTGAACTGGTCGGCAAAGAAGGAGCCAGGTATGTCGCGCGCCAGGCGTGCGGCATAGTCCTGATAATATTCCGGATGGCCTTTGCCCACATCGGACCGGGTCAGATGGACCTCGGCGCCCATCGCCTTCAAATGCAAGATTTTCTCGTTGGACATCTTGTCGGGCACGACCAGCACCACGCGATAACCTTTCGCGCGGGCGACGAGGGCCAGGCCCAGCCCGGTATTGCCCGCCGTTGCTTCCACCACGGTGCCGCCTTCCTTCAGACGACCATCACGTTCGGCGGTTTCGATCATCGACAAACCGATGCGATCCTTGATCGATCCTCCGGGATTTTGCGATTCGAGTTTCAAAAACAATCGGCACGGACCGGTGTCGAGGCGGGTGACTTCAATGAGCGGCGTATTGCCGATAAGGGACAGTACTGCAGGATTCGATTGCGTAGCCATGGTAATGAGTTTTCCGACGTCGGGTTGACATACGAAAATCGGAAATCGGCTTGTGGCTGATTTCCAATCGCCAAAGGGTGCACCTTAGTGACAAGCGAATTATGATGGAACGAACATTATTTCATAAGCTTATGCGTTTGGTAAAAAATGCTTTTCGTTAATGATGTGCAGGGCCGCGCATGGCGACAACGTAGGCGCCATGTGGAAATTGAACCAAGTGCGACCGACGAATTTATTATGGCGGTCCTCTTCTCCAGGCGCAGTGGCGTTGGTATGTATCAAAATCCGCGAGCGCGCCAATCTGCACCAATAGTGCGATGAACACGGCACAGAATCAATTGCGAAAGTTGAACTACTTCGCGGTGCATGGCACTCATGAGGGGTTCCTGGTGCGAGTTAATGCTACTTTCAATATGCCAGGGACATAGTGCAACGGGAAAGGGCTTGTCATGCAGGATGCATGGCTAACGCTTTTCACCTTGCGCTCGCACAAGCGGGGTCGACATTGACAACCTGCGAGCAACATTTATTTCTTTTTTAGATAACAACATGCTTCCCATCGGTCATCCCTCCCCCAATTCGCCACCGGCAGCCTCTGGGCAAGATGCCAGGAAAACGACGCCGGAAGAAACTTCAGGTAGCAAGGCAACTTTGGAGCCACCAGGCAATATGGCGGATCATCCTCTATATCACCAGGGTGGCTCATCCACTTTGCAACGGCGAGCGGCAAGTCAGGCGCGCGGGGAGTCGTCGTCGCCCGTTTCGTCAAGCCACGTTTCCAAAACAGCGCCGTTTCGAACGATGATGTCGCTGGCTGACTCAGTCGTGGAGGCGTTGCGAGATTTGACACCGGAAGAACGGACGATTGAGAATGCAACGAAATATGCAAAATCCTTGAGCACTTATTTCCCGCATCGTTTGGAAGACATCGATAGTTTGATCAACGAGAATAAACCGCAAAATAGAGACAATTTTCTTAAGCTCGTCAATTTGGCAGAAGAATACGGTGATTCCATTCAATTTTTTTCGCAGACCAGATACCAAAAATCCCGTGGGAAACATTTCTCGCCTAGACAGCTATTGAACGAATTGCAATCTCTTGATGCTGACAAAATCAGTGATGCAGAAAAAGCGATTTATAATGATTTTTATATCATCGCGCC
>DATBQE010000186.1:0-7879 GCA_036561005.1 Burkholderiaceae bacterium | reverse complement strand
AGCCCAGGTAGCATCCACGTCGAAGGCGATGCCTCTTCGGCATCGTATTTCCTCGCGGCCGGCGCGATTGCCGGCGGGCCGGTGCGCGTGCAAGGCGTCGGTGCAGACAGCATCCAGGGCGACGTGCGCTTTGTCGATGCCCTGCAGCAGATGGGTGCCCACATCACGACCGGGCCGAACTGGATTGAGGTCGAGTCGCGCGGCGCGCTCAAGGCCATCGACGCCGATTTCAACCATATTCCTGATGCAGCCATGACCATCGCCGTGGCGGCGCTGTATGCCGATGGCCCAAGCACGCTGCGTAACATCGGCAGCTGGCGGGTCAAGGAAACCGACCGGATCGCGGCCATGGCGACCGAATTACGCAAGCTGGGCGCGCAAGTGGAAGAGGGCGCCGACTACCTGAAGGTGACGCCGCCGGCCGAAATCGCCGCCGCGACCATCGATACCTACGACGACCATCGCATGGCGATGTGCTTTTCGCTGGCTACGCTCAACGGCGCCCTGCGACGCGGCAATGCAATGCGGATCAATGATCCCAAATGCGTCGCGAAAACCTTCCCCGATTACTTCGAGGCATTCGGCGCAGTGGCTACCAATGATCTTTTGTAGGCGTTTGTTCCTGTTCCGACCTATATGTTGCTCGCTCTCATGGCGAGCACCGTAAATGGCTCACCTTCTTTGACGGGCACAGCTGAATTGATGTTGAGCCACTTCGCTCCCGCCACCCCCCAAAATGTTTGGTCGGCAAGATCGAGGACTCTTGCTGTACTCAAGCCGCGCGGCAGCTCAATCGGCTCCTCGACGAGGCTCCCCAGGTTCAGTAGCGATTGCTTGCCTTTTCTTGGCGCGGCTCTGCTGATTGGCGTCAGGATCAGCAAATTGTCAACCTGGAGCAGCTTGCCGTAGCATTCGCCAGCTACGTCGCAAATGAGTTCGGCTTTGCTGCCATCCATATTGCATCGGAGCAGCGCACTATAGCTCATGCCCCAGCGTTTGATGCTCTCCCGTTCACCGATGACCCAAGCCGCGAGACGCTTGCCGTCCCAGGCGAGATCGTGGAGGATCGGTCCAAGGTGGAAAGTATCCCGGTGTCGCGCATTGCTGCGTTCGTACCGGACATGCATTGGAGTGCGCGACTTGGCGGTAGCTGCTACCCAGCTTGCGCTACCAGCGGCTTCATTAATTTCCAACAAGGAGTAGAAACAAGCGTAGTCCACCGGTTCGGTCGGGCGTTGGAACACGACGGGAATCAGGTTGCCGCTCGCCTTGCCGCAAGAAATGGGGATGAACGACGCCTTCCAGCCGAAAGTCGTACTCTTGACTTGTGGAAAAGGCTTTACCACGGTCATGGTTCGCGGCTTGGCGTCGAGGGAATCGAAAAGGTGTATCCGGCTATCGCCCTGCAGGATGCCGACCTTGCCGTTGAGGATAAAAATAGCAAAAGCATCGACCGGATCGTCGTCTTCTTCTGTCGGCGGAACGGTCCTCAGTTCGACTGGAATTTCCATGATGTTTGTGTTTACCTGTCCACTTTCACGGGTAACTTCGACCAGCCAATGTTGCTGATCGAATCTCTTGGCCGTGATGAAGTGCAGGAAAGCACGGTTGGCGTCAACGGCGTGCAACGACGAAAACCAATGGCTGTCAGCTTGCGGTAGTGAAATGATTGCCTTGAAGTCGAGAGAGAGCTGCATTCGATGAATCCTCACGGTTTAGGAAATTGAATCAACGAGATCTTATACCTCGGGCGGGGTGGACGTTATTGTTTGATGCCCGGCATGAGACCTGCTTCTGCCTAATCAGGTAGACTTCGCCTGAACAGGAGCTCTGCATGACAACATCCAATTTTCCCGTCATCGCCATTGACGGGCCAACCGCCTCGGGCAAGGGGACGGTGGCACATCGTGTCGCCGACAAACTTGGCTTTCATTATCTTGATTCGGGCGCCTTGTACCGTCTGACGGCCCTTTCAGCCTTGCGGACAGATACGCCGCTGACCGACGAACATGCCCTGTCCAAGCTTGCGCGTGACCTGCATTGCAGTTTTTCGGGCGACAAGATCATGCTGGCCAATGAAAATGTCTCGAATGCCATTCGTGCCGAGGAAGTTGGCAATACGGCGTCGAAAATTGCTGCCTTGTCAACGGTGCGTCAGGCGCTATTGGCGCTGCAACTGAGCTTCCGCAAACACCCTGGCCTGGTGGCAGATGGGCGCGACATGGGTTCGGTGGTCTTCCCGCACGCCCAACTCAAGGTTTTTTTGACTGCCACGCCAGAAGCTCGTGCAGAAAGACGCTATAAGCAATTGATTGACAAGGGATTTCCTGCTAACATGCAAGACCTTCTGAAAGATTTGTGGGAGCGTGATGCGCGGGATAGCAATCGTGCCATAGCGCCGCTCAAACCCGCCGAAGGGGCGCATCTACTCGAAACCTCTGCGATGACCGCTGATGAAGCGGTGGAGCAGGTGCTTCGGTGGTATGCGGAAGTCAAGAAGCACTAATGTTGCAATAGTGCGGATGTAACGGTGCGTGTTTTTGTATGTCGCGCACCTGTTTTGGTGCCCTTTCAGGCGCAAGGTCTGATCGGGTGTTGATGAACCTAACCCAATAGTTGGCGCAATTCCGCGTCCAAAGTTGGCTAACCTAAGTAAATTATGTCTACTGCTGCTACCTCCCCTGAAGTATCTGGTATGGAAAGCTTTGCCGCCCTGTTTGAAGAATCGCTGTCACGTCAAGACATGCGTTCGGGCGAAGTTATCTCGGCTGAAGTCGTCCGTCTCGACCACAATTTCGTGATCGTCAACGCCGGCCTGAAGTCCGAAGCATTCATCCCCATTGAAGAATTCAAGAACGACAACGGCGAACTCGAAGTCACGGTTGGCGACTTCATCTCCGTTGCGATCGAATCGCTGGAAAACGGCTTTGGCGACACCATCCTGTCGCGCGACAAGGCCAAGCGTCTCGCATCGTGGCTCTCGCTGGAAAAAGCGATGGAGTCTGGCGAGATCGTCGTCGGTACCGTCAATGGCAAGGTCAAGGGCGGCCTGACCGTTCTGACCAACGGCATTCGCGCCTTCCTGCCGGGTTCGCTGGTCGATACCCGTCCAGTCAAGGACACGACGCCGTTCGAAGGCAAGACCATGGAATTCAAGGTCATCAAGCTCGACCGCAAGCGTAACAACGTCGTGTTGTCGCGCCGCGCCGTCATCGAAGCATCGATGGGCGAAGAGCGTCAAAAGCTGATGGAAACATTGAAAGAAGGCACGGTTGTCACCGGCGTCGTCAAGAACATCACCGACTACGGCGCGTTCGTGGATCTGGGCGGTATCGACGGCCTGTTGCACATCACCGACCTGGCATGGCGTCGTGTGCGTCATCCTTCGGAAGTCTTGACTGTCGGCCAGGAAATCACGGCCAAAGTCTTGAAGTACGATCAGGAAAAGAACCGCGTTTCGCTGGGCGTCAAGCAATTGGGCGACGATCCATGGACCGGTCTGTCACGTCGCTACCCGCAAGGCACCCGTCTGTTCGGCAAGGTCACGAACCTCACCGACTACGGCGCGTTTGTGGAAGTCGAGCAAGGCATCGAAGGCTTGGTCCACGTTTCCGAAATGGATTGGACCAACAAGAACGTGGCCCCGAACAAGGTTGTCCAATTGGGCGACGAAGTTGAAGTCATGGTCTTGGAAATCGACGAAGAACGTCGTCGTATCAGCCTCGGCATGAAACAATGCAAGGCCAATCCTTGGGACGATTTCGCGATCACCCACAAGAAGGGCGACAAGGTCAAGGGCGCGATCAAGTCGATCACCGACTTCGGCGTGTTCATCGGCCTGGCCGGCAACATCGACGGCCTGGTTCACTTGTCCGACCTGTCCTGGACCGAAACCGGCGAAGAAGCTGTCCGCCGCTTCAAGAAGGGCGACGAGCTGGAAGCCATTGTGCTGGCAATCGACGTGGAGCGCGAGCGCGTTTCGCTGGGCGTCAAGCAACTCGAAGGCGACCCGTTCAACAACTTCGCTGCAATGAATGACAAGGGCGCGCTGGTTTCCGGCACGGTCAAGTCGGTCGAGCCTAAGGGCGCAGTGATCCAGTTGTCGGAAGAAGTCGAAGGCTATCTGCGTGCATCCGAAATCTCGCGCGACCGCGTGGAAGATGCCGGTACGCACCTGAAGGTCGGCGACAAGGTCGACGCCATGGTGATCAACATCGATCGCAAGGCACGCAGCATCCAGTTGTCGATCAAGGCCAAGGACAATGTCGAAACGCAGGAAGCTATGCAAAAGATGTCTTCGGACTCCAATGCCGCTTCGGGCACGACCAGCCTCGGCGCGTTGCTGAAAGCAAAGCTCGACAACAGCAAGAACTAATTTTGTCTGAAATGCGAATCTCTAGAAATCGTAGCGAGCGGCCCGAGTTCGGGCTGAGAAGCGCAGCCGTACGCCTGTACGGTTCGGGAAGGGTTTCAAGCAATTCTATTGCTTGCTTTCCGAACGGTGCCTGCCTGCCAGCAGGCACTCGCAGCCTCCGCAGGCCCGAACTTGGGGCGCGCAGTAGATTTATAGAGGTTCGAGAATGACAAAGTCGGAGCTGATTGCACGTCTGGCAGAGCGTTATCCGCAACTTGTAGCCAAGGATGCGGATTACGCTGTCAAAACCATACTCGATGCAATGGCGGACGCCCTGGCGACCGGCCAACGCATCGAGATCCGTGGTTTCGGCAGCTTTGCCCTGAACAGCCGTCCGCCGCGTATCGGCCGCAACCCCAAGTCGGGTGACAAGGTGATGGTCCCGGAAAAACGGGTGCCGCACTTCAAGCCAGGCAAGGAATTGCGCGAACGCGTGGATGCGATGGTAGGGCAACCTATCCAAGACGAGTAATTTCGACTTGTCTGGTATGAATTCTGAGCGGCGCCTTCGGGTGCCGTTTTTTTTCACGTACAATCGTAGTTTGCCCTGTTACCGCTCTGTTGCCGGCGGTGTCGAGAATAGGAAATAGTGATGAAACTGCTATCGAGAATTGCTGCGGTCATACTGTTCGTCATATTTTTCGGTTTCGCGTTGGAGAATACGCATGAAGTCGTGCTCCATTTCTTCCTCGGGTACGAAATGCGCGGCCCGATGGTACTTGTGTTGTTGGGATTCTTCGTCCTCGGCGCCGTGATGGGTGTGCTGGCAATGACGCCGACTGTATTTCGCCACCGGCGCAATGTATCGAAACAGCATAAGGCCATGTCGCGCATGGAGCAGGAGCATCAGGCGGCCATCGCTGCCCGCGCCAACCCAAGACAAGCCGACACGGTCGTGGTAAAACCTTAATCTACCGACTCTTTTAAGAATAATACGTCGCATGGAATTTGAAACCTGGTGGTTGCTTGGCATCCCGACATTCTTTGCTCTGGGCTGGATTGCGGCACGGATCGATATTCGGCAGCTCCTTTCCGAATCGCGCAGCCTGCCGCGCGGCTATTTCAAGGGCTTGAATTTCCTGCTCAATGAGCAACCGGACAAGGCGATTGACGCCTTTATCGAAATCGTCAAGCTTGATCCCGAAACGGTCGAATTGCATTTCGCACTGGGTAATCTGTTCCGCCGTCGCGGCGAAACCGAGCGCGCCATACGCGTGCATCAAAACCTGCTGGCCCGGCCTGATTTGCCGCAGGAACATCAAGTGCATGCCCTCTACGAATTGGGGCAAGACTACCTGAAAGCCGGCCTGCTCGATCGCGCCGAAGAAACCTATAACAAGCTCATCGACAGCCAATACAGCGCGCAGGCGCGCCGGGCCTTGCTGGAGATTTTCCAGCGCGAGAAAGAATGGGTGCGCGCCATCGATGCGGCACATGCGCTGCAGGAAGCGGGCGCCGGCGCACGCCAGAAAGAGATTGCCCAGTTCTATTGCGAACTGGCGCAAGACGAGCTGGTGCATACCCACCCCGATGCGGCATTGACTCTGCTAGACAAGGCCCTGGCGACCGACCGCAAGAATGTCCGCGCGACCATGTTGACCGGCGACGCGCATCTGGCCAAGGGGGACATCGAAGCAGCGCTGCTTGCGTGGCGCCGCGTCGAACAGCAAAGCGTGCCGCATGTGGCGCTGGTTGCGCAACGTTTGATGGATGGCTATCGCGCCGTCGGCAGGCCGCAGGAAGGTGCCAACCTCCTCAAGGCATATCTAGCAGAAGCATCCTCGATCGACTTGCTTGAAGTCGTGTTCAAGGCCGTGCTGGAGCTCGATGGCGTCGAAGCTGCCAAGCAACTGGTCAGCGATGAATTGCGCCGCACGCCGACATTGCTGGGTCTGGACAAACTTCTGGAAGCGCGTTTGATGGACACGCCGCCGGAAAGACGGCCTGAACTGTCGCTGGTAAAAAATCTGGTACACGGTCACGCGCAAAAACTGGCGCGTTACCAATGCAATCGTTGTGGCTTCAAGGCGCGCCAATTTTATTGGCAATGCCCCGGCTGCAGCGGATGGGAAACCTATCCGCCGCGACGCACGGAAGAGCTGAATGTAATGAACTGAAGAAGAGCTGGGAACCATGAAAATTACGATTATTGGAACAGGGTATGTCGGGCTGGTAACCGGCGCGTGTCTCGCGGAACTGGGCAACGATGTATTCTGCCTCGATGTTGATCAAAGCAAGATCGATATCCTTAACAATGGCGGCATACCGATCCACGAACCCGGTTTGTCGGAGATCGTCGCGCGCAATCGCGCCGCGGGCCGCATCAAGTTTTCCACCGATGTAGCGGCTAGTGTGGCGCATGGCGACATCCAGTTCATCGCCGTGGGCACGCCGCCAGATGAAGACGGTTCGGCCGACCTGCAATATGTCGTCGCGGCTGCGCGCAACATCGGCAAGCACATGAACGGCTTCAAGGTCGTGGTCGACAAATCGACCGTGCCGGTCGGTACCGCCGACCGCGTCAGCGCTGCCATTCGCGCTGAACTCGATGCACGCAGCAGCAGCAGCGGCAAGTTCTCGGTCGTGTCGAATCCCGAATTCCTCAAAGAGGGTGCTGCAGTCGAAGATTTCATGCGCCCCGACCGTATCGTGATCGGTTGCGACGACAGCGCCGAAGGGCAGCAAGCGCATGCCATGATGAAATCGCTCTATGCGCCGTTCAACCGTAATCACGAGCGCACTTTCTGGATGGATGTGCGCTCTGCCGAATTCACCAAGTATGCCGCCAATGCCATGCTGGCGACGCGGATTTCCTTTATGAACGAACTGGCCAACCTGGCCGACCGGGTCGGCGCCGACATTGAAGCGGTGCGCCACGGGATTGGTTCCGATCCGCGTATCGGCTACAGCTTCCTGTATGCCGGCTGCGGTTACGGCGGCTCTTGTTTCCCGAAAGACGTGCAGGCGCTGGAGCGCACCGCGCGCGATTTTGGCCAGGATCTGCTGATTTTGCGCGCCGTGGAAGCAGTCAACAACAAGCAGAAGTATGTGCTCGGCAAGAAAATCGTTGCCCGTTTCGGCGAGGATCTGGCCGGTAAGCATTTTGCCCTGTGGGGTCTGGCGTTCAAGCCGAACACCGACGACATGCGCGAAGCATCGTCCCGCGTGCTCGTCGGTGAACTGGTCAAGCGCGGCGCCAGCGTTGCCGTGTACGATCCGGTGGCGATGCCGGAAGCCAAACGCGTGCTGGCGCTCGATTTTGCCGATTCGCCGGAAGGTTTGCAACGCGTGCGCTTTGCCGATAGCCCGGACGATGCGTTGCAATCTGCCGATGCGTTGGCCATCGTTACTGAATGGAAGGCCTTCCGCAGCCCGGACTTCGAACAGGTCAAGCGCCGGCTCAAGGAACCGGTGATTTTCGACGGACGCAATTTGTTTGAACCGGCGGCCATGTCCGAAGCCGGC
>DATBQE010000185.1:0-4725 GCA_036561005.1 Burkholderiaceae bacterium | reverse complement strand
TTGGTGATGCGCATCGCTTCGGCAATTGTTGTGCGCCCTGACCGCACCAGCGCCACCGCATGCGAGCGCAAAGAGTGTCCGGCCATCTGTTTGCGCGCCACGGTCATGAAATAGCCTGGGTCCGGATTATTAGCCGCATCGGCCACTTCCTGCGTCATCTCCAGCATTTCATACACCCCGGTTCGTCCGTTGTAGCCCGTACCGTTGCAGTGCGCGCAGCCGCGCCCACGCATGAAATTCTGTGCTTCGACGGGCTCGATGGGGTCCGCCGTCAGCCATTCGCGCTCGGTGACGGTCAACTCGGCCGGTTGGCTGCAGCTTTCGCAAATGACCCGTACAAGGCGTTGCGCCAGCACAACCTGCAGGGCCGTGCCCACCATGTAGCGCGGTACGCCCATGTCCATCAGGCGAATCGGCGTGCTGGCGGCGTCGTTGGTGTGCAGGGTAGACAGCACCAAGTGGCCGGTCATGGCGGCACGCAAGCCGATTTGCGCCGTTTCCTGGTCACGCATTTCACCCACCAGCACCACGTCAGGGTCTTGTCGCAAGGCCGAGCGCAACACACGCGCAAAGGTCAGTTCGATTTTTTCGTTGACCTGCACCTGGTTAATGCCTGCCAGGCGATACTCCACCGGGTCTTCCACCGTAATGAGTTTGCGCTCCATGGTGTTGAGCTCCGTGAGCGCACCATACAGCGTCGTCGTTTTGCCGCTACCGGTTGGCCCGGTCACCAGAATAAGGCCATTTGGCCGCTGGATGATTTCGCGGAAGCGCTTGACCATGGCCGGCGGCATGCCGATGCCGTCGAGGCGCAAATTGCCGCCGCTTTGGTTCAGCAAGCGCATGACCACCGATTCGCCGTATTGCGTCGGCATGGTCGAAATACGCACATCGACCTTTTGCTGCTTGACCTTGATTGCAAAGCGGCCGTCTTGCGGCAGGCGCTTTTCCGAAATGTCGAGGTCGGACATCAATTTCAGGCGCAAGGCCAGCGACGAGGCGATCTTCAGGTCGGCCTCGGTTTGCAGGTGCAACATGCCGTCAATGCGGAAACGGATTTGCAGGCGCGCTTCCTGCGGCTCGATGTGAATATCGGAGGCGCGCACTTGCGCCGCATCTTCAAACACCGACTGCAGCAATTTGACAATTGGCGCTTCTTCCAGACCGGGCGTCGCGGCCAGGGTGCCGAAATCAACATAAGAGTCGCCCAGATCCTGTTCCAGCTCACGAGCAAAGTCGGTGATTTCCTCGGTGCGGCGATAGGTGCGGTCGACGGTTGCCAGCAATTCCGACTCGTTGACCACGGCCAGTTCGATGCTGCGCTTCAAAACGCGCGAGATTTCATCGTAGGCGAACAAGTCGGTCGGATCGGCCATGCCGACCAGTAGCGACAGGCGGCGGTCTTCCAGTACGATGGCGCGGAACCGGCGGGCCTGGGTTTCAGGCAGCAACCTCACCGTGGCCGGATTGCTGTTGAAGAATTTCAGGTTGATATAGGGGATATTGAGCTGTTTGGCGATGGCGCCGGAAATCTGCTCTTCCGTGACAAACGCATTTTCCACAAAAACCCGGCCAAGCTTGCGCCCAGTGCGCTTTTGTTCACCCAGCGCGAACTGAAGCTGCTCTTCCGAGAGCAATTTTTGCTGCACGAGAATTTCGCCCAGGCGGACCTTTTCCGGTCGTGCCATAACTGCCCCCAATATCTAGTCAAGATTTATTGTATTCGACAACATAGTTGTTAGGCTGTAAATTTCGTGCAATTTTGCAACATCTTCGACGCATTGATCACTTAGCTGCTCGCCACAGCTCGACTATGCATCGGACCAGAAACAGATATCATCGACCCAAGGTGCAGAAATCACAGTCTCGCTGCAGAATATAATTCATGCAACAAATTCGTCAAATACCAGAGCACCATGTTTTACCATGTTTAACCTTTCCGCATTTCACCGATCAACCCCTATCGAGTCGCAACTCCATGTCCGCTGAACTCAAAGCCTCGCGCCACAACGCCACCCTGATCCTCACTCTGTCCAACCCCACCGCGAAAAACGCCCTGCATCCCGACATGTACGCCGCGACCATCGAGGCCTTGTCTACGGCGGAGCGCGATTCGACTGTTCGGGCTGTCGTACTCACCGGCGAAAACCGGTTCTTTTGCTCTGGCGGCAACCTGAACCGCCTGCTGGAAAACCGCAACAAGGACAAATCCGTACAGGCGGAATCGATTGAACAATTGAATGGCTGGATCGACGCATTGCGTGGATGCACCAAGCCTATTATCGCTGCTGTCGACGGTGCGGCGGCCGGGGCCGGGTTTTCCCTTGCGCTGGCCTGCGACCTGATCGTGGCCGGCAGCAATGCCAAATTCCTGATGGCTTACGTCAAGGTCGGCTTGACGCCCGATGGCGGGGGCACCTGGTTCCTGACGCAGGCGCTGCCACGCCAATTGGCGACCGAGATCCTGATCGAAGGCAAGCCGGTCAGTGCCGAACGCCTTCATCAGGTGGGTATTGTCAACAGGGTTGTTCTCGACGGAACCGCTTTGGAAGCTGCGCTGGAATGGGCCGACGAGTTGGCCGAACTGTCGCCACATGCCATGGAGCGAATCAAAGCCCTGGTTGGCGACGCCGAGTCCAATTCCCTGTCCGCGCAACTGGAAGCGGAAAAACACAATTTTGTCGAAGCCCTGCATCACGCCGACGCGCGTGAGGGCATCGACGCTTTCCTGAACAAGAGAAAACCCGCATATCGATGAATGCACCAATGAACAGCCAGTCAAACACCCCGAAGCGCCGCCGTGTCTATCTGATGCGCCACGGCAGCGTCACTTATTTCGATGAAAATGGAAAACCGTTCGACCCGGACCAGGTGCCTCTCAATGCCTTGGGGCGGAAACAGGCAACTGCGGCGGGCGACCTGTTTGCGGACCACGAGGTGGCCTTCGACCGCGTCATTGTCTCGGGCCTGCCGCGTACGGTTGAAACTGCCGGGCTGGTGCTGCAGCAAACCGGGCAGCGATGTGAACTGGAACGATGGCCGGAATGGGAAGAACTGCGTGGCGGCAAACTCGCAGCCATACCTGAAGAGCAATTGCACAAGGCGTTCACCGGCGCATTTGAAGGCGTGGTGCCGGAAGACGCGCAATTCCTCGGCGGCGAATCGATCGGCCAATTGATGGACAGGGTGATTCCGCCCTTGCAGCGTCTGCGGCAGGACACCGACTGGGACACCGTGTTGCTGGTACTTCACGGCGGCGTCAATCGCGCAATCCTTTCGCATGCACTGACAGGTGGGCGCACCTTCCTCGGCAACCTGGCGCAAACTGCAGGCTGCATCAATGCGCTCGATGTAGGCACAGATCCGGCCGATTGGGTGCTGCGCTTTTCCAACCTTTCGCCGCCCATGCCGCTGCAAGGTGATTCGCGCAGCACAACCATGGAAGTATTGTTTGACCAATACAAGAAGTTCAGGGGATTAAGATAAATGGCGCAGGCACAATGCCGGTGCCGAACCTGGGGTGGGACGCCACCCTATATGTGGGCGCATCGATTTGGGACGCGTTGTGAGGCGCAAACAAAATAGTACAGTCGTTCTATTTTATAGGTTAGAATGGCCAGATAAGCAGCACAAAATATCCTAACCACCCCCAACAGGAGACACCATGTTCGAAGAGTTCATGGGAACCAAACCGGTTTCGGATCGCCAGAAATTCGATGTCGGCGCCCTGCAGGCCTACATGCACGAGCACATTCCCGGTTTTGCCGGCGAACTGGAGATCGAGCAGTTCAAGGGCGGACAATCCAATCCCACATTCAAGCTCAGCACACCGACGCAGCGTTTCGTGTTGCGCTCCAAACCCGGCCCGGCCGCAAAACTGCTGGCATCGGCCCACGCCATCGACCGCGAATTCCGCGTCATGGATGCGTTGAACAAGGCCGGCTTCCCTGCCCCGCGCCAATATGTCTTGTGCAACGACGAGGCGGTGATCGGGCGCGCGTTTTATCTGATGGAGTTTGTCGAAGGCCGCGTGCTGTGGGATCAAAGCCTGCCCGGCATGACGCCACACGAGCGTGCCGCCTACTACGACGAAATGAACCGCGTGATCGCGCAATTGCACACCATCGATTATGCGGCCATCGGCCTGGAAAGCTACGGCAAACCCGGTAACTATTTTGGACGGCAGATCGACCGTTGGACCAAGCAATACCGCGCATCGGAAACCGAAAAGATCGAAGCGATGGATGCCTTGATCGACTGGCTGCCGAACAACATTCCGCCCGGCGACGAGACCAGCATCGTGCATGGCGACTACCGCCTCGACAACATGATTTTCCACCCGACCGAGCCGCGCATACTGGCCATCCTCGATTGGGAATTGTCGACCCTCGGCCATCCGCTCGCGGATTTTTCCTACCACTGCATGAGCTGGCATATTCCACCGGGCCAGTTCCGCGGCATCGGCGGGCTCGACCACAAGGCGCTCGGTATTCCGAGCGAAGCCGACTATATCGCCAAGTATTGCGAACGCACCGGCAAGACCATACGCCAGGAAGATTTTGCGTTCTACCTCGCCTACAACATGTTCCGCATGGCGGGCATTCTGCAAGGGATCATGAAGCGCTATGTCGACGGAACAGCTGCGAGCGAGCAGGCATTGATGTCGGGCAAGGCTGCCCGGCCGATGGCGGAAATGGGCTGGCAGTATGCGTCCGGTGCCAAAGG
>DATBQE010000184.1:0-23871 GCA_036561005.1 Burkholderiaceae bacterium | reverse complement strand
CCAAATCGACGCTGCCGGCCGGAAAGCATGTTTTCCGCTTTTCCCTGTTTTAACGGTAATTTTGCCATCAATCAGATTGCCATGTTACCTCGGAAGCACGTCAGGCCGGTTGCGGGCCCGTAAGCGCCCTGCCCATGCAGGCCAACTCGCCCCGGAACCCGGCCGATGCCGATGCCGATGCCGATGCCGATGCCGATGCCGATGCCGATGCCGATACCGTTATAGCAAATGTTATCGGGAAATGGCCCAGCGGGTCTACAATACATCGACCATCTGCAACGCGGAACAATTCCCCCTGAAAGAGCGGTATGAGCAAAAAACCAGTCCAGTGGTTCATTTTCCTGCCGCTTTTTTTTGTGCTCCCGATGGAAGCGGCGTTGGCCGCCTGCGAACCGGACGTCTATTTTTCCGAATCCGACTACGCACATGCGACGCCTTTGGCGGCGCCCAGTCGTGAATTTGCCGACGATATGCGCAGCGCCAAGGCAGGCAATCGCACCGGGCAACGCAATATCGCGGTTTCCTATGAGACCGGCTACCTGGTTGCCAAATGCGACGAAAAAGCGGCGTACTGGTACGCAAAGGCCGCCCAAGGCGGCGACGCTGTCGCCGCCAAATGGATTGCAGAAAGGGACATGCTCGATAAAATGGCGACCGGTCCCAGTTGCATCGGCGCATCCTGCGACGCCGATAGCGACGACGGATCAAGCCCCGCGTCATTTTCCATCGGCGGGTCGCATGGGCATTTTTTGGCCAACGTGACGATCAACGGCGTCACCGTTGTCGGCTTGATCGACACGGGTGCGTCCACCCTCGCCATGTCCCCGGTGACAGCGCGTGCCCTGGGAATTACCGGAGATGGGTTTCATTTCCAGCGCTCGATTACGGCAAACGGTGGTGTAGTCGCGCTAAACAAGGTGGTACCGCGCGTGAAAATCGGACCGCTTACGGTTACCAATGTCGAAATTTCTGTCATGCCACGACTTTCGATCACCCTCATTGGCGCGAGTGTACTGCGTCAATTGAAGATGAGTACGGCGAACGAGACAATGACTTTATCGAAATAACATTGCAAGCAATTCCGGGCGGCAAATCCTCTGTTGCATTTCGCGCTGCATCAAAAAATGAATCACCGATCTGCCCTTCAGCCGACGGTTTTTCGCTCCGACATTCGCCGCACCACATACCCGGCCAGACGGCTGAACTCAAAAATCGTCAGCCCGGGAAAACCAATGAACACCAGCAAACCGGTAATTAAATTGGCGTCCAGAATTATCTGGAACTGCGATAAATCGAGGGTGTGAAATTCAAGGTAAGCCAATGCGGCCCGCCAAAGCGTGATCAATACCAATGCTGCAGACACGAAGAGCGCCGCAAACATCAACATGATGGCAATCAGCCTCAAGGCCGTAAGAAGCCATTTCTGCACCGGCGCCGCCACTTTCGATGGCACACGATAGACCATGATCATTCGATAGGCGCAAGGCAAGCCGGCCAACGCCCACAGCCACCTGCTACCAACGTTCATATTGTAATAGACGCGGAAAAACCCAACCGGCCCGCCGCCAAAGAAGCAAAATGCCAACGCCATACCCAACGTAGTGAGATAGACCCATTTTGCCAACGCGCCCGAGGGCGTCTCAGTCATCGGTCCGGCTTGATAGGAGGGAGCAGCGTAAGGGTCTTGATAGGGTTTCATCGATTCTGGATTCGTATTCGTCATGTCAGATTGCCCGGCGGCTTTACATCGGGCGGCATGACTGATTCGCAAATGAAGTATGGCGCAGCATCGCAGCCCAAGATCCAAGATCCATTAAGGCAACATGCCCATCGATCAATAATTGATTTGGGGAATAGGAAAAACGCCGCGCAGGGAACGTAGTTCCGCCCGGTGCAAGCCTGCCAATATTTTCAGCAAACGTTCACCCTCGGGCAACAAGTGTACTTCAACCGAACGCCGGTCCGTTTCGCTGCGCCGTCTTTGCACCAGGCTTAGCGCTTCGCAGCGCGAGATCAGGGCAACTACGCCATGCGGTTTTGCCTGAAGTCGCTCGGCCAGCTCGCGGACATTGGCGTAGCTTCGTCCGGGGTAGCCCTTGATGTGCAGCATCAGCAAGTACTGCAGCGACGTGATGCCCTGGGCCTGGATGATATCTTCCGAAAAACGCTCAAAGCGGCGAATCTGAAAGCGGAACTCGGACAAGGCTTCAAATTCAGCTTTACCGAGCGCATCTTCACCGCTTGGCTTCGCAATGCTCCCGGCACTCTGGTTATTGGATTTTGCTTTTGCCAAAACGATTACCTCACGATCAATATTCGATATGGTAAATCAAAGCAGCCTGAAAAAATCGCCGGTGACTTATTTGTTCTGGCGCCCTGCACCCACGGCGATCAACTCTTTGCACGCACAAACGCTTCGAATTGATCGGCCGGCAGTGGTCGGCTGTAAAAATAGCCCTGCATTTCCTGGCAACCTTGCTCCCGCAGGAACGCCAGTTGCCCGGGTGTTTCGACGCCTTCGGCAATGGTTTGCAGTCCCAGGCTCTTCGCCATGTGGATGATGGCGGCAACAATGGCCTTGTCTTCGGGATCGGTGCTGATGTCGCGCACGAAGGACTGGTCGATTTTCAGTTTGTAGACCTTGAATTTCTTGAGCTGGCTGAGCGAGGAATAGCCGGTGCCGAAATCGTCAATCGACATGCGCACGCCGCGTTCATGCAGGTTGTTCATCACCGCGATGGCGCCTTGCGGGTCGTGCATCGCCACGCCTTCGGTCAGCTCCAGTTCCAGATACTCGGGCGGCAATCCCTCTTCGTCCAGGATGCGCGTGATCAGCTTGGGCAGGTCGGCATGACGGAACTGGGCGGCAGACAGATTGACGGCCATCACCAACGGGGCGACACCATCTTCCATCCACGACTTCAACTGACGCACGGCGTGGCGCAGCACCCATTCCCCTATCGGCAAAATCAATCCACTGCTTTCCGCGGCAGGGATGAATTCTGCGGGCGGCACAGAGCCCAATTCCGGATGCGTCCAGCGCAACAGGGCTTCCGCGCCGACGATGCGGCCGTGTTCCAGCGATACCTGCGGCTGGTAATGGATGTGCAATTGATTGCGTTCCAGCGCCTGGCGCAGCGCGTTGATCAGGCGCAGATGCCGCGCCGAATGCAGTTGCATTTCAGCTGTGAAAAAATGATAGCCGTGGCGGCCTTCCTGTTTGACCCGGTACATCGCGGCATCGGCGCAGCGGATCAACGTTTCCATGTCGGCGCCGTCGTTCGGATAGAGGGCGATGCCGATGGAAGCCGTGACGTTCAAATCGTATTGATCGACTTTGCAAGGAGCGTCGATCACTTGAAGCAGTTTTTGCGCAACCTGGGCGGCGCCCTGCGCATCGGCGCCATACAGCAGAAAGATGAACTCGTCGCCGCCGAAGCGCGCCACTTTGTCTTCGTCGCGCAATACCTCACGCAGCCGGTTCGCCAGTTCGACCAGCAAGGCGTCGCCGGCGCTGTGGCCTAGCGTGTCGTTGATGTCCTTGAAATTGTCGATGTCGAGAAACAGCAATGCCACCGGCTGATTGCTGCGCTGTGCGAGGCTGATTGCATAGGTGGTCAGGTCGTTCAATTGCGCGCGGTTGGGCAATCCGGTCAGGGAATCGAAATGCGCCAGGTATTGAATCTGTTCGTCGGCCGTCTTGCGCGAGGTAATGTCTCGCGTGATGCCCAACAGCATCGTGGATTCGCCGCTTGCATCGTGCAGCGGCGCGGCATGGGTTTCAAGCCAGCGCCGCGTTCCTGCAAGCCCTTCGATTTCGAATTCCAGCGTGCCGGTGCCGCCGCGCATGACGCGTTGATGCAGAACGCTGAAGTGCTTCCGGTATTCGGGAAGAATGTAATCGATCAGGTTCTGCTGCTGCGCTTCGTGTAGGGTTTGCGCCTCCAGCATGTCGAGCCCGGCGCGATTCATTTGCAGCAGCATGCCATCGCTGCCCACCACCTTGATGCACTCCGGCTCGGTCTCGATGATCGTTCGCAGATGCTGTTCACTATGGCGCAATGCTTTCTCCGCCTGTGTGCGTTGCGCCTCGCGGTCGAAGTTTTTCAGTGCGAAGTCGATGTCCGACGCCATTTCAAGGAATAGCGCGCGCGCCTCGTCGTCAAACGCATTGGTTGACCCTGAATAGGGGCAGAGCAAGCCGATGATCGTGCCATCCCGGTGCAACGGAATGGCAGCCGAGGCCGCCCAGCCAAAACGCGCGGCACGCTCGTGCCATGCGCTCGTCCCGGGGTCGTGCTGAAAATCCTGGCACCAGTAGGCTTGGCCCTGGCGATATGCCGTGCCGATCGGCCCGCGACCCGTGGGGTGGTCCGCATCGAGTGAAATCTGCAAGTCTTCCAGGTACTCGGTGTTGCGGCCAAAACTTGCAATCGGACGCACGTACCGGCGCTCTTCGTCAACAAGCCCGATCCAGGCCATGGTCATGCCGCCATTCGTGACGATTTCGCGGCAGATTTGCATAAATAGTTCAGCCTCGGAATTGCAGCGCACAATGGCCTGGTTGCACAGGCTCAAGGCCGCGTACAGTTTGGTCAGGCGCGCATGCCGGGTTTCAACGTCGGTGCGTTGCGCATCCAACTTGGCGAGCTTGATTTGCGTCTCGGACAACCATCCGGTAATGCTGTTTTCCATGCCCTTGGCAACCGGGATCGGCGTCAGCAAATCACCGCTGCCGAGGCGCACAATGCGCGCATGCAGGTCGTCTACCTGGCTGCCGAGGATGGCATGCAGTTCCCGATACATGCGAAAGAGCAGGTAAGTCAGCAGCAAGCCGAGCACCACGAACACTGCCCGTGCCCAACTGGCCCGCGCCTCGGCTGCGTGCACCGCTTCCAGAGTGCGCTTGTCCGTCGCACCGAGGAACTCGCCGATCGGGCGCATGATCTCTGCCTTGGCCTGGTGGTAGGCTGCATCGTACAGCATGCGGATCGCTTGCGCGCGGTTGGCTTCGGAGACCGGATTGGTCGATTCGACCAGCGCCATGGCGGCGAATTCGGTACGCGTGAGGCCATCCGATTTCGCCTTGGCCTCAGCCAGTTTGGCAAACTCGTCGTTGGTGAAACCGGCGCGCCGCAACAATTCCAGCAACGGCACCGCTGGCCCGGTTGGACGGGGTCGTGCATTGTCGGCCTGCACCAGATCCCAGTAGACGTTGCCATAGTCGAGCGGGCGCGGCTTCCGGCCGTCGCGGATGTCGAGGATCTCCTGAAAATGTTGTCTGTAAATCGGGTCGCCGGTCACAACATAGGTGCGCACCATGCGTGTCAGGTCTTCCGATGACTGCCACAGCTCTTCGGCAAGCAGCAGGGATTGCTGGCGCAATACGTTGGCATGATCGATCTGTTTTTCGGTCCAGACGTAACCGACGAAAGTCAGGCCGAAGACAAGGAACAGCCCGAGCGCCAGCCAGAAGTAGCGCGCAAAGCCGGATAAATTGTTCATGGGGGCATTCATCGGATTCATTCTATCGCGTACACCGCATCTGCACGTATACACCGAATTGGAACAAATGGACCATATCTCTTGATTCAGATCAAGTGAAACCGAACAAGTCATTGCGCCTGAACTTGAACAATGAATTTGGCGCTATATCTGTCCCCGCTTGAAGTGCAATCCTTTACTGCCATGCCGGCGTGGGCTCCGGTTCCTTGCACGCTTGCGGTCGGCATGCCTCCCTGACGGCACGCACGTCTGCCGACTGTCCAAGTGATGCAGGCACAGGATGGACACCTACATGCGAATTGTAGTGATTACCATTTACCCGCGCAAAAACCGCTGCAGGCGCCCGATGCCGTCGCGCATCTTCTCTTCACTGGCCGCATAGCACCAGCGCAACCAGCCCTCGCCTTCGGGGCCGAAGGCGCAACCCGGCGCAAGCCCCAACCCCACTTCATCGATGAGCGTTTTTGCCAGGCCGAGCGAATCGGCATGGCCCGCAATACGAAAGAACGCATACATTGCGCCGGCCGCCTCGGGCAGTTCCACGCCGGGCAATGCGCGCAATGCAGCCTGCAGCCTGCTGCGTTCGGTCTGCAATTTTCCGCGCAGGGCGGCGACAAATTGCTCGCCGTCGCGCATGGCAGCGGCCGCCGCCAGCTGGACGAAATCCGGCGCGCACGAAGTGTTGTATTCGATCAGTTTTGCCAAATCGGGCAGGATTGCCGGCGGCACCACCAGCCAGCCGATGCGCCAGCCGGTCATGCACCAGGCTTTGGAAAAACTGTTGATGCCGATGACGCGTTCCTCAGCGCCAGCCAGTGCGAGGAAGGACGGCGCAGAGCGCAGGCCTTCCTGATACACCAGACGCTCGTACACGTCGTCGCAGATGACCCAGATGCCATGTCGCCGGCAATGGTCGAATAGGGCGCGCTGTGCGTCGGCGTCGATCATCCAGCCGGTCGGGTTGTTGGGCGAATTGAGTAGTAGCGCCCGTGTGCCGGGAGTGAGCGCGGCGAGCAGTTCATCCACGTCGAGCATCCAGCGACCGTCCCGCACGCGCAGCGGCACCCTGACGACTTCGGCGCCGAGGATGCGCGGGATTTCCACAATATTCGGCCACAAGGGCGTGACCGCCACCACGCGGTCACCCGGCCCGACGACAAGCTGCGCCGCAAGCATGATTGCCGACACGCCGGAACTGCTGACGGCGATGCGCTCAAGGCTAAATGGTCTGCCGTGCAGATTGCCGAGATAGGCGGCAACGGTCTCGCGCAAGTCCTGGCGCCCCAGGTTGGGTGCATAGAAGGTCTGGCCGGCAGAAATCGACGCGACGGCTGCGTCGCGAATGAAGGATGGTGTCGCCTGATCGGATTCGCCGAACCAGAACGCCAGCACGTCGTCACGCCCGATGGCCGCGTTGGCCACCTCGCGAATGCGCGATGCCGGCAGGGATTGGATAAGGTCGCGGGCGTGAGACATGGTCATGGTGTCGACAACTCCGGTTTGGACGGCGAGCGAGCCAGCCGTATCAATGTGTTACGCCGATGTTTCCCGCAGTTGTTGCCTCACTGCGCGGGAAAGGCAACCGGCCTGCTTCCATCAATAAATGTAAAACGCCGTATCGGTCTTGAACACGATGCGCTCGTCATCCATGTCATAGACAATGAATTCGTGTTTCGCGTCAGGGATGGCAACCGGCGGGCAATCCTGCAGAGAAAAATCGTGCGAGTCGCCATTTTTCTTGAATAGGGCCGTGTTCGATCCCGCCGGGCCATCCACACTCGTCATTTTGCAGCGGACCTCGCGATATTCGTTGTAAAGGTTGACCGTCACGCGCAGCGCATGGTCGGATTTGCTCACCAGGGCGATATGCTCGCCCGCGAGCGATAGCGACAGTTGCGGCGGCACGACGCCGAGCGGCGCATGCGGTATTTTCTTCATGGCTGCTTCAGCCCGATTGCTGACGATGGCGCGCTTCTGGTCAGCGGTGAATCCGATCATGGCGTCAGTCTGCAAATCCCTGTTTTCGGCAATCTGCACATCGCGTGCCTTGTGCATGACACGGCCCATCGCAAAGACCCCAAGAGCGATAGCAGCGATGGCGATGACGGTGAGGCGACGTGCGTTCTCGCTGGAAGGCAATCTGCCGGCCGGGCGCTCCATTATCGCCAGGGCTTCGAGTTTGCGGCGCGACACTTCCGCCAGTTGCACTTCGTGGTTGCGCCGCACTTGCGCTTCGGCCGCTTCCATGGCGCAGAGCGCCTGCCCCGTCTCATCCGGCCTGACGACCGCTTTGCAATGCGGGCAGGCCATCTCGCCAGTGAGGTCGATGGCGCCGCCGCAGCACGGGCAACTGCTTTGCTTCATCGTCGGCGCCAGGGTGAGATTGGCGCCGGCGCCTTCGATGTCGATGGCGCGCGCCAGCCGCGCCGGGTCGAGCAGACCGACCGAAGAACGGCAATACTGGCATTCGTCATGCGGGCGCGGATCAAGGGCGGCACCGCAATTGAAGCACAGCAGGCGTTTGCCCGACGCCAGCAACTGTTTGATGTCGCCCCACGTGATGGGCCGGAAGTAGCCCTTCTCCGCGAGAAATTGCGCAAAGCTTTGATAGGCGCCGTGCTTTTGCGGGCATTCGAGCTGGCTGGTACGGCCGAAGCGGCTGAGGTTGGCAACCCGCTTGAGCGGCTCGCCGCAGTGCAGGCAGGGGAGCGTGAGCGGCAGCGGTTCGAGCGGCCGTTCGCGCTGCATGGATTGATGGATCACCCGCACCAAATCCGCGAGACCCGGTCCCGCCAGGCGCGCCGACTCGGTATCGTCGAACCAGATCAGCGAACAGGTTTCGCAAACGTCGATGTTGACCGGTTTCTGGTGCTTGTAGTGCGCAGCCAGACCCATTTTCCGCATGGGCTCGCGGCAGTTTCCGCATGGGCGCGCCTTTTCCGATACGATTTCCATGGCCGCGAAGCCGGCGCCTTTTTCATGCGCATGCGCGTGCTCCTGCGCACTTGTGCCGGGCGGCTTTCCGCACCATTCGTCGACGAAGGCATCGGGCCACCAGCGGCTTGGCAATACCATGGCAACGCCGGGGTGGCGTGCGTTAATGAGCAGAGGAAACCAGGCGCCGGCAAGTTTGCGCAGGGGGAGATGATCGCGGCAGAAAAACACGGTCGACACCAGTAACGGCTGCGCCGAAATCTCCTGCGGCACCCGCATGCCCCGCACGCGGGTCATTTCGTGAGTCAGGTAATCGGCAATCGCGCGCAAGCCGGGGTCTGCAGGTTTGGCATGTTTGAGTTGGCCGAGACTGGCAGAAGCTTCAGCCAGTGCGGCGACATCAAGTCGCCCGTTAGGGTCATACACGACTTCACCGGGCGCATCAAAGGTTCCGTCTTCGAACAAGGCGCCGTTGGCCTGGATCAGGCAGCCCCACACCACTTTTCCCCCCTGCCAGAGTTGCGGATACAGATCGAAGGACTTGCGTAAGTCATCCTTTTCCATCCATGCCGGCATCGGTATGTGAAGGCTTGCTCGTCCGACGTCCGACAGCGATTGATACAAGCGGCCGGGATCGGCCGGCAATGGCGTGGATGGAAAATTGTGCGATTGCATTGGCAGGTATTGTCAGTCAAACCGGATGGACGAGCCGGCCACGGGCCGCGCGCATGCCTGGCCTTGTCCGTCCCGCAGTGGCAAATATGCCTCGATGTCAGATCTTCCTGACAACCACGCAGCCGATCGAATACCCCGCCCCGAAAGAACAGATGACCCCATGCGCGCCGGACGGCATGTCGTCCTGGTATTTGTGGAACGCGATGATCGATCCGGCAGAGGAAGTATTGGCGTAGGTATCGAGAATCACCGGCGCTTCTTCCGGCGCGGCATCCCGACCCAGAATCAGGCGGGCGATCAGCAGGTTCATGTTGATGTTGGCCTGATGCAGCCAATAACGGCTGACATGCGCGATATCCACGCCTGATGCGGCCACGGTGTCCTTGATCATCTCCGCCGCCATGGGGCACACTTCCTTGAACACCTTGCGGCCCTGCTGACGGAACAGTTTGTCGGGTTGACCGATACCGGATTCATCGGTCCGGTTGAGGAATCCGAAATTATTGCGGATGTTGTTGGAAAACAGCGTCTTGAGCTTGGTGCCGAGAATCTCGAAGCGATGCGCCGACTTCGCCAGATCCTCGCGCTCCACCAGCACCGCGGTGGCGGCATCGCCGAAAATGAAATGGCTATCGCGATCACGCCAGTTCAAATGGCCGCTGGTGATTTCCGGGCTGACCACGAGCACCGCGCGAGCCTGGCCCGATTCGACGGCGGCGACGGCGGTTTGTATGCCGAAGGTGGCCGAAGAACACGCCACGTTCATGTCGAAGCCATAGCCGTCGATGCCCAAAGCCTGCTGCACTTCGACCGCTACTGCCGGATAGGCGCGCTGCAAATTGCTGCAGGCAACGAGCACCATGTCCACGTCGGCGGCAGTCTTGCCGGCCCGCTCCAGCGCTTGACGCGACGCTGCCACGGCCATGTCGCACATGATGGAATATTCTTCATCCGGACGCTCGGGAATGCGCGGCACCATGCGATTGATGTCAAGCACGCCCTCCTTCTCCACCACAAAGCGCGCCTTGATGCCGGAGGCCTTCTCGATGAAGCCGACGCTTGACTCGTCCAGCGCTGCCAATTCTCCGGCCGCTATCGCCGCGGCGTGCTGTGCATTGTATTGACCCACGTAGGCGTTGAAGCTGGCGATCAGTTCTTCGTTGGAGATCGAGTAAGGGGGCGTGTAGAGGCCGGTGCCGCTGATTACTGCACGATTCATTCGTAAACTCTCGTAGTTGTCATATCGTTATTGTTGTGCGGTGTTATGTCGCGCCGTGGGACGATTCTACACAATAGCCTGCGGCACTGGTAGCATCGCAAGAGGGGTCATGAGTAGCATTGATGCGTCACACAGGCAGCCGTAAACAATCCTGCAATGCAGCACCGGCGGCCATGACAGCATGCACTGCCGCCTCTCGGGTGACCATGGTGCGTTATTGGCATTTACCATTTTGTCATGCGATTTTTTCTGTCAAGGTTTCGAGGCAGAATGCAAGTGACACCGCCGATTGGTTAAAACCCCACGAATTGCCGGGAATCCCCTGCGATCGATTGACGCATAAGGTTAAAAAAGGTTAAAAAGGTATAACAAGACTTGCGAGATGGAAGTATAAGTGCCTATACTTGCCCCTAAGAAATGTTGAAATCTTCTATTTTTACGATTTTACAAGTTCAGCCGATTACCGGTCACTTTGATTAACCTGCGCTCCCTACATTGACGATGTCATCGATCACGCTATCCCAAGACAGCTCGACTCCGCTTGAATTTCTGGCGTTCACCTTGGGGCAGGAGGAGTACGGCATCGATATCCAGAAGGTGCAGGAATTGCGCGGCTACGAAACCGTGACCCGCATCGCGAATTCCCCGGTGTTCGTCAAGGGTGTGATGAATCTGCGCGGTATTATCGTGCCCGTGATCGACATGCGCATCCGCTTCAATCTCGGCGAGCCGACTTATGACCAGTTCACCGTCGTCGTGATCCTCAATATCGGGATGCGCGTGGTCGGCATGGTGGTCGACAGCGTGTCCGACGTCACCACCCTGACACGCGAACAAATCAAACCCGCGCCCGACATGGGCTCGACCTTTGAAGCCGGCCATTTGATCGGGCTAGGCACGCTTGAAACACGCATGCTGATTTTGCTCGACATAGAAAAGTTGATGTCGAGTCCGGACATGGGGCTGGTGGAAAAGCTGGCGGCATAGATGCAGCGGAGGCGGACAAGCCTGCTCCATAAGACAGGCAATTTCCGTAACACGCCACAGAACACAAGCAAACAAAAACAGAATATGCAGCACCCCACTTGAAAGAGGCAAAATGAACCTTACGAAAATGAATGTCAGAACCAGTCTGGGTTTCGGTTTTGCTTTGGTGCTATTCCTGCTGGTCGTGGTGACCGGCCTGGGCATCAACCGCATGTCGCTGATCCAGGGGCGCCTGGAAAATGTGGTCAACGTCAATAACGTCGAGACCCGCCTCGTCATCGATATGCGTGCCCTGGTCAACGACCGCACGATCTCGCTGAAGAATCTTTCCTTGCTGAGCGACCCGGCCGACATGCAGCCTGAAATCGATCGCATCAACGATCAAACCAAGCGCTACGTCGACGCGGAAACCAAATTGGGCACGCTCTTCGGCAGCGAACCTGAAACCACTGCCGAGGAAAAGGGGCTGCTGACCAGAGTGAAGGAACAGGAGGGCGCGGCGGCCCCGGCCATCGCCAAGGCCATCGAACTGTGGCAGGGCAACAAGCCGGAAGATGCGACCAAAGTATTGATCAAGGAAATCCGCCCGGTGCAAAAGAAATGGCTCGATGCACTCGCCGAATTGGCCGCGCTGGAAGACAAGCAAAGCGCCCAATCCGCCATCGATGCACGTAGCGCGTTTGCTTCGGCACGCTCGATGATGCTGGGCCTGGGCGCCATCGCCCTGCTGGTCGGCATTGCGGCGGCCTACTGGATCACTTCGCGCCTGCTCAAGCAGCTTGGCGGCGAACCGGATTATGCGGCCAAGATCGCCAACCAGATCGCTTCGGGTGACCTGGCCGCCGTGATCGACGTCAAGGATAGCGACCACACCAGCCTGCTGGTGGCCATGAAATCGATGCGCGACAGCCTGGTCAACATCGTGGCGCAAGTGCGTGTCGGCACCGACGCCATCGCCACGGCATCGGGGGAGATCGCCGCGGGTAACCTCGACCTCTCATCGCGCACCGAACAGCAGGCCAGCTCGCTGGAAAAGACGGCATCGTCGATGGAAGAATTGACGGCAACCGTGAAGCAGAATGCCGACAATGCCCGTCAGGCCAACCAATTGGCCGCTTCCGCCTCGGAAGTGGCGCGCAAGGGCGGCACCGTGGTGTCGCAAGTGGTGGAGACGATGGGTTCGATCAACGAATCGGCCAAGAAAATTGTCGACATCATCAGCGTCATCGACGGCATCGCCTTCCAGACCAACATCCTGGCCTTGAACGCGGCGGTGGAAGCCGCACGCGCCGGCGAGCAGGGACGCGGCTTTGCGGTGGTTGCAGCCGAGGTGCGCAACCTGGCGCAACGCAGCGCTGCCGCAGCCAAGGAAATCAAAACCCTGATCGGCAACTCGGTGGAAAAAGTCGAGATCGGCAGCAAGCTGGTGGGCCAGGCCGGCACCACGATGGAAGAAGTGGTCGACAGCGTCAGACGCGTGACCGACATCATGAGCGAAATCACCGCAGCGAGCCAGGAACAGAGTGCCGGCATCGGCCAGGTCAACCAGGCCATCATCGAAATGGACAGCGTGACGCAGCAGAATGCCGCGCTGGTGGAACAAGCGGCGTCTGCCGCCAAGAGCTTGCAAGACCAGGCAGCCGAAGTGGCCAATGTCGTGAGCATCTTCAAGCTCGACGCCGCCCAGCAGGCGCAGGCAATCGCCGAACACGCAGCTTACGCGGCCCCGGCACCAAGCCCGTCGATCAAGCGCGCCGAAGTCAGGAACCTGCGCCCCGCGCCGAAACCGCCTGCCATGGCGCACGCCGCACCGAAGAAGCTTGCGGCCGCCTCCAGCGGCAGCACCAACAACGACGACTGGGAAGAATTTTAAACAATGCATGTATGGCACAAGCCGGCTTCGCTTGCACCCGACGCATTGTCAATGAGCGACCTGCATAACTAACGACCATCATTCTGGATAAACCATGTCTACCTTCTCGCGCCTGATTCTTGCCACTGCCGTTCTCGGCTTGTCGTTTGCTGCCTCTGCTGCGGACACCGTCGCGGCGCTCGATACCAAGATACCCTGCGACAAGCCGGAGTACCCCCGTGCCTCGCTGGTGAATGAAGAACAGGGCACGGTCGTCCTGTCGCTGCAGATCGCCGTCGATGGCAAGGTATCCGATTCCAAGGTGGAAAAAAGCAGCGGCTTCAAAAACCTCGACAAGGCCACACTGAAATTGGCGAACTGCCACTTCAAACCGCTGCTGAAAGACGGCAAGCCCGAGCAATCGTGGGCGAAGTTCGAATACATCTGGAAGCTGGACTGACCCACCTCCCTCGCCTGCTTCCGTCGGCCCTCTCGTCGATGAATTCGGTGGCGTAGCCGATCAACGGCTGTGGCAATGCGTGTCGTGAGATTGCTTGGGTGAATGCCAACGTGCCCTGAGTCAGCCAACATGGAAACTCGTGGGTACCCTGCCCACTTGGCGGTCCCACTTGATGCGCCCATTGTCCTGATCTGTCAGCAGCAAGTCCTATCCCTGACCAAGGTCTCGCCCCTACCGGTACCTATCTCGGTCTCGCTCCCGTTCACCGTTTCCGATTGCCCGTAGCCAATGGAAATTGCGCCATGAGCGCACCGCATCCGCTGCGGTCGCTTCCTGCAGCTCGCCCTCTTCAGTTCTGCGCGCTTGTTGATAAAGCGGATTTCATCGCCGCTTTTGGGCACCAGCGTCCCGCGCGTGGTCAGGTGCGTCGCGCCGACGCGATTTGGCTGCTAGCCACGCTTGCTAGCCACGCTTTCAATGTGTAGGCCAGGGCGACGTTGCAAAAGGCTGGTATCCGATTGTTCTCTCAAGCAGACGGTTCAGGATCGGAGTCGGGAACCGGTGTCCCAAGAGAGGGCAACAAGCGGTTGTATTCCTCTTGCACCATCGAATAGCACTCGCAGGCGCGCTGTTCGACGTTGGGGCGGTCCAAAATGTGGAGGCGCCCACGGGCTTGTTTGACAATGCCGTCTCGCTGAAGCTCACCGACAACCTCGGTAATGCTCTCGCGCCGCACGCCGAGCAAATTCGAGATCATTTCCTGCGTAATGATTACTTCTACACCATGCAGCCGATCCATAGTCATCAAGAGCCATCGGCATAGCCTCTGTTCAAGGGAATGATGCTGATTGCACACGGCAGTTTGCGAAGTCTGGGAGATCAACGCCTGGGTATAAAGCAGCGAAAGATGTTGCAGCTTTCCGCCAAGAGAAAATTCGTGCTTCATGATTTTTCGGCTAAGGCGATAGGCCGCTCCGGCACATTGCACTTCCGTGCTGCTGGGCATGCTCTCCCCACCCATGAAAATCGACACACCGACGAGCCCCTCGTTTCCCACCAAAGCCACTTCGCTGGAAGAACCGTCTTCCAGTATGTAAATCAGCGAGACAATTCCCGAAACCGGAAAGTGCAGATAATTCACATGATCGCCCGACTCCGACATGGTCCATCCCAGTGGCATCTCGACGTATTGCAAGTCGGGCAACAAGCGTTCCAAATCTTTCTTGGGAAGCGCGCCAAGCAAAAGATTTTGCCTTGGATCGGGCTCTGGAAGTTTTGATGTTTTCGTCATTGTCTATCTCTCTGGAAACATGATTTCGAATTGCACTACGGGCGAACACCTTCGGTTCAAAAAATTCCTGTGCAACACTGTCTCGGTCATTGCCCACATGGCCTTGCACATGGATTTTGTTGGCACGCCTTTCCCGCCCTGGTTAATCGAGAACGCCCGCCAAGCCACATTGCTGATACGTAGTGCGCGCACTGGCGCATTGCCAATCGCGTGGCAGGGGCTTGCCTGGAGTCCGAGGGAATATCTTCGGACGCGATTGCCGCCGCAATTTCGCTGACGAACTTCACGCCCGCGTTTCACCCTATAAACATGAACACTGTTGAATGGGCAATCGGGGGACCGCTGCACCGCTGCTGCCATGAGAGAAAAATCAGCCAAATGAGATCGGTTTCCCACTCAATGCCAAGTGATGTGCCGACCATGCCTTCGCTTGTATTTATTTTGCGTTTCAATTCGAGCAGGGCCAGGCGCCGAGCGATGACAGTTCGACTTTACAGCCATGCTTGGCAACGTCGCCATGTTCGCTTTGTAACGCGTTCTGATCGAATTAAGCCTCGAAAAATTTCAGCGCGCTTGGCCGACCAATATAGCAGCACGGAATTGCACGCTCCGTACGCCAGCGTACAGACGTGTGGCACGGAATCGATTAAGTCACATGAAGTTGATCGACAGGTGCCCGCCTGCTGCCATTATGATGGGCAATATTTTTGCGCCGCAGTTGTGGTCTCGGCATTGATCGGCAACGTACCTGCGTAACGACATACCTATACACCAACCCTTGAAATACCAAAATCCACACCTAAATGAGGAACGAAGGCGCAACCGCGACAAAGCGCGGCGGTCTTTGCCGGTAGTTCATTCCGGCTTTTCATTCCGGCTGTTCATTTCAACCATGCCGGCGCTTGCTGTAGCCGCCGGCAACGATTAACGCGAAAGGAGTACGCAATGTATCGCAGTTTGATTCCCGGCGACCTGTTCGCCGAATTCGACCGTCTTCAGCGCGTGGCCGAGCGTCTCGCCGGCTCTGCAGGCAGCCTGCGCGGTCGTAGCGGCTTTCCCCAAATCAATGTCGGCGGCACCCAGGAAGCGATCGACGTCGTCGCATTTGCTCCCGGTCTCGACCCAAGCAAAATCGAAGTCAACGTCGAGCGCGGCGTGCTGACCATTTCCGGCGAACGCACCAACGAGTTGCCAGGCAATGGCAAGCAAGCCGCCGTACACCTCGACGAGCGCTTCAGCGGCAAGTTCAGCCGTTCGATCAGCCTGCCCGACGACGTCGACACGGAACGCATTACGGCAAGGTACGCCGATGGTTTGCTGCAGGTCAAAATTCTGCGCCGCGAGGCGGCACAACCGCGCCGTGTGGCGATACAGTAGTCTACAGACGCAAAGGAGAACGTCATGAGCAAGATTTATAACGAAACGCGCGAGGACCAAACCATGGTGCCGCCGGTTGATGTCTTTGAGGACGACAATGGCATCACGCTTTACGCTGACATGCCTGGCGTGTCCAAAGAAAAACTCGATGTCAACGTCGATGCCGATACCTTGACCATTGCAGGTGAGGTGACATTGACGATGGACCCCAAGTTGGAAGCACGCCATGTCGAAGTCAGCGTGCCGCGTTATCGCCGCAGCTTCACACTGGGTCAGGAACTCGACCGCAGCCGTATCGCCGCCGAACTCAAGAACGGCGTCCTGAAGCTGGTGATCCCGAAAAGCGAAAAGGCCAAACCGCGCAGGATTGAAGTACAGGCCACCTGATCCCCGTGACCTGATGCCGTGCCGCACGACCCGGTTGGGCGCGCGGCTATTTTTGCGCACAAAAAACCCGGCACCTTGATATGGGGCCGGGCACACAACCCGCAGCATGCGGGGACACGGAGATGGAAGACCTTGTCAGCCGAGTTCGACGGGGATGAATATGTGCGCAAAGTCACGTTGAATCAGCACTGCCGCTTTGTGCCCCGCACTCTGCACGAGGGATTGCAACTGCTCCGGGTCCTTGACCGATTTGCCGTTGAAGGACAGGATCACGTCGCCCGGACGGATGCCGGCGCGCGCTGCGGCTCCGCCGCTGCGTTCCACGAGTACGCCGCCTTGCCCGTCCTCGCGTTCGCGCGGCTCAAGCGGACGCACCACAACTCCCAGCCTGCCCTTGCCCGCTGCATTGTCGCTCTGCGCAATCTCGCCGGCATTGGGCATCTCGCCGATTTCGACCGTGAGTGAGCGGTTCTCGCCCTTGCGCACAATGTCCAGCCTGGCTTTCGTGCCCGGCGTCAATTCGGAGATGCGCGCGGACAACTCTGCCGAGTGATCGATTTCATGCCCGTCCACGCCGGTGATCACATCGCCCGTTTCGATGCCCGCCTTTTCCGCCGGGCTGCCTTTTTCGACGGAAGCAACCAAAGCGCCGCCGGTCTGCTTCAAGCCAAAGGAATCAGCCAGCGCCTGGTTCACTTCCTGGATCGAAACGCCAAGCCGGCCACGCGTCACCTTGCCGTGCGCCACGAGTTGCGCCTGCACCTTGTTGGCAACGTCGATTGGAATGGCAAACGACAACCCCTGATAGCCGCCGGTATGGGTATAGATTTGGGCATTGATCCCGATCACCTCCCCTTTCAGGTTGAACAAAGGGCCGCCGGAGTTGCCGGGGTTGACCGCCACATCGGTTTGCATAAACGATACATACGGGTCGTCCGGCAAAGTGCGTGATTTGGCGCTGACGATTCCTGCCGTTGCAGAATTTTCAAAACCGAAGGGAGAACCGATGGCAAGCACCGGCTCGCCGACCCTGGTCAGGCTCGGGTCGCCCAGCACCACGTTAGGCAGATTTTTCGCATCGATCTTGATCACGGCGACGTCGGATTTTTTTGTCCGATCCGATCACCTTCGCCTTGAATTCGCGCCGGTCGGTCAGCTTGACGGTGACCTCGTCGGCGCCATTGACAACGTGGGCGTTGGTGAGAATCACGCCGTCGGGACTGACAATGAAACCCGAACCCTGGGCATGCGGCACGATCTGCCCTTCGGCATGCGGCTGCAGGCGCGGATCGAACTGGCGGAAAAATGGATAGAACGGATCGTCGGGGTCGATCTGCGGAAATACCGGCTCGGCGCGCTCGGCCTTGCCGGTGACGCTGATGTTGACCACGGCCGGTCCGTATTTTTCCACAATGCCGGAAAAATCCGCCGGCTTGGCCAGGCCGGCGACGACGTCATGCGTCTGCGGCAGTGTGGCTTGTGCGGTTGCGCGCTCGGGCAGGTTGGCCGAGTGCGTGGCCTCCGAAATGAGGAAGCCGCCCGCCAACGCGGCCGCCACGGCAAGTGCGATTCTGGCGCGGGATAAAGAATGGGTCATGATGCCTCCTGTTCGATAAGATCAAGCGCGACAACGCGCCATCCGGCGCAGTGCACGCCGGATGGCTCGCCGCGAACCATGCACGCTTCGCGGAGCGCGCAGGCTCAATAGTCGAGTTCAGCCGGAGCCGGCGTTGCGGCCTTGGTTTCCTTCGGCACTTCCGCCACCGTGGCGTCCGTGGTCAGAATCAGGCCGGCGACCGAAGCCGCGTTTTGCAACGCGGTGCGCGTCACCTTGGTCGGATCGATCACACCGATTTGCACCAGGTCGCCATAGTCGCCCGTGGCCGCGTTGTAACCGAAGTCCTTCAAGCCCGATTCGACCTTTGCCACGACCACCGAAGGCTCATCGCCTGCGTTGGCGGCAATTGCACGCAACGGTTCCTCCAGTGCGCGCAGCACGATCTTGATGCCGGCATCCTGATCGTGGTTGTCGCCCTTCAAACTCTTGATGGCGGCGCGCGCGCGCAACAAGGCCACACCACCGCCCGGCACAATGCCCTCCTCCACGGCAGCACGGGTCGCATGCAGAGCATCGTCGACGCGATCCTTCTTTTCCTTCATCTCGACTTCGGTGGCAGCGCCAACCTTGATCACAGCCACGCCGCCGGCCAGCTTCGCCACGCGTTCCTGCAGTTTCTCGCGGTCGTAGTCGGAGGTCGCTTCTTCGATCTGACGGCGGATCGAAGCAACACGTGCTTCAATCGCCTTTTGCTCGCCGGCGCCATCGATGACGGTGGTACTTTCCTTCTGGATGACGACCCGCTTGGCGCGGCCGAGATCGGCGGCTGTGGCCTTCTCAAGCTGGCGTCCGGTTTCTTCGGCAATCACCGTCGCACCGGTCAGGGTGGCGATATCTTCCAGCATGGCCTTGCGCCGGTCGCCAAAGCCCGGCGCCTTGACGGCAGCCACTTTCAGCACACCGCGCATGCTGTTGACGACCAGGGTGGCGAGTGCTTCGCCATCGATATCTTCCGCCACGATCAAGAGCGGTTTGCCCGACTTGGCCGCATCTTCCAACACCGGCAGGAGATCGCGGATGCTGGAGATCTTCTTGTCGTGCAAAAGAACCAGCGGGTCTTCCAGGACAGCCGTTTGCTTGTCGTGATTATTGATGAAATACGGGCTTAAGTAACCGCGGTCGAATTGCATGCCTTCGACCACGTCGAGTTCGTTTTCCAGCGACTTGCCGTCTTCCACGGTGATCACGCCTTCCTTGCCGACTTTCTCCATCGCCTTGGCGATAATGTCACCGATGGCGCTGTCGGAGTTGGCCGAAATCGCCGCCACCTGCGCGATTTCCTTGTTGGTGGTGCAGGGCCGGGAAATCGTCTTCAGTTCCTCGACAATCGCCGTCACGGCCTTGTCGATACCGCGCTTCAAGTCCATCGGATTCATGCCGGCAGCCACGTACTTCATGCCTTCCTGCACGATCGATTGCGCCAGCACGGTTGCCGTGGTGGTGCCGTCACCGGCCACATCAGCGGTCTTGGACGCAACCTGCTTGACCATTTGCGCGCCCATGTTTTCCAGCTTGTCCTGCAGTTCGATTTCCTTGGCGACCGAGACGCCGTCCTTGGTGATCAGCGGCGCGCCGAAGCTGCGCTCAAGCACCACGTTGCGACCCTTGGGGCCGAGCGTGACCTTGACGGCATCGGCCAGTATGTTGACACCCTTGACGATGCGGGCGCGGGCATTGTCGTGAAATTTCACATCTTTGGCAGTCATGATGTTCTCCTATTGCTCCAGATTTTGTTAGCGACTGAGGGGTTATCAGGCGGCTTTCTTCAGCGTGCCGGCGGCCGTGCCTTCGAGGATGCCGAGCACATCTTCCTCGCGCATCACAAGCAGCTCTTCGCCGTTCAATTTCACTGTCTGGCCGGCATATTTGCCAAACAGGATATGGTCGCCGATCTTGACCTGTAGCGGCCGCACCGTGCCGTCATTGAAAAGCTTGCCGCTGCCGATGGCGAGAATCTCGCCCTGTTCCGGCTTTTCGGCGGCGTTGTCGGGAATGACGATCCCTGAAGCTGTCGTCCGCTGGTGTTCGACCCGTTTGACGATAATCCGGTCGTAGAGAGGACGGAGTTGCATGAGTTTCTCCTTTGCGATATCAGATTATGGAAAAAGGTTTTGCGCCGCAGAACGGTGGGCAATACCCGTTGCGAGCAGGCGCTTGGCCGGAACAAATTACCGGCGGTGTGGAAAATATGGGCCGCGTTTTTTGATTTCAAGGGCCTCGATGCAAAAATTTTTGCACCGCCCCGATCAAGCTTTTTCCCGGGCGAAAAATGGCGCGCGCCGCCATCTACATGGCGCAATTCTGCCGTTTATTATTCTTGTAGCGTTGATGGGAGGATGATGCGCGTGCTGTGGCCGAGGCGGTATTTCATTCTGGAAATGCGTGTACCAACCATCTCGCGCGGCGCAACCGGGCACGGCGGTTCACGGCTGCCGTCGTCGCCCAAGGTATCGTCATGCGATGCCGCACCCCAAATGCCGCCCTGTACCGGCCGGAACAGCCAGCGCATGTAACCGACGCGCGCGCCCAGGTGCATCAATTCGTCCTGGTCAGGGGCCTCGGCAACCCAGCCGTCGTCAACGAGCATGGGATGGCTGGCGAACGCCTGTCGGCATTCGGTCGCCTCCACGTCGGTTGCGCCGACATGATTGCAGGCGCGCTTTTCGTCGCGCTCCAGTTCCCAGGCGCCAAGGCGCCAGGCGGCGTCCAGCATCGCATGGTCGAGCGCAGAAATGACGCTCCACGGTTCATTGATCTGCAGAGCGGAGCCCGGCACCGACACCGGCTGAGGATTGCGCAGGCGGTGCTCCCGGTCGGGATTCTTGCGGAACCCATGCCAATGCAGCATGAGCATGACGGGCGTATTGGCACGCGGCACGGCAGTCAGGCTGACCGCGAACAGCGGCATGCCGACGCAGGCGATTTGGGATGTGAGCTTGTCGAACAAATCCATTCTGCAATCCTTCACCGAAAGACAGCAAAAAAATTTTAGCAAAAAATTCCTGTTTGGGAAACGCCTCGCTCAATCCTGCAAAGCATCCGGATTTGCCTGCTGCGGCGCAACCTGGTGTCCGCCCGAGCGCACTGCGGCATGCGGTGCAACGTGGCTGTGCGCGGCGCAAAAAAAGGCGTATATTAATCTTATCGGCAAGCAGATTTCGCTGCATGGGGATCGTTGATTGAACGTCATGAACGTCAAGTCATTCGTCATCGCAATGGCATTGGCCGGCGCATCGGCCGGCCTTGTCGGCTGTGCATCTGCGCCGCCCCCGCCTCCGCCGGCGCCGATGGCCGACGTACCGTGGCGGGATTCGGCGTTTGCATTTAACGCGGCATCGGTCGCGGTCGACAAGCAAACCCTGTTTCAGCTTGATGCCGCACTTTTGTCCGAAATGGCCGAGGCCGGCCGGGTTACGACCAGCGATCAGGAACGCCTGGATTTGTTGATTGCCACGGTATTTGGTCCCGAGCGGCGTTCCTTCCCTTATTCTGCCGGCCATTCCACAGTCGCCGCAGAAACCTGGCGCCGAAAGAAAGGCGATTGCCTTTCCCTGACCGTACTCACGTACGCTCTGGCCAAGGCCCTGGGATTGTCGGCCGCGATGCAGGATGTGCGCGTATCGCCCGTCTTCAGCCGGAGCGGCAGCATCGATCTTCTGTCCGGACATGTCAATCTGCTCATTGAGGGACACGCACGCTTGCATCTTGAGAATCATCCGGCACAGGCAGGCGATGTCATCCTCGATTTCGACCCCGAAATCGGCTGGTCGCGGCGCGGCACGATATTGTCGGAAAACGAAATTCTTGCGCGCTATTACAACAACGCGGGTGCGGAATATTTGGCGAAAGAACAAGCTTCGTTGGCCTATGCCTATTTCAAGGCAGCGATTCTCGCCGCGCCCAATTACGCCTCGAGTTACGGCAATTTGGCGCAACTGTACGTGCGGGCCGGTTTCGATGCCGATGCGGAAAAGCTTTTGGTTGAAGATATTGCTTTGAACGGCGACGACTTTTTTGCCATGCGCTCCCTGACCAGACTCATGGAATCGCAAGGGCGGCAACAGGAAGCGGCGAAATACTCGCAGATGCTACAGGTCCGTCAAAGCCGCGATCCGTATTACTGGATAGGCGTCGGGCTCGCCGGCCTCAATGAGGGAGACCCGAACAAAGCGGTCGGCGCCTTTGAACGGGCGCAAGAACTGACAGTCGGATTCGCTGAAGTGCACCGTTATCTCGCCATCGCCTATTGGCGGGCCGGCAAACGCGAACAGGCCGACAAGCAATTGGCAATACTCACTTCATCCGCGCCCAGCGACCCCGGCGTGGCAATGCTCAGAAAGAAATTCGGCTTGGCCACGCCTTGACACTGAATTTTTCGGTGTCGCTCCGCGCGGGTATCTGAACCGGCGGCCCAACCTGCTCGACCAATAACGTGGCGCGGGTGACGTCACTAGCCTGCTATCCGGACCATGCGACCATGATACCTTGCGACTCATTGCCTATTGTTAAATGGTAAGCTTCGGCAATTAATGTAAAGCTAAAGAGCAAAATCCATGGCAAATCTCACTTACGAGGCGTTTCTTGACGAGGTCACAACCCTCCTAACCGAGCTTTACGAACTCGAGGATGCAGCCGCCATCAAACTTGTGGTCGACGCGCAAGAGGCCAATTTCTTCACATTGCATGACGACCGCCCCGAGATGTGCACGATAGAACAGGCAAAGAAGGATGCGGTCACGCTGTTTGAGGCCAAGCGAAGCAAGGACCAAACCCAGAGAAAGCAGCAGCAACGTCTGGCGAAAAAAAAATAAGGCCAGCATCGGCGCAAGCGCGAATGACAATTTTCGCTTCAGCGCAGCCGGTGTGGTAGCCGAGACATCGCCCTATTCGTCTTCGCGGGACAACAATGTGACGCCGACAAGGGAGCAGAAGCCTGCTGTCCCGCTGGCAAAATATCGGCACACCGCGCCACTGCCTAGCGCCTTTCGCACGGCCGCATGCGCCGCAGACTATCGCGCTGGAATGCTTCACATAGTCAGCGGCTTTCTGCGGCCAAATTGACGGCATAAATATCGGCATGAATATCGGCACAAGCAGCGGCGCGTTTCGGGCACCGCTTGCGCATCAATTACAGTAGAGCTTGCGCGGGCCGCCGGAATCGCCGTCAGGTTGGCCGGATGAGTTCGGCAAATTGCCACCACCATTCGGATTTCCGCCATTCGGCGGTGTGTCCAACGACGAATCCATTGCAATAACCAACAATTTCCCGGCATCGAAAACTTCCTCGGAGTCTGAGGTTAGCGTCGGCGTCGGTGTCGGTGTCGGCGTTGGCGTTGGCGTTGGCGTTGGTGTCGGTGTCGGTGTCGGTGTCGGTGTCGGTGTCGGTGTCGGTGTCGGTGTCGGCGTTGGTGTCGGCGTTGGCGTTGGCGTTGGTGTCGGCGTTGGCGTTGGCGTTGGCGTTGGCGTTGGCGTTGGCGTTGGCGTTGGCGTCGGTGTCGGTGTCGGTGTCGGTGTCGGTGTCGGTGTCGGTGTCGGTGTCGGTGTCGGTGTCGGTGTCGGTGTCGGT